>JBKPKI010000236.1:0-18296 GCA_046731055.1 Actinomycetota bacterium | reverse complement strand
TCCATTATTCTCGGGAGATGGTCCACCTCCTGCTGTTGACCAACGCGCTGGCCCCCAGCGCGGAGGTCCTGCCGGCATTGGGCCTGCTCAGCCACCAGGTGCGCATCCTGCCGGCCGAGCCGACCGCACTGGTCAACGCGCCGGCGGGCGACCTCGTGCTCGTCGACGCGCGGTCCGAGCTGGCCCAGGCGAAGTCGCTGTGCCGGGTCCTCCGAGCGACGGGACTGTCGAGCCCGCTCATCGCGGTCCTCACCGAGGGCGGGCTGGCGGGGCTGACCAGCGAGTGGGGCGTCGACGACGTGATCCTCGACCGCGCCGGCCCTGCCGAGGTGGACGCCCGGCTCCGGCTCGCGATCACCCGGACTGAACCGGGCGAGGTCGAGGAGAGCGGGCCGATCCAGGCGGGAGAGATGGTCATCGACGAGGCGACGTACTCCGCCCGGGTGCGCGGCCGGCCACTCGACCTCACCTACAAGGAGTTCGAGCTGCTGAAGTTCCTCGCGCAGCACCCCGGCCGGGTGTTCAGCCGCGCCCAGCTGTTGCAGGAGGTCTGGGGCTACGACTACTTCGGCGGTACCCGCACCGTCGACGTCCACGTCCGCCGGCTGCGGGCCAAGCTGGGCAGCGATCACGAGGCCCTCATCGGGACGATCCGCAACGTCGGTTACCGGTTCGTCGCGGACCGGCCTCGCGAGGGCGTCGCCGCGGAAGCCTGACCGCCCGGACCGCGCAACTTCTGCCACATGTGTGAGTTGTTGAGCCCTGGCGCGCGCTAGGCGCCACAACTTCTGCCACATGTGTGAGTTGTTGAGCCCTGGCGCGCGCTAGGCGCCACAACTTCTGCCACATGGGCGAGTTGTTGCGCCGGCACTCGGGCCGAACGGCGGGGTATGCCCGGTGCTGAGCCCCAGGCATACCCCGCCGCTGTCGGATGTTCGTCGTCTAGCTGAGCGAGCCCGAGATGCGGGTGAGCGGACCCGGGGTGTACGGAGAGTGACCCGACAGGTAGTTCGCGAACGCGTCGATGTCGAGCCCACCGAAGTACTTGTTCGTGCCCTTCGTGAACGCCGGGAAATTGTCCCCGCCGTCGGAGAGGAAGTTGTTCGTGACGATCCGGTAGGTGGCCGTCTTGCTGATCGGCGTCCCGTTGAGCGCCACGCTTCCGTCGACCGGGCCGGTCGGCGTCATCGTGTACGTGAATCCCGCCGACACCTGCAGCGTCTTCCTCGCATTGGCGTTGCCCCCCGTCACCTGCTGGGTGAGCAGGTCATAGATGTCCTGCCCGGTCAGCGTCATCGACACGAGGTAGTTGTTGAACGGTTGGACAGTGAAGGCCTCGTCGAAGGTCACGTCACCTGCCGCCTCGCCATAGGGCGAGTTTGCGTAGGTGAGTTCGGCCCGGATGCCGCCTGGGTTCATGAAGGCGGTGACTGGCACTTGGCCACCCGTGATCACGCTCTGGTCAGCCAGCTGGGCGTCCGCGATGAGGTCGCCGAGGGCGGACTCGCCGGCGGCGTTGCCTGCCCGGGTCACGTCGGTCGCGATCTGACCAATGACCTTGCTGGCGATCGGCCGCACCAAGGTCTTGTACTTGTTGATGAGCGCCGTCTGCGTCGTGTCCTTGGGCACGTCACGGGTCACGACCATGTTGGCGCTCTTGACGGAGGTCCGGGCGATGTCCTGAGTGCGCCGGTCGTAGGTGACCGTGGTGTCCGTGAACAGCCGTCCGAAAGAAGAGGCGGACGTGACCATGCGTGGCTGACCCTTCGGGTCCTTGACGTCACACACGTACGGCTGGTGCGTGTGCCCCGAGATGACCATGTCGATGGCCGGGTCGAGGTTGGCCGCGATCGGAAGAATCGGCGACGTGGGATTGAGCTCGACGGGGTAGCCCGTGTCCGGGTCGAACTGTCCGGAGGCGCACGCGTAGTCGTAGCGGTTCTCCAGGCGGCTCTGGGGTGCGGTGTTCGGTCCGCCGGGGTAGGTAGCCGTGCGGTTCGGAGTTCCGCCCTGGTGGATGAGCACGACGATGGCGTTCACGCCTTTCGCCCGGAGCACGGGCACGAGGGCGTTCGCGGTCTGGACCTCGTCCGTGAACTCCAGTCCAGCAATCCCGCTCGCGGTGACGATGGTCGGCGTCTCCTTGAGCGTCATGCCGATGAAGCCGATCTTGGCGCCCTTGATGTTCTTGATCGTGTATGGCGGCAGGATCGTCTGGTTGGTTCCGGCGTATTTCACGTTGGCCGCGAGGTACTGGAAGTCCGCGCCCTCGAACGGGTCGGCCGGGTCCGGGCAGGAGTCCTGGTTATTCGCGCCCGCTCCGTCGTCGAGGCAGCCGCCGTTCTGCATCCGCAGCAGCTCCTTGTAGCCCTCGTCGAACTCGTGGTTGCCCACGGCAGAGGCGTCGAGCTTCAGGGCGTTGAGCGACTCGATGGTCGGCTCGTCGTGGAATGCAGCGGACAGCAGCGGCGAAGCGCCGATGAGGTCGCCGGCAGCCACCGTGAGTGAGTAGGGGTGACCCTGCCGGGCCTGCGCGAGGTGGGTGGCGAGGTACTCGACGCCGCCAGCGTCCACGGTGTCGGGGACGACCGAGTAGGTCGTGACGCCGGTGGTCGGGTTAGTGGTGGCCAGTTCGCGATAGATGTCCGACTTGATGATCCGGCCGCTTGATCCGCTCGGCGGCTCGAGGTTCCCGTGGAAGTCGTTGAACGACAGAAGCTGGATGTCCAACGTGGGACCGTTCTTGGCGGCCTCCGAGGTCCCGCTGGTGACGAAGACACCGGCGAGGGCACACGCCCCCACCGCGACGACGCCGGTCAGACGCCGTGTGAAGGCAAACGACATGGTTCTCCCTGGTCTGGGCTGCGAGTTCGTGCTTCAGGCGAATCCCCGAGCCTGTGCAGGCTAACGCCGGACGGAGGTGATATGCGCGGTCGAGCGTTGCGATGTCATCAAACTTCGGGTCTCGGCGGGCCGCCCGCGCGTGGTGGAATCGCGGCGTGACCCCGCGACTCGTCCGCACCGCGCTGCTCTCCGCCGACCAGCAGGCAGCGGTGCTCGCGCTGGTCGGGGCCGCGGAGGCGGAAGACGGCGTCGCGCCCATCTCGGAGCAGGCCCTGCTCGCCGCCCGAGGCCGGTCCGGACGCGCTGTCGAGCACGTCCTGGCGTATGCGGACCGTGACCTCGCGGGGTACCTGCAGCTGGACGAGGGCACCGAAACCGGCTCGGCCGAGCTTGTCGTGGCGCCCGCGCACCGGCGACGGGGCGTCGGGACGTTCTTGCTCCGACTACTCCCGGCCGGGACCCGCATATGGGCGCACGGGGACCGGCCGGCGGCAGAGCGGTTCGCGGAGGCGAATGACCTCGAAGTGGTTCGGGAGCTGTGGGTGCTCGGCCGCCGCTTCGACGAGGCAGGGCCGTTGGAAGAGCCTGCTCTGCCCGACGGACTCGTCGCGCGGCCGTTCCGGCCAGGACGAGACGAGGACGAGTGGCTTCGGGTCAACGCGGCGGCGTTCGCCTCCCACGCGGAGCAGGGGCAGATGACCCGCGCCGACCTGGACGCGCGGATGGCGGAGTCGTGGTTCGACCCCGACGGGCTGATCCTCGTCGTCCCGGAGGCCGATCCCGACAGGGTGGCGGCATCCCACTGGACCAAGCGGAGATCAGCACGGGAAGGAGAGGTGTACGTCGTGGCCGTCGACCCCGCATACCAAGGAAAGGGTCTCGGGAAACCCGTCACCCTGCTGGGCTTGGCATACCTGCGCGACCAGGGCGTCGACGACGTCATCCTCTACGTCGACGGCGACAACCCGGCCGCGCTGAAGGTCTATCGCGGGCTGGGCTTCACCACGCGATCCGTGGACCGCATGTTCGCCCAGAAGCCGTCGGCACGTTGACGCCGGTCGACCCCGAGGTGGAACGATGAGGGCATGAGCACGGAGCTGTCGGAGCGCGAGACCCGAGCGGACGAGCACGAGCTCGACCACGACGGGTCGGACGACGCTGCTCTGCGCTCGCTGGCCAGCGCCAGCGCATCGCCACGGGGGTTCCAGCCGCGCGCCGCGAACGGCCGTTTCATCCGCGCCGCCGACGAGCTTCCAGGGGACCGGTTCCTCGAGCGCGAGATCTCCTGGCTGCAGCTGAACGAACGCGTCCTGCAGCTGGCCATGGACGAGGACGTCCCGCTGCTCGAGCGGGCCAAGTTCCTTGCCATCTTCAGCAGCAACCTCGACGAGTTCTTCATGATCCGCGTCGCCGGTCTCAAGCGCCGCATCGCCACGGGAATCGCCCTGCGCTCGGCGTCGGGACTCGAACCTCGTGAGGTGCTGGAGAAGATCAGCGAGGTCGCCGGTCAGCTGCAGCGGATGCAGGCCGACGTTTTCCTTGGTGAGGTGCGCCCGGCGCTCGCTGAAGAGGGGATCACGACTGTCCGCTGGGCGGACCTCAGCGAGGCCGAGCGCGCGCCCCTCAACGAGCTGTTCACCGACCACATTTTCCCGGTGCTGACGCCGCTTTCGGTCGACCCGGCGCATCCGTTCCCCTACATCTCAGGCTTGTCCCTAAACCTGGCGGTCACCCTCGTCAATCCGAAGACCGGCAACGAGCACTTCGCCCGCATCAAGGTCCCACCGTCGCTGCCCCGGCTGGTGCGAGTGGGAAGTGAGCACCACGACAGCGCATACGACGTGCGGTACGTCCCGCTGGAGGACGTCATCGCCGCGAACCTCGACCAGCTGTTCACGGGCATGGAGGTGCATGAGCACACGACGTTCCGGGTCACCCGTAACGAGGACGTCGAGGTCGAGGAGGACGACGCGGAGAACCTCCTCACCGCGATGGAGAAGGAGCTCACGCGCCGCCGGTTCGGCCCGCCCGTGCGCCTCGAGGTCGAGGACGACATCGACGACCACGTGCTCGACCTGCTGTCGCGGGAGCTGCAGGTCGACGTCGAGGACGTCTACCGGCTGCCCGGGCCGCTGGATCTCAGTGCGCTGTTCGTCCTCGACCGTCTCGAGCGGTCGGATCTCAGGTACGACCCGTTCGTCCCGCTCACGCCGCGGGACCTGTCTCCGACGGAGAGCAGCAAGCCGGGCGACATCTTTGCCGCGGTGCGGGCGAAGGACATCCTGCTGCACCACCCCTACGACTCGTTCTCGACTTCGGTGCAGGCGTTCATCGAGCAGGCGGCGACCGACCCTCGCGTCCTGGCCATCAAACAGACGCTCTACCGCACCTCAGGCGACTCGCCCATCGTCGACGCCCTCATCGACGCCGCCGGCGCCGGCAAGCAGGTGCTGGCCGTCGTCGAGATCAAGGCCCGGTTCGACGAGGTCAACAACATCAGCTGGGCCCGCAAACTGGAGCAGGCCGGCGTGCACGTCGTCTACGGCGTCGTCGGCCTCAAGACCCACGCGAAGCTCTGCCTCGTCGTCCGCCAGGAGGCCGAGGGCCTGGTCCGCTACTGCCACATCGGTACCGGTAACTACAACCCCAAGACCGCGCGGATCTACGAGGACCTAGGCGTCCTCACCAGCGACCCGCAGGTCGGCGAGGACCTGACCCGGCTGTTCAACCAGCTGTCCGGAATCGCGCCCCGCAGCCGGTTCAAGCGGCTGCTGGTGGCGCCGCGGACCGTGCGGTCCGGCCTCATCGAGCTCATCGAGGACGAGGTCGAGCGCCACGAGAAGACCGGCAAGGGCCACATCATCTTCAAGCTCAACTCCATCGTCGACGAGCAGACCATCGACGCCCTATACCGCGCCTCCCAGGCCGGCGTCCGGGTGGACATCTGGGTTCGCGCGATCTGCGCCCTGCGACCGGGCGTCGAAGGGTTGAGCGAGAACATCACCGTCCGCTCGACGCTCGGCCGGTTCCTCGAGCACTCGCGGGTCTACTGGTTCGCGGGCGACGGCGAACCGACGGTGTACATCGGCAGCGCCGACATGATGCACCGCAACCTCGACCGCCGCGTCGAGGCCCTGCTGCGGGTCACCGACCCCCAGCACGTCGCGGAGATCACGTCACTGCTCGCCAAGGGCATCGCCCCCACGACCTCGCGATGGGAGCTCTCCGAGGACGGCCGATGGACTCGCCATCACCGCAACGCTCACGGCGAGCCGCTCGTGGACGTCCAGACCGCCATGATCGATTCCCATCTCAAGCGTCGTCGCAAAGCCCGACGCCGGTAACGGCTGCCTTCGCCGGTCGGTGACGTCATGACGGTCACGCCATCCCTCGTCGTCCCGGCCGCCGGGACCGTGCCCTGGCGTCGGCGCCGCGGACGCCTGGAGGTCGCCCTCGTCCACCGGCCCAAGTACGACGACTGGTCCTGGGCCAAGGGCAAGCTGGACCCCGGTGAAGTGTGGCCGGTCGCCGCGATGCGCGAGACAACCGAGGAGACCGGATTCCGCGTGCACCTCGGGATGCCGCTTCCCGCGGCCAGCTACACGATTCTCGACCGGGACGGCGTCCCCGCGACCAAGCAGGTCCGTTACTGGGCCGCGGAGGTCGTCGGCGGCAAGGGCCGCCTCGTCAACGAGATCGACGAGGTGGCGTGGCTCGACGTCCTGACCGCGCACGACAAGCTCGACTACGCCCGCGACCGCGACCAGCTGCGCGCCGTCGTGCGCGCCGACGCCGCTGGCCGCCTCACGACCTGGCCGTTGGTCGTCGTCCGGCACGGCAAGGCGCGGGCTCGCGGTTCGTGGAAGCGGCCGGACCCGCAGCGGCCGCTCGACGACAAGGGCCTGGCTCAGGCGAAGGCGATCGGGCCGATCCTCGCGGCATACGGGGTGACTCGGCTCGTCTCGTCCACCTCGGTCAGGTGCACGGACACGCTCCGTCCGTATGCGGTGTCCACCGGAATAGCGTTGCGGCTCAAGGAAGGGCTGTCGGAGGAGGGGTATGCAGCGGACCCGGCCCGCAGTGCCCATCACCTCCGCCGGGTGGTTGCCCGTGGTGTGCCGGCCGCCCTGTGCAGCCACGGCCCGGTGCTGCCGAGCCTGTTGACGATGCTCCGGCAGCAGGTGGACGAGTCCGCCGATGGCGGTCCCGACGCCGCGGCCACGCTCGACGGCGCGGCGGCGGAGGGAATGGACAAGGGCGAGGTGCTGGTCTGCCACGTCGTCGGCTCCGGCGACGCGGCGCGGATCACCGCCGTGGAGCGCTACCCGACCTGATCGCGCCGCCGGACCGTTGGGTTCCGAGAGTGACGGCCTCCGGACGTCGGCGGCGCGCACCATGGTGGTGCGACAGCCGCATCGAGAGGAGCGCGCCATGACCGGCCCACTGCGCGTGCATCACCTCAACTGCGCCCACCTCACCGCCCTGCGCCTGGGCGGTGTCGCGCTCGCTTGCCACGTGCTCCTCGTCGAGACACCCCGCGACGGGCTGGTCCTCGTCGACACCGGGCTGGGGACGGCGGACTACGCGGCCATCCCCTCCCGGCTGGGTTGGGCGTTCGCCCACGGCTACGCCCGCCCCACCATCGACCCGAGCCTGGCCGCCATCCACCAGATCCGGGGCCTGGGCCACGAACCTCGGGACGTGCGCCACATCGTCCAGACACACCTCGACCTCGACCACGTCGGAGGCTTGTCGGACTTTCCCTGGGCGCGAGTGCACGTGCACACCGTCGAGCTGCACGCGGCCGTCGGCCGTCATGGGCTCCTTGCGCGCGCCCGGTACCGGCCCGCGATGTGGGCACACGGCCCGCGATGGGAGACGTATGCCGCCGAGGGCGAGTCGTGGTTCGGCTTCCGCGCGGTGCGCTCCCTGCGGGGCCTGCCCACCGAGATCTTCTTCGTCCGGTTGCCGGGTCACACCCTGGGCCATTGCGGCGTAGCCGTGGACACCGACTCCGGCTGGCTCCTCCACGCCGGCGACGCATACTTCGACCCGCGCGAGGTCCACCAGCCCCGGCGGAAGTGTGCGGCTGGAGTGGGCCTGTTCCAGTGGGTCGTCGCCACCGACCACCACCTCCGGCGCCACAGCCAGGACCAGCTGCGCCGGCTCGCCGCCGACCACCCGGAGATCACCGTCTTCTCCGCTCACGATCCCGACGCTGCTCCGGCCGGCGCCGTACCTCGGCCCCGGACCACTCGACCTGGCCAGTCAGGTGCTGCCCATGTTCCGGAGGCCAGCTGACGAAGTGGTGGTAGCGGCAGCGGAAGCTGGCTGGTCGGATTGGTGTCGCAGTCGACGGTGATCAGGGGGCCGTCGGCGTCGACGACGAACAGCCATCGACGGTGCGGCGACCACACCATCGTCTCGAGAGGCCAAGTTTGGTCGTTTTCGACCAGCGAGAGCGACAAGGGTTGGCCTCTCGGGGAGCGCTACCCGACCTGACCGCATCCGTACCCGACCTGACCCGCATACCGCTTCCCGTCCGCCACCCCGTTCCCGCGCCCGAGCCCGCGCCCGAGCCCGCTCCGCGCCTCCAACTTCTCCGCACGTGCGGAGAAGTAGTCCGACATTTCGGACCGGACCGGCCAACAGGTCATCACGTGCGGAGTTGTTGGGCGGCGGGTGCAGAGTTACGGGCGGGACGGTGCGGGGTGTGAGCGCGCGCGGGCGGAGTTGTGGGCGGGGCGTCAAGGCTTTGGCACCCGTTTACCGGTAGTTCACCCAGCGAGGGACTTCGGTCACTTAGGGCACCTAACGTCCGAGTCGGATGCACCGGACGGGATAGCCGGCGCATCGGCCCCATACCGGAACATCCCCGACAGACAAGGGAACCCCGTGCGACTCCTGCGTACCAGCCGCGCCCTGACGGCCGGCGCCGTAGCGCTGACCGGCGCCCTCGCCCTCTCGGCGTGCGGCAGCGACAACAACTCCGGCGGCGCGAGCGGCTCCGGTGGAGCCGGCGCCGGCTCGACCGGTGGCACAGCCGCCGCGAACTGCTTCTCCGGCACGCTCAACGGCGAGGGCTCCACCGCCCAGAAGAACGCCATCGAGGCGGCCATCAAGGCGTTCCAGACCACGTGCGCTGACGCCACCGTCAACTACAACGCGACCGGATCGGGCGCCGGCATCAAGCAGTTCACCGGCAAGCAGGTGGACTTCGCCGGCTCTGACTCCGCGCTCAAGACAGACGAGGCCACCGCCGCCAAGACCAGGTGCGGCTCAGACGCATGGAACCTTCCACTCGTCGCCGGCCCGATCGCGATCGCCTACAACGTCAAGGGCGTCAGCAACCTCGTCCTGAACGCGGACGTGTCGGCCAAGATCTTCAACGGTGCTATTACGACCTGGAACGACCCGGCCATCGCCGCCATCAACGCCGGCGCCACCCTGCCGGCCACCCCGATCAAGGTCTTCTTCCGCTCCGACGAGTCGGGCACGACCGAGAACTTCACCACCTACCTCAAGTCGGCCGCGCCCGACGCCTGGACCGCCGCCCCTGGCAAGAAGTGGACCGGCAAAGGTGAGGGCAAGGAGAAGTCCGCGGGCGTCTCCAGCGCCGTCGCCTCGACCGACGGCGGCATCACCTACACCGAGTGGTCCTACGCGAGCCAGAACAAGCTCGCCGTCGCCAAGGTCGACACCGGAGCGGGCACCCCGGTCGAGCTGACCGGCGAGACCGCCGGCAAGGCCGTTGCCGCGGCCGGCCAGGTCGGCACCGGGAACGACCTCGCCCTCAAGCTCGACTACGCGACCAAGACCGCCGGCGCATACCCGATCGTCCTGGTCACCTACGAGATCGTCTGCAGCAAGTACGCGGACGCCGCCAAGGGCACCGCGGTCAAGGCATTCCTCACCAGCTTCGCCTCCGACCAGACGCAGTCCGGCCTCGAAGAGCTCGGCTACGCGCCGCTGCCCAAGGAGGTCCAGAGCAAGGTCCAGGCCGCCGTCGGAGCGGTCAGCTAACCGTGTCGTCGATCACCGGCGCGTCCGTCGCCTCGCAGTTCCCGGGCGACGGACCGTCGGGGCGCCCGAACCTCGAGGGGGACAGCGCCTCGACCAGCCGACTGGGGGACCGGCTCTTTGCGGGTGCCACGCGAGGCGCGGGCATCATCATTATCGCGCTGGTGACCCTGATCGGTGTTTTCCTTCTGGCGCAAGCGATTCCGGCGCTGCTGAAGGACCAGGCGAACTTCCTCACCTCTCGTGAGTGGGCTCCTGGGGGAGATGCCCCTCGGTTCGGCATCGTCGAGCTGCTCTGGACGACGGTGGCGTCGTCGGCGATCGCGATGGTGCTCGCGGTACCGGTCGGCGTCGCCGTCGCCCTGTTCATCACCCAGTACTCCCCGAAATGGCTCAAGCGCACCGCGGCCAGTCTGGTCGACCTGCTCGCGGCGGTTCCGTCGATCGTCTACGGCCTGTGGGCGGCGCTCTCCTTCCGGAGCCTCATCTCGCCGGTCGAAGGCGGCCTGCAGGACGTCCTCGGCTGGTTCCCGCTGTTCTCTCCTGCTGGGATCAGCGGCGGGACGATCTTCTTCATCGGCATCGTCCTGGCCATCATGGTGCTGCCAATCGTCACGGCGCTCTCCCGTGAGGTGTTCGACCAGACACCGGCGACGCACAAGGAGGGAGCCCTGGCGTTGGGCGCGACACGCTGGGAGATGATCCGCACCGCGGTGCTGCCGTTTGGCCGTGCCGGGGTCATCTCGGCCTCGATGCTGGCCCTGGGCCGCGCCCTCGGCGAGACCATCGCGGTCACGTTCTTGGTGTCCAAGCTGGCCGATGGGACACCCTGGACCTGGTCGCTGCTGAACGGCGGCGAGACCTTCGCCTCGCGCATCGCCAACAACGCCGCCGAGTTCGACACGCCGGCCAAGACCGGCGCGTACATCGCGGCTGGTCTCGTCCTCTTCGTCCTCACCTTCGTCGTCAACGCGATCGCCCGGATCGTCATCGAGCGCAGGAAGGCCTTCAGCGAATGACGACCCCGCCGGTCTCCGCGACCGATTCACCGGTCACCCACCGCGATGCGGGCGCTTCCGCGCTGCGCAGGTTCGAGGTTCCCGCATCAACGGCGGCGGCGCCGAGCGACAGGACTCCACCGCCCTCGACCCCGTTCGACCTCGGCCATCGCTCCCGCGGTCGCGCGATCAAGGACATCCTGGCCCGGGTCGTCATGTACGGCTCCTTCGTCCTGGCCATGGTCCCGCTGGTCTGGATCCTCGTCTCCGTCATCACCAAGGGCATCAGCCTGCTGCTCCAGTCGGACTGGTGGACCAAGAGCCAACGCAACATCAACTCGACCGACGTCGGCGGCGGGGCGATCCACGCCATCCAGGGCACCCTGATCCAGGCGGGGGTCACCATGCTCATCGCCGTGCCGATCGGCATCCTGACCGCGATCTACCTCGTGGAGTACGGCCGAGGCCGGGTCGCGCGCGCGGTGTCGTTCATGGTCGACATCCTCACCGGCGTGCCGTCCATCGTCGCGGCCCTCTTCATCTACGCGGTGTGGGTGTCGACGTTCGGGTTCCAGCGGGTCGGGTTCGCGGTCTGCCTCGCGCTGGTCCTGCTCATGCTGCCGGTGGTCGTCCGGTCGACCGAGGAGATGCTCAAGCTCGTCCCGAACGAGCTGCGCGAGGCGTCCTACGCGCTCGGTGTGCCCAAGTGGGTGACCATCGTCCGGATCGTCCTGCCCACGGCGTTCTCCGGCATCATCACCGGAGTCCTCCTTGGACTGGCCCGGATCATGGGCGAGACCGCTCCGCTGCTCATCCTCGGGCCGTACACGAAGAGCATTGCGACGAACCTCTTCTCCGGCCTGATGCCGACCCTGCCGACGATGATCAACCAGGACCGGACCGAGCTCGGGATCGACGCGGCCGTCCAGCGGATGTGGGCCACCGCCCTAACGCTCATCCTCCTCGTCCTGCTGCTCAACGTGATCGGCCGCCTCGTCGCGCGCTTCGGCGCGGTCCGCAGCTGAGCCGCATACCGAAGGACACCCATGGCCAAACGCATCGACGTTCACGACCTCAACGTCTATTACGGCGACTTCAAGGCGGTCGAGGGCGTGTCCCTCACCATCGAGCCCCGGTCGGTGACCGCGTTCATCGGGCCGTCTGGCTGCGGCAAGTCGACGCTCCTCCGGACGCTCAACCGGATGCACGAGGTCGTGCCCGGAGGACGGGTCGAGGGTCA
The DNA here is from genome assembly GCA_046731055.1 of Actinomycetota bacterium. GTDB lineage: Bacteria > Actinomycetota > Actinomycetes > Actinomycetales > Dermatophilaceae > Lapillicoccus. The sequence goes on along the minus strand of JBKPKI010000236.1, from coordinate 6,194 downwards.
GGTCATGCTCGACGACAAGGACCTGTACGCGCCGGCCGTCGACCCGGTGGCGGTGCGCCGGACCGTGGGCATGGTCTTCCAACGGCCGAACCCGTTCCCGACGATGTCGATATACGACAACGTCGTCGCGGGTCTGCGACTCGGCGGCCTCAGGGACAAGAAGGCCCTCGACGACGCCGCCGAGCAGTCCCTTATCGGCGCGAACCTCTGGACCGAGGTCAAGGACCGGCTCAAGAAACCAGGAGCGGGCCTCTCCGGCGGTCAGCAGCAGCGGCTCTGCATCGCCCGGGCCATCGCCGTGAAGCCGCAGGTGCTGCTCATGGACGAGCCCTGCTCGGCGCTCGACCCGATCTCGACCCTGGCTATTGAGGACCTCGTCACGGAGCTGAAATCCGACTACACCATCGTCATCGTCACCCACAACATGCAGCAGGCGTCGAGGGTCTCGGACCGGACCGCCTTCTTCAACCTCGTCGCGACCGGAAAGCCGGGACGGCTGGTCGAGATCGACACAACCCGGCGGATCTTCAGCAATCCCAAGGAACAGGCGACCGAGGACTACATCACCGGCCGGTTCGGCTGAGCCGCGGTCTCAGCCCTCTTCGGCGAGACGAGCTCGTTCTAGCCCGTCAGTCAGCGCGGTCCACCCTCAACGCAACGCGATCTGAGTCGACGACGAGGGTGGCCGGCACGCCGAGGGGCACACTTTGGGCGCCGGGCCCGTGGCCGAACCCGAGCTCCCACACCATCGGTACGCCGAGGGGCCCGAGCAGCTCGAGGCACAGATCCCGGATTTCGTCGAGCGGTCCGCAGTTGAGCCAACTCCCCAGCGCGATCCCCGCGACCCCGTCGAACCAACCGGACCGCAGCAGCGCCATGAGGTAGCCGTCGATCCGGTACGTCTCCTCACCCATGTCCTCCAGGAGAGCCACCGTCCCGGTGTTGTCGACCGAACGTCCCCGCGCGCCGACGGTCATGGCGAGCAGCGACAGGTTCCCGCCGATGACCGTGCCGTGGGCGATACCGGTCACCAAAGGCTCCGCCCGCGGCCCGGCGAAGCACCGCCCCGCGACCGGCTCGAACGCCGCGGCGCACAGCGAGGCCACCGCCACCTCGTCGTCGAGCAGCGAACCGGTGCCGATCATCGGCGTGAACCAGGTCGCCGCTCCAAGCCGCTCGCGCAGCCACTCGTGCACCGCGGTGATGTCCGAGCTTCCGAACAGGGGCTTGGCCGCGGCACGCCGCATCCGCTCCGGGTCGAGCAGGTCGAGGACGCGGATCGTCCCGTAGCCGCCGCGCAGGCAGAAGATCGCGGCGATCGCCGGGTCGCACCACGCCTCGACCAGGTCCCTCGCCCGGACGAGGTCGGCGCCGGAGAGGTAGGCGGCCCGCGGATGGGCGGCGGTGGAGGACGGGTAGGTGACCGGCTCCAGCCCCCACTGCCGCAGCAGCTCCTGCGCGCGCTGCTGACGCTCGGTGGACGTCGGCCCGGCGGGGGCGATCAGCGCGACGCGGCTCCCGGTAACCAGAGGTGTGAGCCCAATCACCGCTGGCCCAGCATCGCGGGGGCCACGGACAGCACGGTCTTGGTGTAGTCGTCCTGCGAGTCGAGGAGGACCTGTTCGACGGTGCCGTTCTCGACGATCCGGCCGTGGTGCATCATCAGGACCCGGTCCGCGATGTTCCGGGCCGGCCTCAGGTCGTGCGTGATGACCAGCGCCCCGAGTCCGAGGTCCCGGAGGATGCGGGTGGAGCGCAAATGAACCTCCCTCACGACGGCGTAACTTTGCTCCCCGGACCAAATGCCCACGCCAACGATTGACATGACCCTGGCATACCGCTTGTGCGAATGGGAAGACACCATGATCGAGACGGAATTGGACCGTGACCAGCCTTCCGAGGTCGTCGACCTGCTGGCTCGGCTGATCCGGTTCGACACGACGAACTGGGGCCACGGCCGAAGCGCCGGCGAGCGGCCGGCCGCGGAATGGGTTGCAGACCAGCTCGAGTCGGTCGGGTGGTTGCCGCAGCTGCTGGCCCCGGACGGCGCGCCCGATCGTGGCAGCGTCGTGCTCCGCATACCCGGTATGCGTCGTGACCTCCCGGCGATCCTCGTCCACGGCCACCTCGACGTCGTACCGGCGGCACCGGACGACTGGTCGGTCGACCCCTTCGGCGGGGTGGTCGAGGACGGTTACGTCTGGGGCCGAGGTGCCGCCGACATGAAGGACATGTGCGCGATGACGCTGGGCACAGTGCGGCGATGGGCGCGCAAGGACGTGCGGCCGGAACGTGACGTCGTCGTCGCCTTCCTCGCGGACGAGGAGGCTGGGGGGCGGTACGGCTCTCGGTGGTTGGTTCGCTCGCACCCCGAGCTGTTCGCCGGCGTCGAGGCCGCCATTGGCGAGAGCGGCGGCATGTTCCGGTGGCTCAGGCACGGCGACCGGAGCGCTCGCTGCTACCCGGTGGGGACGGCCGAACGGGGGTCTATGCACCTCCGACTGACGGCACGGGGAGCGGCTGGCCACGGGTCCCGGCCCGCGTCGACTACGGCCGTGAGCGCGCTCGTCGACGCCGTCCACCGGTTCGTGCACCACCGGTGGCCCATCCACCTTTCTCCTCCGGTTCGGGCGCAGCTCGAGGGAACGGCCGAGGCGTTGGGTCTGACCGTCGACCTCGACACCGACGCGGGTGTCGAGGCCTGCCTTGACCTGCTCGGCCATGCCGCCGACGTCGCGAAGTTCACCGTTCGGGCGTCGACGACGCCGACGATGCTCGCGGCCGGGTACAAGGTCAACGTCATTCCCGGCACCGCGACGGCGGAGATCGACGTCCGGTGCCCGCCCGGGTATGCGGACCAGCTCGAGGCAGCCCTGCCCAGGCTCATCGGCGACGAGGTCGAGTTCGAGTTCACCTCGCATACACTGCCGATCTCGGCTCCCATGGACGGTCCGTGGTTCGAGGCGATCCGGGACGCCGTCGGCCGGGCCGACCCGGAGGCGGTCGTTCTCCCGTACTGCATGGGCGGGGGCACGGACGCGAAGGCCTTTGCGCAGCTGGGCATCGCTGGTTATGGGTTCGCTCCACTGGGCGAGGATCCGCAGGGCCGTATCCGACAGGGGGTCCACGGCATCGACGAGCGAGTTCCCGTGGCCTCGCTGCTCTGGGGCGCGGAGGTGCTGGACGACTTCCTGCGGCGGGTCTAAGGGTCAGCGCTCCACGTGGGCCCGGATCGCCGGGCCGATCCGGCGAGCATCAAACCAGAACCGACGTCGACGACCATGATCGACCAGTCGACCGGCGCGAGATCGGGCGGCAGCACCGGCTCAGTGGAACAGCAACGTCAGCCAATAGGTGACCGCAGCCATGCTGCCGGCCCCAGGGAAGGTCAGCACCCACGCGCTGACGATGTTGCCCGCCACGCTCCACCGCACCGCGGAGAGACGCTTGGTCGCGCCGACGCCCATGATCGCTGACGTGATCGTATGCGTCGTCGAGATCGGCGCCCCGAACGACAGCCCGGCGACGTAGAGGATCGACGCCGCGGTCGACTCGGCCGCGAACCCCTGCGGCGGATCGAGGTGGATGATCCGCCGACCGAGCGTCCGCATGATCCGCCAGCCACCCGCATACGTGCCCAGGCTGATGACGACCGCGGAGAGGACCAGCACCCACACAGGGATCGACGGACCGGTGTGGACGCCGGCCACATTCAGCGCGAGGACCACGACTCCCGCGGTTTTGGCCGCGTCCTGCAGCCCGTGCCCGAAGGCCATCGCCGCCGCCGAGACGGTCTGCGCATACCGGAATCCTCGCGAAACCTTGTGCGGGTTCGCGCGGCGGAACAGCCAGAGGATAGCCGTCATGACGAGGTAGCCGAGGATGATGCCCGCGACCGGCGAGAGCACCATCGGGATGACGACCTTGTCGAGGATGCCTTGCCACTTCACCGTGGCGCCAGCGGCGAGCGCCGCGCCACCGAGGCCGCCGATGAGAGCCTGTGACGACGACGAGGGAAGCCCCTTCCACCAGGTGAGGAGGTTCCAGCCGATCGCGCCGATGAGGGCGGCGCCGACCAGCCACAGCCCATCGGCGCCCTCGGGCGCATCGATGATCCCGCTGCCGACGGTCTGGGCGACCTTGGTGCCGAAGAACGCGCCGACGAGATTGGCGATCGCCGCCATGCCCAACGCGATCCTGGGGGTCAGCGCCCGCGTGGACACCGATGTGGCAATGGCGTTCGCCGCGTCGTGGAACCCGTTCGTGTAGTTGAAGCCCATCGCCAGAGTGATGACGACGGCCAGAGCGAACCACTCCACCGGTGAGTCAGCTCTCCTTGACCGCGATGCCCTCGACGGTGTGGGCGACGCCCTCGAAGGCGTCAGCGGCGGCCTCGAGCGCGGACACGATGTCCTTCATCTTGAGGACCTGAATGGCGTCGCCGTTCTCGAACAGGTTCGCGACGAGCCGGCGGTAGTGCTTGTCCGCCTGGTTCTCGAGGCGGTTGATCTCGATCCAGTACTCCGACAGGTCCTGCATCGAGCGCAGCCGCGGCATGGCGCTGGCGGTGAGCTCGGCCATCCGGGCGATGATCTCGATCTGCTTGGCCACCCCCTTGGGCAGCTCGGACACCTTGTAGAGATCGACGAGATCAGCCGCCTCCTCCATATAGTCCATGCAGTCGTCGAGGCGCGATGCGAGGGCGTAGATGTCCTCGCGGTCGAACGGCGTGATGAACGAGCTGTTGACGCGGCGCATGATCTCGTGGGTCGACTCGTCGCCCAGGTGCTCGAGGTCGTGCATGCGCTCGACCACGGCACGACGCTCCTCCGCGGTCTCGACGGCCAGGAGGTTGGTCAGCTCCTTCGCGGCGTTGACGAGGTGTCCGGCCGAAGCGCCGAACAGTTCGTAGAAGCTGTCCTCTTTGGGGGTGAGGCGGAACGCCACGTTCGTCTCCGGTCGTCGTGTGTGCCATAGCGGCAACGGCCGTGGGACAGGCTACGGGAAAGGCCTGCTTCTCCGGGAATCGCCGGCCAGGCGGCGATCCGGGTGCTCCGCCGGCTCGGTCAGTCCTCGGGCTCGACCCCGAGCACCTTGTCGATCTCCTCCTGGCTCAGTCGGTCTGGCGTCGACGTCGCCGCCACCACCAGCTGCCCCACGAGCTCGATCTCTTCGTGGAGGGCGGTGTCCCGCAGCTCGTCGGGCCGGGCGGCGTCGGGCTGGTCGTGCCTCTCGACCGGGCCATCGACGGGCGGTTCCTCGGCACCCGGTGCGGTACCCATCCTCACAATGTACGCGTGAATGTGGCGGAGCGACCGGCGTCACCGGTACGACACGGGACGCGCTCGGCCGGCTGAAGAGGGTCCACGTCGGGCCGGGAGCGCCTCACGGCGCGAGGCCGCTCGTAGCGGCGTGTCATGGGACCCGGGGCTACCGCGGCCCGACGCCGTCACAGGATATCGCACCCGACCGGAAGCTGCTCGCGGGCTAGGACAGCTCCCCGTTGCGCCACAGGGTGGCGGCGGCGGTGAGGTCGTCGGCGGTGTCGAGGAGATGCGCTGCCCTGGTCGCCGCCTCCTCACCCTCCGAGCGGTCCGCCCGCCCCGCGGCGACGACCCGGCAGAACGCCGCGGCCCGTTCCAGGGCGACGGCCAGATCGCCCTCGAACACCCCGGCGAGGATCGCGTCGGCGAGCGCCGTGACCTCGGTCGGGCCCGGTGGCTCGGCGGCTCCGGCCACGGCGTGGTCGACATCCGCGAACCGCACTCCGGCCGCGTAGTCCAGGCTGGCCTCGTCCGGCGCCCGCCGTACCCACTCCCGCAAGACATAGAGACGCCACAGTGCGCCGGGCAGCGTGCGGGCGGGCCGATGCGCCCAGAGGTCGGCGACGGTCGACAGGCCCAGCTCCTCGACGAGGTCGACGAGGCGGGCCGTGACGGTGGGGTCGTTAGCCGCCCTTCCGGCGTGGACCAGCACGGCAGCGGTCTGGTGGGCGGCCTCGATCTCCTGCACGGGATCGACGGTTCCGCCGAACGCCTCCATCGCGGCCGGGCTCATCATGGCCGGCCGCCGGGGCTGCCTGCGGTCCTCGCTCATCGCTCCCATCCTGCCGTATGCGTCTGTCTGCGGGCTCCAGGGCGGACCGACGGGCGAGCCGGAAGCCCGTCGAGCGCGCCGCCTGACGCGGCTTGAAG
>JBKPKI010000235.1:0-12686 GCA_046731055.1 Actinomycetota bacterium | reverse complement strand
GGCACCGTCGCCGCGCTCTCCTCGGTCGAGGACGCGGCCGGGGGGATCACGTCTGACGTCCTCCTCGTCGGCGGCGCGGGGATCGCGCTGACCTTTGGGATGTGGTGGACGTACTTCACAGTCCCGTCGGGAGAGGTCCTGAGCGTTCACCGAGAGCGCGGGTTCGTCTGGGGTTACGGCCAGATCGTCGTCTTCGCCGCGATCATCGCTACCGGGGCCGGACTCCACGTCGCCGCCCTGCGCCTGGAGGACGACGACCACATCAGCGCGCTGGGGGCGGTCCTGTCGGTCGCCATGCCCGTCGGCCTCTACCTGGTTTCCATCATCGCGCTGTACTCCCTCCTGGTCGGGGAGCTCGACGCCTTCCACATCTGGGTCACCCTCGGGACCGTCGCGGTCCTCGCCGGCGCCGTCCTGATGGCCACCGCCGGTGTCGGGATGCCGCTCTGCCTCGTCGTCGTCGCTGCCTCGCTGCTGGTCCCCGTCATCGGCTACGAGCGCGTGGGTCACCGTCACATGCACGACGCCATGGAGCGCGCGACCGCCAGCTGACCTTCAGGTGGCGAGGCGATCACGCAGCAGGGCGCGCTCGGCTGGGATCGCCGCGAGATCGAGCGCCCGCCGGTTCGCGTCGCTGGCGGCGGGATACCGGCCGAGGCGGCGCAGGAGGTCGGCCCGGGTGGCGTGCCAGAGATGGTATGCGTCGAGCTCGCCGCCCAGGGCGTCCACCTCGTCGAGCGCGGGATCCGGGCCGACGCACTCGGCGAGGGCGACCGCCCGGTTGAGGCGCACTACCGGGGAGCGGTCGTGACGCAGGAGAAGGTCGTAGAGGGTGAGGATCTGCAGCCAATCGGTCTCCGCGTACGTCGGTGCGCTCGCGTGGCACGCCGCGATGGCCGCTTGAAGCTGGAACCGGCCCGGCCGCCGCCACACCGCCGCCCGCTCGAGGTACCGCTCGGCCCGGGCGATGGCCGGATGGTCCCACCGGGTCCGGTCCTGGTCGGCCAGGAGGACCAGCTCACCGTGCGGGCCGAACCGGGCCGCCGCCCGGGACTCCTGCAGGGTGAGCAGGGCCAGCAACCCCCACGCCTCGGGCTCATGCGGCAGACCCGTGGTGAGGACCTCGGCCAACCAGACGGCGTCCTCGGCCAGGCCGCGCGAGGCGGCGTCGACAAACCCGGCGTTGTAGGTGAGATAGACGACGGTCAGGACGTCGTCGAGCCGGGTCGCGAGGCCCGTCGTCGGCACCTCCATGCGGATTCCGGTCGCCACGATCTTGCGCTTCGCGCGGACGATGCGCTGGGCGAGCGTCGCCTCGGGCACGAGGAACGCCCTCGCGACCTGGTCAGTGGTGAGACCGGCGACGGACCGGAGGGTCAAGGCCAGCCGGACCTCCACCGCGAGGGCCGGATGGCAACAGCCGAAGAGCATGGCCACCCGCTCGTCCGTGTCGGCGAACGGCGTTACGTCGGCCACCGGCGCACTCGCCTCCGAGACCCGGTCCGCCGCAACGGCCGCAGCGAGCCGGCCACGAGCCGCCTCGCGGCGGAGCCGGTCGACCGCCTTGCGCCGCGCGGTGACGGTGAGCCACCCTCCGGGGTTCGGCGGGGGACCGTCCCGGCGCCATGCCGCCACGGCTGAGACGAGCGCGTCCTGCACCGCCTCCTCGGCGACGTCGAAGTCACCGGTGAGGCGATGCAGGGCGGCGATGACCGGCCCGGCCTCGTGCCGGACCGCGTCCGTGAGGCGCGCGTCCGGGTCCGGGCCGGCCACCGCGGCGTCTTCCGTACCGACCGCTCAGTCCGTCGAGTGGTCGACGATGGGCCGGACCTCGATCGCAATACCCGGCAAGCCGAGTGAGGGCCACGACCGAGCCAGCTCCAGGGCGGCGTCGAGGTTCTCCACGTCGATGACACTGAACCCCCCGATGGCCTCCTTGGCCTCCGAGAAGGGTCCGTCGACGACGACCGGGGAGCCGTTCTCACCGGTCTTCACCGTGGTCGCAGTCTCCGGGCCCTGGAGCTCGGCGCCGGAGTCGACGAAGGCCGAGGCGTGCGTCTCGAACCACTGGAAGATCTGGCCGTAGACCTCCGCCTGGCGCTCCTCCGGGACGGCGGCGTCGAGGTCGGGACGGCTGCTGTACATGAGGACGTACTTCATGGGGCTGTTCTCCTTATGACGTTGAGATGCACAGGTGGTGCGCTGACACGACATCTACGCCGCTCACCCTCCCGGATCGACAGCTTCGACGGAGAACTTTTCGGCCGCCTATCGTGGGCCGCATGTCCGAGGAGCCCGCGGTCCGCCGCGGGCGCCGGGCCCGGACCGCGGTTGCTTCACCCGAACGCATGGCGGCCCGCCGGGTCGTGGTCCCGGACATCACGTATCCCGAGGACCTACCCGTTGTCGAGCACCGCGAGGAGATCGCCGTGGCCATCCGGGACCACCAGGTCGTGGTGATCGCCGGGGAGACCGGGTCGGGCAAGACCACGCAGCTACCCAAGATCTGCCTGGAGCTCGGTCGCGGCATCGAGGGGACCATCGGCCACACCCAGCCCCGCCGCATCGCGGCCCGCGCGGTGGCCGAGCGGGTCGCCGAGGAGCTCGGCGTCGAGGTGGGCGATGTCGTGGGCTATCAGGTGCGGTTCGCCGACCACTCGTCACGGGACACCCTGGTCAAGGTCATGACCGACGGCATCCTGCTCGCCGAGCTGCAGCGGGACCGTGACCTGCGCCGGTACGACACGGTCATTCTCGACGAGGCGCACGAGCGGAGCCTCAACGTCGACTTCCTGCTCGGCTACCTGAAGCGGCTGCTGCCGCGCCGTCCGGACCTCAAGGTCGTCATCACGTCGGCCACCATCGACCCGCAGCGGTTCGCCGACCACTTCGCGAGCCCCGATCGACCGGTTCCGGTCCTCGAGGTCTCGGGGCGGACGTACCCCGTGGAGGTGCGCTACCGGCCACTGGAGCGTGAGAACGAGGAGCCCCTCGACCAGGTGACCGGAATCGTCGAGGCGGTCGAGGAGCTGTGGACCGAGTCGCCACGGTCGCTGTCACGCGACGGCGGCAGCCAGGACATTCTGGTGTTCCTGTCGGGGGAGCGTGAGATCCGCGACGCCGCCGAGGCGCTCACCGCGCTGCACCTGCCAGCCACGGACGTGCTGCCCCTCTTCGGCCGGCTCTCGGCCGCCGAGCAACACCGGGTGTTCGCCCGCCACGAAGGCCGCCGGGTCGTCTTGGCTACCAACGTTGCCGAAACATCGCTGACCGTCCCTGGCATCCGATACGTGGTCGACACCGGCACGGCCCGGATCTCGAGGTACAGCCAGCGGACCAAGGTCCAGCGGCTGCCGATCGAGCCGATCAGCCAGGCCAGCGCGAACCAGCGCACCGGCCGGTGCGGCCGGCTCGCCGACGGGATCTGCATCCGCCTGTATGCGGAGGAGGACTACCTGGGGCGGCCCGAGTTCACCGACCCGGAGATCCTGCGCACCAACTTGGCGTCGGTCATCCTCCAGATGACCAGCCTCCGCCTTGGCGATGTTGCCCGCTTCCCGTTCCTGGACCCTCCCGACTCGCGGCAGGTCACCGACGGCGTCCGGCTGCTGGAGGAGCTGCAGGCGGTCGAGTCCAGCGCCGACACGGACAGTCGGCGGCGGCTTACCGCATACGGGAGGCGGCTCGCGCAGCTGCCCGTCGATCCCCGGCTCGGTCGGATGCTGCTGGAAGCGGACCGGCTGGGCTGCCTCCGCGAGGTCCTGGTCGTCGTGTCGGCGATGAGCATCCAGGACCCGCGGGAACGACCCCTCGACAAGCAGGAGCTGGCCAACGCGGCGCACAAGCGCTTCGCCGACGAGCACTCCGACCTCGCCGCATACCTCAACCTCTGGCGCTACGTGCAGGAGCAGCAGAAAGCGTTGTCCGGCAGTGCCTTTCGTCGGATGTGCAGATCCGAGTTCCTCCACTACCTGCGGATCAGGGAGTGGCAGGACCTGCACCAGCAGCTCCGACAGGCTTGCAAGCAAGGGGGATTCGACACGTCACGCAGCGCCCGTCACGGCGAGCCCGATCTCGACACCGTCCACCGGGCACTGCTTGCCGGCCTCCTGTCGCACGTCGGCGCTCGCGACGAGGTCAAGCGCGAGTACCAGGGGGCGAGGGGCGCGCGGTTCGGGATCTCGCCGGGCTCCAGCCTTTTTCGCAAGCAGCCGCAGTTCGTCATGGCCGGCGAGCTCGTCGAGACCACTCGGCTGTGGGCGAGGGACGTGGCGCGGATCGATCCGGTGTGGGCCGAAGAGGCCGGGGAGCACCTCGTCAAGAGGTCGTACTCCGAACCGAGATGGTCGGCGCGGCAGGGGAGTGCGGTCGCCACCGAGCGGGTGACGCTCTACGGAGTGCCGCTCGTCGTTGGCCGCACCGTCGGGTATGCGCGCGTGGACCCGGTCGAGTCGCGGCACCTCTTCATCCAGCGAGCCCTCGTCGAGGGGGACTGGACGACGCGGCACCGGTTCTTCCACGACAACGCCGCCCTCGTCGAGCGGCTGTCGGAGCTGGAGGCCAGGACCAGGCGGCGCGACCTTCTGGTGGGCGATGAGGCGCTGTATTCGTTCTATGACAAGCGCATTCCTGCATCAGTGGTCTCGGCGCGACACTTCGACTCGTGGTGGAAGAGGGCCGCGCGTTCGGACCCGCGGCTGCTGACGTTCACCGAGGATCTGCTGCTCTCGGACCGCGCGGACGAGGTCGACACCGAGGCATACCCGACGGTGTGGCGGCAGGGCGACCTCGAGCTCGTGATGACGTACCGGTTCGAGCCGGGCCACCCCGAGGACGGTGTCACCGTCCACATCCCCGTCGAGGTGCTCAACCGGGTGACGTCGGACGGGTTCGACTGGCAGGTGCCGGGAATGCGCGAGGCGCTCGTCACCGCGCTGATCCGCGTTCTCCCTAAAGGAATCCGTCGACTGCTGGTTCCGGCACCCGAGCACGCGGCCGCCCTCGTGCGTGAGCTCGGGGAGCGGGGTCTTGGACCCAGCGACGGCGCCCTGACCGACGTCCTCGGGCGCGTGATCCGGCAGACCCGAGGGGTTGCGGTCGGTCCAGAGGACTGGGACATGACCCGCGTCCCCGCCCATCTGCGGGTCCACTTCGCCGTGGAGGATGCTGGAGGTCGGGTCATCGCGCGCGGACCCGAACTCGATGCGCTCCGCGAGATCGCCCAGCCCGAGCTCCGCCGCCAGGTGTCCCGAGCCGGGTCGTCCGTCGAGCGCTCGGGCTTGCGGGCATGGGACGTGGGCACGATTCCGGACGAGGTCGCCACGACGTCGACGGCCGGTCGGCGGGTCGAGGGGTACCCCGCGCTCGTCGACGACGGCGCCTCGGTCTCCCTACGTGTCCTGCCGACCCGCGCCGAGGCCGCCTCGGAGCACCGGCTCGGCGTCCGCCGGCTGCTGCTGCTCAACGTCCCGCCGCCGTGGAAACAGGTTCTCGCCCAGCTGACCAACGCCCAGAAGCTGGCGCTGGCGCACAACCCGCACGGATCGGTCCCGGCGCTCCTCGACGACTGTCTGGCCTGCGCCGTCGACGCGATCGCCGACCACAGCCGGCCCCGCGAGGTCCGTACTCCCGAGGCCTTCGCCGAGGCGCTGGCGGACGTGCGGACCCATCTAGCGACGCGGGTGGTGCAGGTGGTCGGGCTGGTGGAACCGGTGCTGGCGAAGCACCTCCAGGCGATTCGGCGCTTGGACACGATGACCACCCCGACGCTGGCTGGTCTCGTCGCCGACGTCCGCACGCAGCTGCGCGAGCTCGTTCGTCCCGGTTTCGTCGCGGATGCAGGATTCGACCGGCTGCGGGACCTGGACCGATACCTTCGGGCCGTCCTCCACCGGCTCGACCGCGCACCGAGCGACCTCGCTCGGGACATTCGGGCCACCGAGGAGGTGCTTGTCGCGGAGGACGCCTACGCCGCCCTCCTGGAGTCGATGCGTCCCGCTCGGCGCGCCGCCGACGACGTCGTCGCTCTCGGCTGGATGCTCGAGGAGCTGCGAGTGTCCTTGTTCGCGCAGAGCCTCGGCACCGCATACCCCGTGTCCGTGAAGCGGATCCTCAGAGCGATCGCCGCGATCGACCGCGGTTAGTCGGGGTCCCCGCGAAGTATCGGAGCGGAGCGGAGAACTTCGTGGGTGACCTAGCGGAATCACGTCGGCGGGCCGCGCGTTGTCGTGTGCACGGGCGTCAGCGCCCTGCGACAATCGTTTCGGAGGACCCATCGTGCAGGACCCATCAGAGCTCTACCGCTTCGAGACCGACACGGACCCCGCGTCCGCGCGGGCGTCGGTCATGCTCGTCTCGATGGGCGGTTTCATCGACGCCGGCCGCACCCAGCGGCTGCTCACCGAGCACCTGCTGGCCGCTCACGACCACACCGTCGTGGCGTCGTTCGACCTCGACCAGCTGCTCGACTACCGCGGACGTCGGCCGATGATGACGTTCGAGCGCGACCGGTGGACCTCCTACGAGGACCCCTCGCTGCTGCTGTACCGGCTCACCGACCGCGAGGGGCAGCCGTTCCTCCTCCTCGCCGGTTCCGAGCCGGACTACCAGTGGGAGCGCATGGTCGAGGCCGTCCTCGGGCTCGGCAAGGCCCTCGGCGTCGATCTGACGGTGAGCGTCCACGGCATCCCCATGGCAGTGCCGCACACCCGTCCGCTGGGGATGACGGCGCACGCCACCGACCCGCGGCTCATCGCTCAGCACGAGCCGGTGTTCGGCACCGTGCAGGTCCCGGCCAGCTGGTCGGCGCTGCTCGAGCTGCGGCTCGGCGAGTCCGGGCGGGACGCCCTGGGGTTCGCCGTCCACGTCCCGCACTACCTCGCGCAGGCCGAGTTCGCCGACGCGGCGCTCGCGGGTCTCGGTGCGGTGAGCGGAGTCACGGGTCTCAGCCTGTCCACGACCGACCTCGCCGCCGCGGCCGGCCTCAACCGGGCGGAGATCGCCCGCGAGGTCGAAGGCTCCGACGAGGTCAAGGCGGTCATCGAGGCGCTGGAGCGGCAGTACGACACGTTCATGGAAGGGCGCGAGCGGCCCAGCCTGCTGGCTACCGGGGTGTCCGAGCTGCCGTCCGCCGACGAGATCGGCGCCGAGTTCGAGGCGTTCCTCAAGGACGTCACGGACGACAAGGGCAAGAACGACGAGACCGGCGGCCTCGGCCAGGCCTGAGCGCTCAGTCTTTGGCGTCGGACCAGCGCCGAATGATGCTGGTGTCGGCGACGAACCGCACCTGGTCGGTGCCGGCCCACCGCCGCGCACTGTCCTCCAGGCACTGCTCCACGGCGTATGCGACCTCCTCTGCCTGGTCCTCGGGGGCCTGGAGCAGCAGCTCGTCGTGGAGGCAGAGGACGATCTGGGCGCCGGTTGGCGCCGTGACGTGCCGGACGGTCGCTGCCCACGCCTTGAACAGCTCGGCCGCTGATCCCTGGATCAGCGCGTTCCGCGCGAACCGTCCCCGCCCGCCGTCGTCGCTGCCCGGCCAGTCGGTGTCGAGGTTGATCCGGCGTCCCCCGAAGGTGCGCAGTGGCCGGCGGGCCACGCCCGAGGCATACGCCTCGTCGAGAAGGCCCATGGCGACGGGATAGGCGCGTTCCAAGTCACCGAGGGCCTGTCCGGCGGCGCCGGAGCGCTGCCCGTACATCGCGGCGAGGACCGCCACCTTGGCGACCTTGCGCTCGATGCCGAGCTTCTCCGCGACCGGCGCATAGAGGTCGTCGGCCCGGGTTGCCTCCGCGAAGGCGCGGTCACCCGAGACCACGGCGAGCACCCGGGGCTCGACCTGGCCGAGGTCGGCTCGCACGAAGACATGGCCGGGTTCCGCCACGACGGCCGGCCGCAGGGGCGCCGGAAGGTTGTGCAAGCCGTTCTGGGCGGTCATCCGTCCCGCTGCACCGTCGGACGCGGTCCACCCGCCGCGCAGCCGGCCGTCCGCGCCGACGTGCTCGTCCAGCCAGCGGTAGCCGTAGGTCGTGGCGATCCGTTCGTCCTTGCGCCACTCGAGCAGGGCGTCGACGAACGGATGGGCGAGGCGGTGCCGCTCAAGGACGAACTTGCGCGTGTTCGGCACCGACAAGCCGACCGCAGCGAGCAGCTCCCTTACCTGAGCCGGGTTGCGCAGGTCGGTGCCCTCGCGGCCCGGGACGTGAGCGAGGACCCGGGCGTCACGCCCTCGGCGCAGCCGGACCGCGTCGGCCTCGTCCCGGGGGCGGGGACCGGCAGCGGCGGCGATGAGATCCTCCGCGGCGCGCCGGTCGACCGGGAGGCCGTCTCGTTCGAGCTCCAGGCACAGCACGGCGGCGGCGGACTCCGAGTAGGCGGCGGCGACGGTCCGCGGTCCGAGCTCATGCAGGGCACGATCCTGTCGGCTGGCGATCTCGATCAGAACGGTCGCGATCGCGTCCATACGCGAGTCGGAAGTGGGCCAGGCCTCGTCCAGGACGTCAGGCCGCAGGTGACCGTCCGGACGCACGGCCGCGTCGGGATCGGCGCCCACCGCAGGCTCCGGGTCGAGGAGGTCGAAAAGGTTCTCGCCGCCCGGCTTGGGAATGGCGTTGGCGTCGAGCCCTTGTGCGGCGGCCCAGACGCGGCCGAGGTCGGCCCGCCAGCCGCCGTGGAGGAGTCGATGCACCTCCGCCACGTCCCAGCAGCGCTGCACGCGTACCCCGGCGTCGACGAGGGGCCGCAGCGCTGCCCCGGCGGAGGACACGAGCCAGCGCGGGTGCTCACGCTGCTCCAGCTCGGCGGCCCGCCGGACGACCGTCGAGAGGTCGACGATCTCGACCCGTCCGCCCGGCTCGTGTGGCCCGATAGCGCCGCGGCCGCCGACGACGACCAGAGGGAGCACCACCTCATCCAACCCGACGCTGGTGACATCTCCAGGCTGGTGCCGCCACGCATACCTGGCGCTCGGTGGGGTGACACTGCGGGGAACGCCCCGTCGTACGGTGACGTTGCCGTGTTGCGGGTCCAGGGCGGGCCCGCAAGGATTGGCCGGCCCACCTGGCCCGGGTGGACGAGGAGAGGTGGACCACGTGGGGATCTTCGGCTTCGGAGACAACGACGACAAGAAGGAACCCGGAACCGCCCTCGAACAGGCCAACGTCGAGCCCAAGGGCGTATCGGCGGTCGTGTACAAGGTGCTGCACCCGATCCTCGACGTGGGGATCGAAGGCAAGGGCCCGTTGCCGTCGGCGCAACAGGTCGCAGACCACGCCCGGACGAAGACCCGCAGTCTCGACGAGGCGGTCGACCTGGTCATCCGCAACCACCTCGCCATGGCGGGTACCGGCGGGTTCGTGACGGGGTTCGGCGGGTTCGTGACCATGCCCATCGCCCTGCCGGTCAACGTGGCCGAGTTCTACTTCGTCGCCACCCGGATGACCGCGGCGATCGCGGCGCTGCGCGGATACGACATCTCCGAGCCGCACATCCGGACGGCGGTGCTGCTGGCGCTCGTCGGGGCTGACTCGGACGACATTATCCGTAAGGCGGGCATCGTCTCGCCGACCGGCCGTCTCACCGATATGGCTGCCCAGCAGCTGCCCGGGCCGGCACTGATGATGATCAACAAGGGGATCGCCTTCCGCCTGATCGGCACCGTGGGCAAGTCGACCTTCAGCCGGCTGGGCCGGGCCCTGCCGTTCGTGGGCGGAGGGGTCAGCGCCGGCATCGACGCGTACCTCCTCAAGCGGATCGCCGACCACGCCAAGGAGGAGTTTCCGGCGCGGCCGGCCCCGATCCCTGGCACGGCCGTGCCGGTGGGACAGGTCACGCCTCCGTAACAACGCCCGGGTCTGCGCCAGACGGCCGGAATCCTGTGTGGACGCCGCGCGTTAGCCCGTGTGCGGAAGCCCGCCTCCAGCGGGTTCGGACGAGCGCCAGAATGGGTATGCATACCGAGGCCAGATTCGGGCCTCGCCAGTGGGTCCGAGCACATCTCGGCAGAACAGGGGAAGCCACATGGCACGTCACACGAACCGGATGGGCCTGGTCACGATGATCGCGCAGTCGGTCCGGACCGCCGTTCGGCCGGGTTCGGCCGGCCTCGCGGAGCGCGCCGCGGCCGTACCGCGGATGCTCTCGGCGATCGCTCGCGGCGAGTACCGGGGCACGACGTTCGGCCACGTGGCGATGCTGGCGGCAGCCGTCGCCTATGTCGTGTCTCCGCTTGACTTCATGCCCGAGGCGCTCTTCTCAGTCTTCGGCCTGGGTGACGACGCGATCGTCGTCGGCTGGCTGGTGGCCGCGCTGGTCAACGACACGGAGGCGTTCCTCGCGTGGGAGCGCAGCGGTGGACGTGCTCAGCCGAGGTCTCGTGGAGCCGCGTACCAGGACGCCCAGACCGCGGCACCACAGGACATGCCGGCGGACGAGTGGTACCGGACGGTGCAGTCGCAGGTCATCCGATAGGGCCGGTTGTTCGCGGCATCGACCGTGACCTAGCACGTGTCGGCGGGTTGTGGCTCCGATCAGGGCCACGACGCTCCGACGTATTGCGCGTGACTGGAGCACCGGACTCGGCGGGGCCGGCCTGAGGCGCTGGGGCGCGGGTCCGGCGCCACCGGCGGACGTCCGGACGCTTGCGGGTCGTCAACATGGCCTGACCACTACGTCACGTCGTCCACAGGCGTGAACGTCGCTCTGTTCGGGTGTGTCCGGCGCGCCCAGGATCGTCGCCATGACGACCACGATCCGCCTGCGCGGCCCCGCCGACATCATCACCGTGCTGCCCTATCACCTGGGCTACCGGCCGGCCGACTCCCTCGTCGTCGTGTGCTTGCGCGCCAACCGGATCGGCGTGGTCGGCCGGGTCGACCTCCCGCCGCCGGAGGTCGATCCCGATCTGGTGGCGGTCGAGCTCGTGCCCGTGGTGGTCCGAGAACGCCCCGATGCCGTCGTGTTGATCGGGTTCGAAACGCGGGCCGGGCAGGCCGAGCCCGCCAGCGTGGCGATGCGGGACGCGATCCGAGCCGCGGGGATCGGGGTGGTGGACCGGCTCCTGGTCCGCGACGGTCGATGGTGGAGCCTCGACTGCCACGGGGACTGCTGCCCGGGGGAGGGCGAGGTGCTCCAGGGCGACGACGAGGTTCCCGCGGTGGCCGACTACATCGTGCGCGGCCGGCGGCCGGCGTCGTCGCGGGCCGAGCTGGCCGGTCGGCTGCAGTCCCAGCCCGATCCGGCGCAGGAAACCCGGTGCGCCGCCTTGCTCCACGATCTGAGGACCGCCCGCGCTTCCCGCTCGACACTGCAGCGTCGGCGACGACGTATGTTCCAGGCTTGGGCTCGCGTCCTCGACCTGTCGCCCGGCGGCCCCGACGTCGGGGCTCAGTCCGCACCCTCCCGCGGAGACGAGGCGTGGGCGTGGGCCGTCGTGTCGCTCGTCGACGTGTCGGTCCGCGACCTCCTCATTGCGTGGATGTGTCCCGGGACGCTCGAGCTCTCCGTCTTCCCGGCTTCACTCCGCCGGCTGGCCGAGTCCGAGCTGCCGTCTCGGCGGGACATTCTCGGGTGGGCGGGTGTGGGCCTGGCATCGGTCGAGTCCGGCGAGCCCGAGGATGGAGCCGGTGCGCCGACCGATGCCATCGACGAACCGGCCCACGACGTCGCGCATGAAGGGCTGGCCGACCGTCTGGCCATGGTCTGTCGCGAGGCGCCCACGGAGCTTTCACCCGGCCCGCTGACGGTGCTCGCGCACGTCGTGTGGTGGTTGGGAGACGGTGCCCTGGCACGTACCGCTCTGGACCGCGCGCTCGATGTCGATCCGGACTACCGACTGGCGATGCTCTTGGCGCGGATGGTCGATGTCGCCGTGCGGCCCAGGGCCAGCGCATGACGTCCATCTCGTGGACCACGACCCTGGTGGCGGATCGGGCGGACCGTATAGTGGTCGAAGGTCATGAGTTCCAGCGCGTAGCCCCGGCTTGCTGGGCGGCAACCCTCCTTCTCTGCGGTGGGGTGCCCCGGGTGATGACCTGGCCCGGGCGCTCGACTCGGGCAAGCGCGAGCATCAGGAGCAGCCCGGATGACGATCGTGGATCGGTTTCGAGGGACGGCACCGTCATCGAGCCCGTCCACGCACGGGCGAACTCCCACCGTGGTGTCCGGTGCTTGGCGCGAGGGCGACCCGGTCGGTCACCGCCGTTTCGTGGCGGTCGGGGACATCCCGCTGGAACGCGGCGGTGTGCTGCCCCAGGTGCAGGTGGCCTATGAGACGTGGGGACGCCTCAACGAGCGGGGCGACAACGCCGTACTCGTCGAGCATGCGCTGACCGGCGACAGCCACGTCGAGGGTCCGGCTGACGGCGCGCATCCGTCGCCGGGGTGGTGGGACGGCCTGATCGGTCCTGGGCGCCCGCTCAACACGGAACGCTGGTTCGTCGTCGCGTCGAACGTCCTTGGCGGCTGCCAGGGCACCACGGGGCCAGGCTCCGTGGCGCCGGACGGTCGGTGGTGGGGAAGTCGGTTTCCCTTTGTGACGGTCCGCGACCAGGTTGCGGTCGAGGCCCGGCTGGCGGCCGAGCTCGGCGTGCCCCGTTGGGCCGCGGTGCTGGGTGGCTCCATGGGCGGTATGCGAGTGCTCGAGTGGGCGGTCACCCATCCCGACCGCGTCGACCGCGCCCTCGTCCTAGCCA
>JBKPKI010000234.1:0-11213 GCA_046731055.1 Actinomycetota bacterium | reverse complement strand
AGCGAGACCGATGCGTCCAGCTGGTCGCCCGGTTGGCGCTGCCGACGTATCAGTCCGGGCACATGTCGACCCTGCAACGCTGGCTCTCGACCCTTGGTCCTGGAGTACTCGAGGACTACCCCCCGCTCGCGGCATTAGCAGGGTGGGTTGCGGTTCTCGGCGGCCACGCTGCCGAAGCGGAACGCCTGTCGGCGTTCCTCGAGGTTGCCTCGTTTGATCTGCCCTCAGTGGACGGCACCGCCTCTTTCGACTCGTCGCGGGCCATGCTTCGTGCTGCCATGTGCACCGCCGGTCCAGAGCAGATGATGACCGACGCGGACCTTGCGGTTGCGGTGGAGGCCCCATGGAGTGTCTGGCGCCCGACCGCGCTCATCTTGTGCGCCGAAGCGTGTCTGCTCTTGGGCGACGAAGACCGGGCGTCAACCCTCTTCGCGGACACCTCCGCCGCAGCTGCCGCGCAGGGCAATGTCGCCAGCCTCGTGCTCAGCCAGGCTGAGCGTGCGGTGCTGGCGATGAACCACGGGCGTTGGGATGTGGCTGCGAAGCATGTGGAGCTAGCACTCGAGACGGTCCGAGATCACCGGCTGGACGACTACGCCCTCACCGTGTTGGCCTTTGCCGCGGCAGCTCGGCTGGCGGTGCATCGTGGCAACGGCCGAGAGGCGGAAGCGCAGGTCGCCCGGGCAATGCGGGCCCGGCCGTCATGCACTTACGCGCTTCCGTTCGTCGCCGTTCGCGTACGCCTGCAGATGGCGAAGGTCTACGTGGCCATCGCCGACCATGCGGCCGCGCGTCACCTCCTGCGGGAGATGGACGACATTCTGCTTCACAGACCAGCTCTCGGAGCACTTGTCGGCGAGGTGTCGGAATTGCGCGCCACCCTCGCGGAAGTCGGGCATGTCGCAATGGGTGGGGTCACGCCCCTGACGCCTGCGGAGCTTCGGCTGCTCCCCTACCTGCAGACGCATCTCACGTTTCGGGAGATCGGGGAGCGGCTCTTTGTCTCTCGCAACACCGTCGGTTCCGAAGTGGGCTCGATCTATCGGAAGCTTGGTGTCTCGTCCCGAAGCGGTGCGGTGCAACAGGCGACCGCGGTCGGCCTGCTTGGCGGATAACAGAGCTCATCGGGCCGACGGCCGTTCCAAGGCATCCTCGAGGTCACATCCCAGTGCCATCGCCAGGCACGGAGCCGCGGCGACTACGCTGGGCAGTCCGACCACGGAGACGATGCCAACAAGAACTCCAACGATTTCGGCCGTCGTCGCTCCTGCACTCACCGCAGCGTCGACCTCGACTCCGTAGGACGGTGCCGTGCCACCGACCGCGACCAGTGCGGCGACGCGGACGAGCGCCAACGTTCGCTGGTCGAGCTCGACGAAGTCGGTCCTGGTCCCAGTAACACACTCTTCAGCGAACTGTTCATCGTTGATGGCCAGCCGTCGCAGCACCTCCGTGTAATCCACAACGGACCCGCTCTCCCTGGAGGAATCGGTCGAACCATGGGCAAGTTAATGTTCGACGCAGCGGCATTCGCGTGCATCACGCAGATCAGGTGAACCGCCGACCGGGTCGGTGTGGGCGACGTAGGCACTCTCAACGCGACTTCGAGCAACACGTGTCTTCACGCGTTCTGCATGACGACAGCGCAGATCCAGGTCGGTAAGACTTTCCTTGTCGTGCTCAACATGGCAACTCTGGTCGAAGGGTGAGGGGTCAGATGTCCGCGGATCTTCGCTGTGACGGACTCTCTTCTGCGCGACGCGGCGGTACGCCTTCCGGCTGCTCACGCACTACGACAAGAAGACCATTACCGGGGGACGTCGCAGCCTCCCTTGCGATGTGGCCCCGCCGGGCTGTCGCAAGGCCGAACCGTGACCTGTACCCCACACATTTACCAGGCGGCCGCTCCGCCTCGTCAACGGGCCCCGGACCTCCAGATGTTGGAGAACTGGGCCGTCTACCGCGATACTGGCGGGCGGCCCATGCGGACGTGCCGGTTGGGGACCTAGCGCTCCGTACAAGATGCAACCAACTGGTGAGCCTAGACATGCCCCAAACACCGTCCCAGCGTGTCCAGCATCGAGGGCCTCACCTGCGGTTGCGACGTGTCAGCCTCGTGGCGCTGGACGCATACCGTGTGATGGGTTCGCGTTCACCGGACCTCCGAACGTTTGGCCTGATCGGTCGACACTGTTCACCCTTGAAGGTCGTCATGGCGCACCAATAGGACCTCGAACTGAGCATCACACGCGGCCTCGACCGCACAATCCGAACTGACACCTCCCGGCGGATGGAGCTTTCCATGACCCCTCTGACTGAACAGTCGTATCTGAGCGTTGAGGATCGCCGGTCCCGGGGGGAGCAGGCGGCGAAGCAGGTGCCGGTGTCGGCACAGGCTGAGTGGATACCGGGGACTGACCGGCCTGACCCGGTGGAGCTGTTGATCGCGCAGAACGTCACTCGGGAGGCGGACCTGGTGCCGGTGCGCCACGGCCGAATGATGGTCTCGCCGTTCACGTTCTATCGCGGAGCGGCCAAAGTGATGGCAGCCGACCTGGCCCGCACACCTACGGCAGGGTTGAACGTCCAACTATGCGGTGACGCCCACCTGTCGAACTTCGGCGGTTTCGCGTCGCCCGAGCGTCAGCTCCTGTTCGGCCTCAACGACTTCGATGAGACGCTCCCCGGCCCGTTCGAGTACGACCTGAAGCGCATGGCCGCCAGCTTCACGATCGCCGCGCGCAACAACGGTTTCGCCAGCGCTGATCAGAGCGCCGTGACGTTGGAGGCGGTCAAGGCGTACCGGTCCGCCATGAAGGAGTTCGCTGCGATGCGTACTTTGGACATCTGGTACGCCCATATGTCGGAGCACGACATCCAGGCAGCGATGCAGGCGGTTCAGAAAGCGGCGGGTGGGGCTGCCCGTTCGAAGACGGGCAAGCGGAAGGGCGGCAAGAAGAGAAAGTCTAAGCACAGCAACGGAGACGAGGACCACATCGCAAAGTCGATCAAGGTGGCGACCAAGACCCTCCGGAAGGCGCACACCCGTGACAGCCTGCAGGCTCTGACCCGATTCGCCGAGGTCGCCGACGGCCGGTATCGCATCGTCAGTCAGCCGCCGGTTGTCGTTCCGTTGCGGGAGATGCAAGGGGCTTGGGGACTGTCGACGGACCAGATCTGGAAGGTCGTCGAGGACCAGTTCCGCGCCTACCAGGCCAGCCTGAGCGCCGACCGCCGCCTGCTGCTGGAGAGGTACCGGATCGTCGACATGGCCCGCAAGGTGGTGGGCGTGGGCAGCGTTGGCACCCGCGCGTTCATGGTGCTGCTACAGGGCCGTGACGACCAAGATCCGCTGTTTCTCCAGGTAAAGGAGGCGACGCGGTCCGTCCTAGAGGACCATCTGCCGAACAGCCGTTTCCACACTCCAGGGCAGCGGGTCGTGGAAGGGCAGCGGCTGATGCAGGCCTCCTCCGACATTTTCTTGGGCTGGACCAAGGGTCTACAGGACGACCGCTTCTATTACTGGCGCCAACTGCGCGACATGAAGGCATCAGCGGCGGTCGAGACGATGAACCCGTTCGGGATGACCTTTTACGCCCGGATGTGCGGATGGACACTTGCCCGGGCCCATGCCCGCTCGGGTGATCCGGTGGCCATCGCACAGTACCTCGGCCGCGACGACAGCCTCGACCAGGCCATCAACACGTTCGCCACCGAGTACGCAGATCAGAACAGCCGAGACTACGAAGCCTTCGTCACGGCCGTGGAAGACGGCCGACTCGACGCTGTCCACGAAGTCTGAGCCGCCTCGCGGGGCTTGACAACGAGGTAAGGGTTTTGCCGGGTTAGGCCGGCGCCACGCAGCGGAATCCAACGTGCCCCGTCGTGCTGCGCACCGTGTGACCCTGCCGCGCGGCCGGCCGATAGCGGTGGCAGTAAGAGGGGGCGCACAGGTGTGAGCCGCCTTTGGTTACCCGTCGGTCCGTCTCCGTGAGCGACGCCGGCTTGGGGGCGCAGCAGGCCGGCTCGGGCGCCGCCTCGGCCTGTTCGGCCCAGGCGCTGTTCGTCCACTCCCACACGTTGCCGGCGACGTCGTAGAGTCCGTAGCCGTTCGGGGGGAAGCTGCGCACCGGCGAGGTCCCGAAAAATCCGTGCGGGCGGGTGTTCTCGTAGGGGAACCGTCCGTGCCATGTGTTGGCCATCACCTGGCCCAAGGGCTGAAAGTCATTGCCCCACGGGTAGGTCGCCCCGTCGAGACCGCCGCGGGCGGCGTGTTCCCATTCCGCCTCGGTGGGCAGCCGCTTACCGGCCCACCGTGCGTATGCGGTCGCGTCCTCCCAGCCGACGTGCACCACTGGGTGCAGCTCGCGTCCGTGGACCGAGCTTCCGGGGCCTTCGGGATGGCGCCAGGAGGCACCTGGCTGCCAACGCCACCAACGTGTCCAGTCGTCGAGCGGGACCGGTCCAAGGGTAGGGGTGAAGACCTGCGACCCGGGGACCAGCAGCTCAAGGTCGGCCCCGGGAAAGTCTTCGAGCTGGGGTGCACGCTCAGCCACGGTGACATGCCCGGTTGCTCGGACGAACCGTCTGAAGGCAACGTTGGTCACCGGGTGCGCGTCCACCCACAGGTCACCCACCGTCACCGGCCGGACTGGGGACTCCTCAGGGTAGAAGGCTGAGCTGCCCATGCCGAACGACCCTCCGAGAACCAAGACCATGCCCTGATAGTGCGTCCTGGTGGTCGAGGCCGCCATGTTCATCGCGCCAGCCTACGAGCTCCCGCGTCGCAGCAGCGTGCGCGAGGCTGCCCGACCAGGCGCGGTCGAGCCATACAGCGCAACGGCCCCCGATTGGGACGGGACACCTGAGCTCGGACTCTTGAGGGCGACAGGGTCACGAGGCTGGAGTTGGCCGCACGACTGCCCGACCGTAGGAACGCGTCACGTTGGTTCCCATACTGAGGGGAGCCGTGAAGGCTCGACTGAACCGATTCGATTCTTGCGGTCCGATACCTGATGACGACGTCACCCCGGGAACGCGTGCAACCAGGAGCGGGATAATCATTCCGACGCAAGCGACAGCGGTCCTACCGGCTGGTTGGCGGTTGCGCGCAGTCTGCTCTGCAGCTAGTCGGCCTGGATGTAGTCGGCAAACTGGTCAGTTGCTGAGAGCACCACAACGGTGGGGGAAGTCACCCCTCGATCCGCCCGGATTCGCGCCGCCCTAGTTCACCCCTTGCCTCAGTTGCGGCGATCCTGTCGTCGGTCCGTGCGGCGATTGACACCGTGGGCGACTACGGCAACGGTGGCCACGGTGGCGGCTGTCCTGGCGACCGGTGCGGGGCCGATCACTGCTGCTCGGCGCATACGTCGTCTGGCTAAAGGCATGTCTCTTCCTCCTCTTACGGCTGTGGTGTTGGGCTCCACGCCTGGCGACAAGGTGCTTCTTGTCTACTTCTCTTCGTCGTTGTCGGCTTCGACCGCGGCCAACAACGCCTGGATCGGTATGCGGCCGCTGGCCACCAGCTGTCCGCCGGAATGGCGCACAGCAGAGGCGAACGGTGCCGCCCAGGTGTTCTCCCACACGAGCACGGCGGCGGAGCTGCCGGGCTCGATCGCGGCGGCGACCGCGGTCACGTCGTCCTCACTGAGCAGCATCGCGAGCTGCGACTCGTAGTTCCGCAGCTCACCGATCTCCGTGGTGTCCAGGTCGGATAGCTCGAAGGACTCCAGCTCGCCGTCGGCGTCCTTCTTCAGAACGAGAAGGTCCAAAACCCGGATGAGATCACGGTCAACGAGGTCACGCAGCGCGGGGGCGATCTCTCCGTTGAACCGGCTGCCCGGGAACTCGACCACGATCCAGTCGACCGGGCCTAGCTCGTCGACACCATCGACTTCGTCCATTGGACCTTCTCCTCGAACGAGATTACGGGCTGTTAGGGCTCCCCCTGGCCGGCTGGGCTATCGAGCACCTGGAGCCCAGGATCCACCCTGGGTGCGGGGCGGACATCACTCACATCGCGTGAGACTGCCGGCGCAAGAACCTGGGATGCTGATGCGCGATCGAGGCAGTCTCCGGATTGTTGGAGCAGTACTGGCCTGGTTGTGCAGCCAAGCCGATGTGGTCGATTCGTCATCGCCACACGGTGCGTCGAGAGAGGCGGGCGCGATGGCGGCGGCAGTGTGTGTCTTCTCGTTCCTCGTCATCCTGTACGTCAGCCAGTCCGCTCGCCTCGGGCGGGCCTACCTGAATGGTCCGATCATCTTCTTGGTCGCTGGTGGCGTCATCGGCCTGACATTGGTTGACGCGGCGACGGAAAGCGAGGTCATCCGGACGGTCGCCGAGGTGACCCTCGTGTTGGTGCTGTTCCACGATGCTGCGGAACTCCAACCGCGACAGCTGCGGACGGAGTCTGCCTTTATCGGACGACTGCTGCTCATCGGACTGCCGTTGACCATTGGCGTGGGGTTCTTGCTTACGCGGGGGTTGTTTCCTCAGATCGGAGTGTGGCTCGCGCTGTTGATCGCTGCAGCCCTTGCGCCGACCGACGCGGGCCTCGGCGCGGCGACCGTCTTGAATCCTGTCATCCCGGGGCGGGTGCGTCGGATCCTCAACGTCGAGAGCGGATTGAACGACGGGCTGGCGACACCGGTGGTGCTCTTTGCGGTGGCCGCCGCCGCCGGGCTCGCAGACGACGACGTCGGACATGGGGTTATTGAAGCAGTTCTGGAACTCGTCATCGGCGCCGTTGTCGGCGCGCTGATCGGGTTCGGCGCCGGCCGGCTCATCGAGTGGTCCCGCGGTCGCGGTTGGGCAGACAAAGGCTTGGTCCCGTTAGCCACACTCGCGGTTCCGCTTCTGTGCTACTACGGCGCCGTTGGGCTCGGCGGCAACGGTTTCATCGCCGCGTTCGTCGCAGGAACGGCGGCAGCAGCGAGCCAGGCCAGCGTGGAGGACGTCCACGCGAGCATGGCACTGACCGGCCTGACATCAACCTTCCTGAGCTACGCCGTATGGATGCTGTTCGGCGTCACAGCGGTGGCCCACCTCGCGCTGCTGCTGAGCTGGCAGAACCTGGTGTTCGCTGTCCTCTCGCTGACCGTAGTTCGGATGGCGCCAGTAGCCCTGTCACTCTTGGGGTCTGGCCTGAAAACGCAGACCGTGGTTTTCGTGGGCTGGTTCGGGCCGCGCGGCCTGGCCTCGATCATCTTCGCGCTGATCGCTGTTGAGTCGCTTCACGACGAGCCCGCGGTCGCGACGGTGCTCAGTGTCATCGCCACAACGGTTGTCCTGAGCGTCGTCGTGCACGGACTGACCGCGCCGCCCTGGGCCGCCCGATACGGGACCTGGGTGAACAGGACACACCCCACCGTCGAGACGACTAAATCCGTCGAGCCTGTGCGCCGGCACGGATTCCCAGAGGTACGGCCGAGCGGCTTCAAAGAGGAAGGAGTGCGGTGATCTCCTCGCCCTTGTGGCGCCCGCACGCGCAGAGGCCTCAGTTGGAACACCGGTTCGTCCGTTCGCGACTCCCTGACCGGCACCGGCAACCTGGCACTGAGCCTCGCGATCGACCGAGGCAGACTGCGACACGCGGTCGAGGGGCACGCCATGAGTGCGGACGCAACCGCACTGACCGCCCGATTCTGGCGAAGCCGGAGGTCAGCCGCCGTCGCCGGCATTGTGCTCTCACTATTGCTGATCGCGGCGATGATCATGATGCGCCTTACCGTCTCCGAGGACAGCCTGGAGTCCCTTCGTGCGGATGACTGCGGCGCATCCTGATCCGAGTAAGCCTCAACCTGGTGCCGTTCGCGGGGATCGCCTTCCTTTGGTTCATCGGTGTCGTGCGTGAACGACTCGGGGAGATCGAGGACCGCCTATTTTCCACCGTGTTCCTGCGAAGCGGACTCCTCTTCCTTGCGATGCTATTCGGTGGCGCCTGAGCGCGAGCAACCTCATGGGAGATGCTGGCAATGTCGAACGTCAACGCCGACGTCTGGGCGTTCGGCCGCGACAACGCACAGGCACTAATCTCCGTGTACGCCCTGCGAATGGCGGCCGTCTTCACGCCGCCCTGAGCACCGTGAGCCATCGCGCCGGCGCGGTACCACGCTGGGTCTCCTACCTGGGATACGTCGTAGCACTGGTGCTGCTCTTGGCGGCCGCTGAACAGAAGTGGGCCCAGCTCGTCTTTCCAGCCTGGGTTCTGCTGCTCAGCAGACCCCTCCAAGCGGCCTCTGGACAACGGAGGGGAGCCGTGCGACGCCCTTCGTGAGCGTCCCGCTAGCGGAATGGTTGATCGGTCGCCCGCAGAGCGGCATAACCGCGCGCGCAGCTCAGTGGTCTGCCAGGCGGGCAGCGAGCAGCTCCGGCCGTGGTGCTCGACGGGTTTGGGGTGTTGGCGACCGGGGGTGCGAAGCCGATCAGTTATCCGAGTGCGTAGCGGATGCCCGGGAGTCTGGCGCCCCCTCGTAGTGAGGCAGCTCGGGGCCGGCGACCGCGCGTTCGACCAGTGCGGTAAGGGCCTCCATGTCAGGCTCCAGGCTTTGCCCGGCGCCCGGCTCGGCGTCCGGCTTGGCGTCCGGGTCGGTCGCGGTGAGCATCTGGACGTGCATCCGACCGATCTCCTGGTTGTCCTCGACGTAGCTGCGCATCCGCTGCTCGTAACCGGCGAATCCGGCGGTCGGGTCCCAGTCGGCCGCGGCGAGCTCCCCGGCCAGCATGTAGGCGCCAACCAGGGCCAGCCCGGTACCCGCCCCAGACATCGGCGAGGCACTGAACGCCGCGTCTCCCAGCAGCCCGACCCGCCCGTGGGACCAGTGGTCCATCACCACCTGGGCGACCTGGTCGAGGTAGAAGTCCGGGGTGTGGTCCAGGTGCGCCAGGATGCCCGCCGTCTCCCAGCCGAATCCCGCCATCTGCTCGCGCAGCAGCCGCTTCTGGGCCGCGATGTCGCGGTAGTCCAGGTTGAACTCGAGCGCGGGGAAGGACAGCATCGCGATGGCCTTGGTGGCGTCTCGGACGGGTCGTAGGCCCGCGGAGCGCCCCGCCTTCTGGTAGTCGATCATCCAGCGGTCCAGCCCGAACTCGTTGGGCACGGTGTAGAAGGCCAGTACGAGGCCCAGGTGCCGGACGAACTCCTCGCGCGGCCCGAAGACCATCGCCCGCAATGCTGAGTGCAGCCCATCGGCGCCGATCACCAGCTCGAAGCGCCGCTCCTGGCCGCTCGCAAAGGCGACATCGACGCCGTCCACATCCTGCGTTAGCCCGGCGATTCGGTCGCCGAAGACATAGTCGACGTCGGCCCTGGTGTCGTCGTACAACACCTGTGAGAAGTCTCCACGCAGAACCTCGATCTCCGAGATGTACCCATCGCCGCCGTCGTCCTCCGCGCGGTAGGTCTCCAGCACGTTCCCGTCCGCGTCGACCGTGTACGCACCGGCGGTGTTGGTGCAGACCCCGCGCACGGCTGCGTCGAGCCCCATCCGCTTGATGACCTCCTTGGCCACGCCGCGCGCGTCCACCGCCTGTCCGCCCGGACGCAGGGCCGGCGCCTGCTCCACTACGGTGACCTCAGCACCCCGTCGGCTCATCCAGTGGGCCAGCGCAGGACCCGCGATACTCGCCCCCGACACCAACACCCGGATATCACTCACCATGCCCCCTGCTGTTCGTGTGTGGACTGACGCTGGTCTGACCTCATGATCGACCGATTCTCATCGGTCCACGAACGGCCGGCCCCCAAAAGGACATCCCGCGGGACAGGACCCTCGGTGCGCGCGGACATCACCGACGAATCGGGCGACGCACAACGACGCTTCGACTGCCGACAGCCGAGGCATGTCAATCGAAATGAGCCGGGTCAGGGCAACCTGTCATCGGCACGACGGGCTGTCGTGTCAGGTGCCGGAGGCGTGTAGGCGGCGAGGATGTAGTTGGGGTGTCGGTCGAGGTTCCTGCGGGCTCGGTCGTAGCGCATGGTGTGCGGGGGTCGGCGTGCCGGGCGGCGATCTGGACGTCGCGCAGGTCGACGCCGGCGTCGAGCATGGTGGTGACGAAGGTGTGCCGCAGCATGTGCGGGTGCATCCGCGGTAGCCGGACCCCGGCTAGGTCGGCGAGGGTGTGCAACCGTCGGGTGGCCGCGTGCCGATCCATCCGGGTGCCGCGCCGGGTCCGCAGTATCGGACCCATGTCCCTTTCTCCGATCGCGTGGTCAATGGCTCGGCCGACAGCGGGTGGATGGGGTGTGAGGACCGCCTTGGCCCCTTTGCCGGTGACCCGCAGCACCCGGTGGCCATGTTCCTCGCCGAGGTCGGTGATGTCGGCGCCGCAGGCTTCGAAGATCCGTAGGCCGAGGAGTCCGAGCATGGCGACAAGCGCGAAGTCGTTCGGGTTGGTCGACAGTCGGGCGGCGGTCAGGATGGCTTCGAACTGCAGGTGCGTCAGCCCGAGGGTGGGCGACTCGGGTGGCACGTTCGGGCGGCGGACATGCTCAGCCGGGCGAGGACGGCAGCACACCGTCGATGACACAAGTGCGGTAGAAGCCGACCATCACCGACAGGCGTCGGTTGACCGTCGAGGGTTTGAACCTGCGGATCTCTTGCATCCACCGCACGTACAGCTCCACCTGCGGCCGCGACACCGTCAGCGGATCGGCACCCCGTTCGAGGCACCTGGTCAGGTAGGCCCGCAGGTCTGAATCCGCGTGAACCCGGGACGATCCCTTATAGCGGGACAGGTACGCCGCCATAGCAAGGCGAAGCCGGTCAGAGCCGACGGAGACGAGAACGGGAAACGGGACAGCATCAGGTGTAGTCATCTCCGAGCGTGCACCCGACCACGCCTGCCGCACTAGACAGCTCAGGAGGCGGCATAGGAACGCGTTGAAGCGTTCGGGTCTGGCGTAGGGAACGTCCTCCTGGTGCGCTTGTTGGGCTTGGTGTCCCGGCGTCGAAGAGGAGGACGTTCATGTCTAACGGTAGTGGTGTGTCGCGCGGTGACCGGAACAGGACGTTCGGCTGGCTCGCCTGCGGGAGGCCGTGCCGGTGACGAACGCAGTGGTCGGGATCGACCTGGCCGACCGCAAGCAGGTGCTCGTGGTGTGCGATCACGACTCAAAGGTGCTGGCGCGGCGCACGTTCCGGTGCAAGGCGTGGGATCTCGGTGTGGCGTTGGACTGGGCTGGCGAGCGGGCGAGGCTGGCGGGGTTC
>JBKPKI010000233.1:0-18915 GCA_046731055.1 Actinomycetota bacterium | reverse complement strand
GGCCGCCGGGAACAACGGGGTGGACATCGCCGGTGGGGCCTCGACCGTCCGACAGGCGTTGATCGCCGGGGTGATCGACGAGCTCACCCTGGATATCGCGCCCGTCCTACTCGGTTCGGGCGAGCGCATCTTCGACGGGGTCAAGTCCTTCGGCTTCCAGCCCGCCGAGGTGCTCCACTCACCACTGACCACCCACATCCGGTACCGCCGCGTCACCTAACTCCGCGGCCCGCCGCCCCACCGCGCTTCGGCAATGCTCGCTTCGGCATGCTCGCGGTCCGGTCCAATCCGTCCTTCCATCGCGACAACCCATTCGAGGGGGCTGTCGGCCGCCTGCGGGGGCTACCCCAACAGGGCACGTCAAGGTCATAGGCCAGCACCACGGCGCGGGCCAGCTGCGCCTCCTGGGTGGACGTCAGAGATTCGATCGTGCGTCCGATGGCGTCCACCGGGACGGTCAGGAC
This sequence comes from Actinomycetota bacterium, assembly GCA_046731055.1. Lineage (GTDB taxonomy): Bacteria > Actinomycetota > Actinomycetes > Actinomycetales > Dermatophilaceae > Lapillicoccus. The sequence continues at coordinate 18,451 of JBKPKI010000233.1, read as the reverse complement.
GTTGTCCAACGAGACCACACCGTCGTGGTTCAGCCCGTTGTCCGGTCCCACCGGGACCTCACTGGACAAGCCCTGGTGGTCCTGGTTCTCCAGCACGCCTTGGTCAAACCGGTCAACAGCTCATCTGGGTCGAGCAGAGCGGACCCTCAGTCTCACCATGCCGGCAGGAAACGACCCAAGCGCCCTATCTCGCCCGGGCCGAGAGCAACCCAAGCGGCGGGCGCGGGTGCGTCTAACCGCCGGCCGTGTTGCAGTCGTCGTGCCCGTCCGACACACGCACGTGCCGCTCTCCTTCGACGGAGGCGTCCTTGGCGTACGCCTGGCGCGAATTGGTCTGCCCGATGAAGACTGTCCCGGTGGGTTCGCCGGAGCCGCAGCTGGAGCACTGGCCGCCACATCTTCCGCTAGGTGCGTTGCGTGTGGTGCTGTCGAGCGCGCGTTACGACCAGACGGTCATCTTCTACCGGGACGCCATTGGGCTCCCCGTCTTGGAAACCTTCGTCAACAGCTACGGCTTGGACGGGACGATCCTTGGCCTGCCCGGCGGGCAGGTTCACGTAGAGATCGTCCGTTTGAGAGATGCGCCGCAGTCGGCGCAGGCCCTTGATCAGCTGGTGTTCTACCTGCCGGATCTTGCTGCCCAGAAGCGCATCACCGCCCGGCTCGCCGCGGCGGGCGTCCACTCCGTTGCGCAGATCGACTATTGGGACGACAACGGCGGCGTCACGTACCGGGACCCGGACGGGCGAGACGTGGTGTTCGCCTCTTGGATCTATCACCCGCCGAGATCCGATGCGCCTTGAAGCGGCAAGAGAGCACGGTCATTTCCACGCCACACGTGCCTCCCCCAGCAGGTGGCGGCTCGTCCGGTCTCCCCCGGGCGCGTCCACATCGCCCGCAGCTCGGTCGGTGGAAAGCCGGCGGGGCGGATGGTCGCGAGAACGGCGCTGGGTCAGCGTCGGTTCAAGCAGAACAGGGCGCTCATTCGGTCCTGCGGTTCGCGCTGGCGACCCAATCCTGACCGTTTACACACGGACCACCTCGATCCCCGCCTCGGACTCGAGGGCCTGGGCGTCCGATGCGCTCATCCCCTCGTCAGTAACGAGGACGTCGATGACGTCCAGGTCGGCATACCGAAACACGGCGTCGCGCCCGAACTTCGTGTGATCGGCGAGAAGCACGGTCAGGCGCGCGGCCTTGACCATCGCGCTCTTGACCGCCGCCTCGGCGGAGTCCGGCGTGCTGAGGCCGTGTTCGAGGGAGAAGGCGTTGGCACCGACGAAGGCGACGTCGGCCTGCACCTCGGTGAGGTTGCGAAGGGCCCAGGAGTCGACGGTGGCCATCGTCGCGGAGCGAATCCGGCCGCCGAGCAGGTGGACGGTCAGCTGCGGGTGCGGCATGAGCGCGAGGGCGATGGGTAGGGCGTTAGTGATGGCGATCAGGGAGGATCCGGGCGGCAGGTTGGCGGCCAGCGCCAGCGTGGTCGTGCCTGAGTCGAGCAGGATCGCTCCGGAGGGAGGAAGGAACTCGGTTGCGGCGGCGGCGATCCGCTGCTTCTCCTCGACCATGCTCGTTCGCGCGTCGATCGCCGGCTCGAACGACAGGGACTCCACCGGCACCGCCCCCCCGTGGACGCGGCGCAACAACCCATGGGCCTCTAAGGTCAACAGATCCTTGCGGATGGTCTCGTGGGTGACACCGAGCTCCTCCGCCATCTTGACCGCCCGCAACTGACCGCGGGTACGGAGGGTGCCAAGAATGGCGGACTGCCGCGAGCTGGCCGGCTGCAGGTCTCGTTCGTTGTTGTCGTGGTGGATTCTCATGGATGGATCAGCACCTTGATGTGCTCACCGCTGGTGGACGCCGCGAACGCCTGCTCGGCCTGCTCTAGCGGGAACTGCCCGGTGACGAAATCCTCCGGGCGGACGAGGCCCGACCGGATGATCTCCATGGCGGTGGCGTAGTCCTGCGGGACGTACGTCGCGCTGCCCTGTAGGCGGATCTGCTGGTCCTGCAGGATCCGCATCGGAATCTCGAAGTCGGCCGACGGAACCCCGACGATGACCACGGTGCCACCCTTGAGCGCCATGTCGACAGCCGCAAGGGTCGTGGACTTCACGGCGACGCAGTCGAAGACCAGGTCGGCGCTCTCGCCCAGCGCCGCGCGGACCTGTGCGGCGACATCTGGTGCGGTCGCGTCGACGACGGCGTCTGCGCCGAGCCGGAGCGCGGTGTCGCGCTTGGCCGGCAGCGGGTCGGTCACGACGACCCGCTTCGCGCCCGACCACCGGGCGACGGCGAGCATGAGCAGGCCGATCGTCCCTGCCCCCAGGACCGCGACCGCCTTCCCCTCGAGGGGCCCGACGATCCGGCCGGCGTGGACCGGCGTCGACAGCGGCTCGATGAGAGCGGCGGCCAGGTCGTCGATGTCGTCAGGGATGACGTGCAGCCGGTCGGCCCGGACCACGAACCGGTCTGCCATCCCACCCTGCGGATAACCGCACCCGAAGAACTGGAGGTTCTCACAGAGGTTCTCGTTTCCGGTCCGGCACTGCTTGCACCGCCAGCACGGCAGGGTCGGCTCGACGACCACGCGATCACCGGTGGCGACCGTCGTCACGCCCGGCCCGAGCTCCTCGACGACTCCGGTGGCCTCGTGGCCGGGGAGGTACGGGATCGGGATGAACGGGTGCCGGCCGTGGAAGGCATGGGTGTCGGACCCGCATACCCCGATGTAGGTGCTGAGGACCCGCACCTCGCCGTCCGCGGGGGTGGGGACCGGCTCGCCCAGCAGTTCCATGGTCTCGACGGCGCTGACGACGATGCGGCGGTTGGTGGTCATGACGTGGACCTTTCGGTTCGGCCGATCGGGAGCCGGTCGACGGTGACGCCGTCGCCGGCATCGGGTGAACGGGGCAGAGGTGGGGCCACGGTCGTAAAGGCCAGGCAGGCGGCCCGGCTCCAGCGGATCGCGCGGGCCATCCGGTTGGCGGGTGGGCCGGCGTCGGCCAGCCAGCCGGACAGGAGCGCGTCGCCGGCGCCGGCCGTGTTTACCGGCGTGAGCGCGGGGGCGTGGCCGTGCACGGCGACGTTGCCGTCGGTGAACAGGGCGCCGTCTTCACCGAGACTGACCAGCAGCGACGTCCCGCGCGCCCGGGCGATCTGCGCTGTCACCGTGGCCAGGTCGACGACGGTCGTGGCGGCGGCCGTAGTGGGGTCGACCTCGGCCAGCTCCAGACGGTTCGGGGCCAAGAGGTTGGCTCCCGCCTCGATCGCGGCCGTCAGCGCGGCACCAGATGCGTCGACGACGCACCGCGCCCCCTGTGCGTGGGCCAACGCGACGAAGTCGCCGACCGCGCTTGCGTCGAGCCCGGGTGGCAGCGACCCGCATACCGCCAGCCATGCTTCTTCACCGGCAGGCGACGCGCCCAAGGCGGCCGCCACCTCCAGGGTGAGGGCCTCGAGGTCCGCACCGGACATCCGGCCGCCGGGACCGTTGATCTTGGCGGTATGCCCGCCGTTGGCCGCGATCGTCGTGTTGACCCGCGTCGCGGCGCGTTGGGCGACGATGCGGTGCCGGATGCCGTCCAGGGCGAGCAGCTCGGCCAGGTGGTGGCCTGTGGATCCGCCGAGCGGTACGACGGCGACCGTCTCGATCCCGTTGGTATGGAGCGCGCGCGAGACGTTCACGCCCTTGCCGCTGGCCTCCAGGGTCGCGCTGGTGGCCCGGTGGACGTCGACCTCTCCCACGGCCGACTCGGTCACCCTGTAGGTGAGGTCCAGACCGGGGTTCAGCGTCAGGGTGACGATCATGACGATCTGCCGATCACGCCGCAGAGCCGCGCAACCACGTCGGACACGGCGTCACGGGCCGGACGGAGGTACTTGCGGGGGTCGACCATGGCCGGATCGGCTTCGAGCACGTCCCGGACGGCGGAGGTCCAGGCGACGTTGAGGATCGTGCCGATGTTGACTTTGACCATGCCGGCCCGCACCGCCTCCGCGAGGGCCGAGTCGGGAACGCCCGAGGAACCGTGTAGCACCAGTGGGACCGGCAGCGCGCCGGCCAGCTCGCGGATGAGGTCGAAGTCCAGGGCGGCGGTGCGCTCGACCATCGCGTGGGAGCTGCCGACCGCCACGGCGAGCGCGTCGACCTCGGTCGCGGCCACGAACTCGGCCGCCTCGCGCGGGTCGGTGCGCACGCCGGGGGCGTGGGCTCCGTCCTTGCCGCCGACCTTGCCGAGCTCGGCCTCCAGGAGAATGCCCCGGGCGCGGGCCCACCGGGCGGCTTCACGCGTGGCGACGACGTTCGCGTCGTAGTCGAGGTGCGAGGCGTCGAACATGGCCGAGCTGATGCCGAGCCCCTCCGACTGGTGCAGCAGGCCCGGGTCCTCGATGTGGTCGACGTGCACGGACAGCTCCACCGTGGCCTGCCGGGCCACGGCTACTGCGGCCGCGGCGATCGGTTCGAGATGGCCGCCGTGGAACTTCACCGCGTTCTCGCTGATCTGCAGGATCGCGGGGCAGCCAGCTCGTTCGGCGCCGGCGGCGATGGCCTCCGCGTGCTCGAGGGTGATGACGTTGAACGCGGGAAGCCCGGCGCCACTGGAACGAGCCCGGTGGAGCAGGTCGGCGGTCGTCGCGAGGGTCATAACGAGTGGTCCGTTGTGGCCTGGAGCTCGCGGGCGGTGTCGGGGCGAGCGCCGTTCGGGATGTCGTCGTAGGACCCGTAGGTCCCGTGCGCGAGCCCGGCGAGGAACGCGGCTCCGCGAGCGCCGGCCTCGGTCGTCGAGGCGCGCCGTAGCGGCCCGAACACATCCGCCTTGGCGGCCATGACCGCGGCGCTGTTGGTCCATCCACCGGCCACGACGAGTTCCCGCCGAGGGCCGGCCGCACTATCCAGGCTCTCCTCGAGCGCCCGGGCCTGCTCGGCGACCGTCCAGGTGGCCGCTCGCCACACCGCTCCAGGGTCGGCACCGGCGGCGACCGTGACGTCGGCGGTGTCGCTGATCTCCAGCACCGACGGGTCGTCAGCGGCGGTCAACGCCGCCGCGTCCAGGTCGGCCAGACCGTCGGCGTCGACCCCCAACGCGGCCTGCACCCGACCCAGGATCAAACCACCCTGGGTCGCCCCCAGGAGACACCACCGATCACGAATGGCGTGCCAGCCGACCGTGACGCCGACGCGGGTGAGCGTGGTGATCGCCGAGGGCTCCAGTCCGGGGGCGATGGTGCGCACGATCGCCTCGGCGGTCCCACAGGAGTCGAACTCGTCACCCGCGCCGCTGCTCCCGACGCCGACAACGGCGGCCTGATGGTCATGGCCGGCGACGGTCAGGGTGGCGCCGTCGAGGCGCTCCAGGCCACCGCCCGTCCGGGCGGTGCCGATGGGGGTGCCGGCTGGCACCACGTCGCGCAGGAGCGTCTCCGACGCGCCGGACCAGGTCATGGTCTCGTTCCACGGCTGCCCGGTGGAAAGGTCGAGCCAGCCGGTCCGCGAGGCGAGCGACAGCTCGGTGACCGGGTCGGCGCCGAGCCGCCGGGCCACCCACTCGGCGACGTTGTACCGGCGGACGGCGGTCCGGGCGGCGGGGACGTGGTCGACGAGCCAGCGGTGCTTCGTGAGGCTCCACTGCGTCCAGAGGGGCAGTCCCGTCCGGACCGAGAACCGCGCGCCACCGATCTCGGCGACGAGGTCCTGGAGCTGGTCCTCGTCGCGGTGGTCGTGCCAGGCGATGACCGGGGCCAACGGCTCGTCGTCCGGTCCGACGAGCACGCCGGACTCCGCCATGGACGCGACGCCAAGAGCGACGACACGGTGCCCAGGTGCGCGGTCGAGAGCGTCGGCCAGCGCGACCCGGGCGGCGTCGACGATGGACTCGGCAGTGGTCTCCGCGCCGAAAGCGGTCGCCGACCAGGTCGTCGGAGCCCGGCCGAGGGCGACCTCCGACCCGTCCGGCGTCACGAGCAACGCCTTGACCGACGTCGTCCCGACGTCGAGCCCGGCGAGCAGCTCGGGTTGCATCACTCTCCTCGCGTCAATTCTGCATTTACTTGGATTTGAGAGGAGACTATTGGGATTCGCCGGACCCTGTCAAGCCGGATGCTTCAAGGAGTTGCGCCTTCCGGTCATCGGACAGGAATGCCGACCGAATGCTGTTGCGCGCCAACTGGCGGATCTCGGCTGCGGACAACGCCAGGGCCGACCGGACCGCGGCGACGTTGTCGTCGAGGTACCCGCCGAAGTACGCCGGGTCGTCCGAGTGCACCGACACCAGGGCTCCCTCGCGCAGCATGGGTGCGAGCGGATGCTGGTCCAGACGTGCCACCGCCCGCAGCCGGACGTTGGAGAGGGGGCACACGGTGAGCGGAACCTGTTGGGCAACAAGCCGCTCCATCAAGGCCGGGTCCTCCACCGACCGAATCCCGTGGTCGACGCGCTCCACGTGAAGCACGTCGAGCACTTCCCATACGTAGCTCGGGTCACCCTCCTCGCCGGCGTGCGCGACGGTGTGCAGCCCGTCGGCCCGAGCTCGCGCGAACACGTCGGCGAACGGCGCCGCCGGGAACCCGACCTCCGACGAGCAGAGGCCGATGCCCAGGAGCGGCAGGCCGGTCGCGCATACCTCCTCGTATGCGTGCCAGGCCGACTCGGCGGGCAGGTGCCGCAGCATCGTCACGATCAGGCCGCTGCTGAGCCCCAGCTGTTCGGAGCGTTCGAGCGCGTGGCTCACGCCGCCCATCGCTACGGCGGCGGCGATCCCCCGCTCCGTGTGTGCCTGGACGTCCAGGAAGACCTCGGCGTGCCGGACACCGGCCTGCCGCGCTCGGCGGAGGTAGGCATCGGTGAGGTCGACGAAGTCCTCCTCCGTCCGGAGCACCTGCATGTTGGTGTAGTAGAGGTCGAGAAAGCTCTGCAGGTCGGCAAACGCATACCGAGAGCGCAGGTCCTCGACGTCGCGATAGGGCAGCTGGACACCGTTGCGCTCGGCGAGCGTGAAGATGAGCTCCGGCTCGAGCGTGCCCTCCAGGTGCACATGAAGCTCGGCGAAGGCCAGGTCGTCCATGGGAGCAGCATGGCGTCATGGGAGCCGCCTTGTGGCTCTTCTGGATCGGTGTCGTCAACGGACCGCTCCGAGTGCGGACCGGTCCCCGCGGACGCCGGGCAGGCGTGAACCGGCCACGCCAGCCCGGGTCGCGGCCGGGCCGACGTGACCGGCGTCGTGGTGCCGCCGCGCGATGCCGGGTCAGACCGCCGCGGGGTCCGGTGGCAGGGCCACGGACTTCGGTCCGTGGCCGGGCTTCTTGAACACCTTCTTGTGCACGACTGGGCGCACGCGCAGCTCGGATGACAGGACCCCGTCCACCACATCCGCATACCCGTCGACCGCTTGCTGGATCTCCTCGGCCGATCCCCCGGATCGGGCGAGCCGCCGCAAGGCGGCGTCGACCTGCTCCAACTGCCGCCGGCCGGAGCCGGTGATCCGGGCGTCGCCGTTGAAGGCCAGCACGAACTGGTATGCGAACGCATCCGCTACACAGAAGGCGCAGCCCTCGTTGTCGGCGATCGCCGCGTTGCCGACGTCGAGGGACGTGGGCGCCTTGTCGGCGACGACAACCTGGAACGAGATGGCCGTCGCATGACAGCCGTCGCACGTCGTCGTCGCGACCGCCAGGTTGCCGGCGACCACGTGGTCCTTGGACGTCAGGTGCAGCGCCAGGCCGCCCTTGCCGCGTTCGGCCCCGGGACGGGTCAGCTGGACCACCTTCCGGTCGTCGAACGTCACCGTATCCGGACCGCGGGTGGTCTTCGCCTCAGCCGGGAGCTGCTGGGCGACCACGACGACGGCCACGGCGGCCATGGAGGCGGCCAGCCGGAGGAGTCCGCGCGTCCTCATGACGCCCCTCCCATCCGGGCCCGCCCACTGCCGGTGAAGCCCTCGGCGACCGCCCCGGCCAGCTCGAGGTAGGCGGCCCGGGTCGCTGGACGCAGGTCGGCGAGCGCGGAGTGCGCCCCGGCCTCGAGCACCGGGTCCCATGGGATCCGGTGAACCGATGCGCACCGGGCGCCGAAGTGCTCCTCGAGCCGGTCCAGCTCGAGTGGGCCGGAGCCACGGACCGCGTTGACGACCGCGACGGCGCCCGCGACGAGCTCCCGGTGGCCGTGCTGGTCGAGCCAGTCGAGCGTCATCGCCGCGACCCGGCCTCCGTCGAGAGCCGGCGGCATGACGACGACCAGCTGGTCGGCCTCCTCGAGGATGCCCTGGATGGCATCGTCAAGGATGCCGGTACCAGTGTCGACGAGGACGAGGTTGTAGTGCCGGTCCAGCGTGTCCACGAGCTGCCGGTAGTCGTCCGCACCGAGGGCCAGGCTGATCCGTGGGTCGTCGTCGGACGCGACCACCTCGAGCCGGCTGACCGGGTCCTGGGACGTGAACGTCCGGATCTGCGAGTACCGGTCGACCCATGCCCGCTGGGCGAGCAAGTCGGTCGCGGAGTAGTGCGTCTCCCGGGGCAGCCGCATGCCGAGGCTGCCGGCATCCGGGTTCGCGTCGAGAGCGACGACCCGGTCCCCGCGGTGGGTGGCAAAGGTTTGCCCCAGCATGAGGGTGGTTGTGGTCTTTCCGGCGCCGCCCTTGCGGGACAGGACGACGATCCGACGGGAGCCGTCGATCCGAGTGCGGACCCGCGCGAGCAGGTCGTCCTCGCGGCGTTCCCGGCGGCTCGGTCCGGGGTTGAGGTGACCACCGGTCATCGAGAAGACGCCTCGGCGCCAGCCGCCGCGGGGAATATGGGGTTGCGCCCGCAACAAGAAGCGCTCGGTGAGCTCGGCCGCGGTGTGCGCGGAGGCGGGGAGCGGGTCCGGCACAGCCACCACGGGGACGGCCGAACGTGGACTAGGTGCGCCGGCCGGGGTCGGCGCTTCCGTGGGTGAGGTGACGGCCGACGCATACGGCGCCGGCGGGCTGGCCACTGCCCCGGGTGGGTGAGCGGCGGGATCCGATCCGGACATCGTGATCTCCTGGGATTGGGTGCCCACGGGCTGTGGGCGGGGTCGGAGACGCCGGAGCGGGCGAACCGCGGCGGCGAGGAGGCGGCGCAGAATGCCGAGCACCAGCCAGGCGAGGCCCAGCAAAGGTAGCGGCAAGAGGACGAGGGACAGCGCAGCCAGGGTGATACGGGCTGCGTCTCCTGCGTTGATCGCGGACTGCAGCTCCGCCCACTGCTGGCTCATCGCGTCGATCACCTGCACGGTGATCGACGGCGCGTTCCAGAGCATGAACGCCAACATGCCCAGCATGAGAGGCCCGGTGACGACAACCCAGAGGGTGACGACGAGACGTGCCGAGCGGCGCAGTTCCGAGACCTTGGGATGGGTGGCTCGGCCGGGGATCGCACTGCGCAGGATCGGGGCGATCCGGCTGAAGAGGTCTGGGACACCGACGAGATCCGCGACGACGAAGTACCCGTCCAGGCGGCCTATCGGCCACAGCTGCTGGAGGGCCTCCGCGTGGACGAAGACGATGGCGATGAGGACGGCAGCGGAACGAGTCTGGGCGTAGATCGCCGTGAGGGCCGCGATGGTGAGGACGTTGAAGTAGACGCCGCCGAGGTCGGTGCGGACGCGGCCCCCGCGTCCCAGGCGGTACGACTGCGTGACGTCCGTGAAGAACGCGGGGAAGACGACGAAAATGGCGGCGCCGATCTTGCCCGGCTGGGCGCCGCCGTACCGGCAGGCGGCGGCGTGGCCGAACTCGTGCACCAGGGTGGCCGCCAGGAGGATGCCGAGAACGGTGAGCAGCATCGGCGGGTCGCTGAGGAACGCCTCGACAGCGCTTCTCAGGCTGGCCTCGCGGAACAGCCACGCGTCCGCTAGCACGAACCCGATCAATCCGAGGACGACGACCGGGCCGTAGAACAGCGGGGCGAGCATCCGCGCAAGGAAGGGGGTGACCTGTGCCGGCACGAGGGTGACCCGGAACCGCAGTGCCAACAAGGGGTTGGCGCGGGGCAGCAGCCGGGAGGGCGTCGGGTGCGGCGCTGCCGGCGTTCGGATGGCCGGGGTCGGGGCCGGGTTCATTTGTGCCGGCTTGGGCCGCCCGGGTGTCAGCGTCGGGGCGGTCGTCACGGGAAGACCAAGGGACGCCTGGTCGTCGGTTAGAGCGTCGGCGACGATGCCCATCGGCTGAAGCTTGGCGCTCACGAGGAACTCGAGGCCGTCCGTGTCCAGTGTCCGTCCGTACTCCTCGCTCACCCGCTCGGCGATCTCCTCGAGGCTGCTGCGCCCGTCGATGTTGGACGCGACAACGAATAGCAGCCGCGAGACGTGCAGCACCTGCTGGTCGGCGCGGACGATGAGGTAGTGCGGCTCAGTGAACCCCGAGCCCTGGTACTCCCCGAGCAGCGCGACACCCTGGGCCAGGGCGGGCGCCACGAGGGTGGGGTTGGTCATGGGCGGGCGGTCCTTCGTCGGTGGCGTCGAGGTTTGGTATGCGTGGAGCGTGGGTCTGCGGAACGGGATGCGTGGATGCGTTTCATCGCGAACCACGAGAGCGGAGGCCGAGCCTTCTCCCGATCGACTCGGCCTCCGCCGTGGTGTGTCCGCTCCGTGCGGTCTTGTCAGCTCTGGTGAACGACCACAAGCTGCTTGGCCGACGCATACGCGACGGAACCGAACGTGCCGGCGTTGATCGCCAAAGCCAAGTTGACGGCATTCACGTTGGCGATGTTGATGAACGCCAGGGTCTCGCGCGCCGGCAGGAGCTCGACCGTGGTGGCCTCGAGCTCGGTGACGGAGATGCTGCCCATGTTTTCCTCCCTCCGAGATGTTCAGGTGGGCGTGGCGGTCCTGAGCGACATGCCCGCAACGGGGCGTGCTTTCAGGACTGGGAGACCCAAACGGCCTGCTTCGCCGTGGCGTAAGCAGCGCTGAACGCGGTGTACGTGTTCTGCGCAACAGCAACGTTGGTGGCATACACGTTGGCGTAGTTGATGAAGGCGAGCGTCTCGCGCGACGGCAGCAGCTCGACCTCCTCGCGAACGAGTTCCTCACGGGTAACGAAGGTCATGGTGGTCACCTCCTTCCCGATCTGATGGTTCGGTCGTGGACGACACTCATGAAACCCAGAGGTCGTCACAAGACCGTGGACGGTGATGCGACGGGGACGCGACGAAGTCGCTGCCGCAGCGCTTCTGCCTCGTCACGACAATGCGGTCGATTGCGTGTCGATCCCGGTAAGAGCACGTCGCCAATCGGTGAGCCAAGGGTCACCAAGCCGTGACGGTAGCGTCACCACATCGTGAAAAGAGCGTCTCCGCAACGTCACGACGGACGGTGAGCGTGCGAGAAACGCGCGGGAAGTCGTATCTCTCCAGGCCGCTGATGTCTCCTCCACGACATGTCGAGCGACGGGACGGCGATCTGACACGAGTGAGTCACCGGCCCGACCTGCCAGATCACGCGACGATCCCGGACGACGGCCATCAGGAGTGCGGAGACGCGTTACTCGGGGAACCTGGTGAGGACTGAGAATGACGTTTGTAGAACGATCCGCGAACGAACACTGGTCCATTCGACTGCTCGGCGGGTTCGGCCTCTCGGGGCCGCACGGCCGGGTGGAGGTGCCACCCGCCGGGCAGCGGCTCGTCGCATATCTAGCGATCCAGGGTCACCCCGTGCGGCGCTCGACCGTGGCCGCCGGCATCTGGCCGGACGTCGACGAGACCCGCGCCCGGGCCAACCTGCGTTCGACTCTCTCCCGGCTCGGCGCGCTCGCCCCGGTCATCCACGCGACCGCCGCGTCGCTGACCATCGCGCCGGACGTGGTCGTCGACATCGAGGACCTGCAGCTCCAGGTCACGGGCGTCGGCTTCCGTGAGCCGCGGTCAACGGGCGGCCGCCACGGGTTCGACCTCGAGCTCCTCCCCGGCTGGGAGGAGGAGTGGGTCGCGCTGGAACGCGAGCGGTTCCGGCAGCTGGAGCTGCATCTGCTCGACGACGTCGTCAACGCGAGCGTGAACGACGGGCGCCACGGGGACGGCGTCGACGCGGCCCTGCGGGCTATCCGGTTGGACCCGTGGCGTGAGTCCTCGCACGCCGGTCTGCTTCGGGCCCTCCTGGCCGGCGGCAACCGGGCGGCCGCGCTCGCGCACTTCCGCCGGTTCGCGGCGCAGATGCGCGAGGAACTCGGACTGCCGCCGTCGCGCGACCTCCTCGACGTGGTGGGTGAGATCCTGCCGGCCCGGCCGGCCCGTCGCGGTTGAGGCCCGCCGGCCCACCTCGGTAGCCGGCGGCGCCTCGCCCCCAGCCGCCGCTAGAGTCCCGCGCGTGGACTCGTCGGAGCAGCTCGCCCCACCGGAACCGCTCGACGAGCTGCTCGCCGTCCTCGACCTTCGGCATCTGGGCGAGGCCCACGTGCGCGTCGAGGGGGTAGAGGGGGACGAGGAGAGCGACCTCGGGGAGTCCGTGGCGGACGTCTTCGTGGCCGACAGCCAAAAGCAACCGCACGGGCGGGTGTTCGGCGGTCAAGTACTCGCGCAGGCCGTCATCGCTGCGGGACGCACCGTCGCCAGCGTCGGCCAGGATGCCGCCCGGCCGATCCACTCGTTGCACGGGTACTTCGTGCGCCCGGGCGACGACAGCCACCCAATCCGCTTCGCTGTGGACCAGATCCGCGACGGACGCTCATTCTCGACGCGGCGGGTTCAGGCGATCCAGTACGGCCAGCCGATCCTCTCGATGATCGCCTCGTTCCAGGAACCGGCCGGCGGCCTCGAGCACCAGGAGTCGATGCCCGCCGCTCCCGACCCGGAGTTCCTGCCGTCCGAGGACGTCGTGGACCTGGACGGCGTGGTTCCGCGCGGCTACCTGCGGGCGCGGCCGGTCGACCTGCGCCATGTCGAGGGCCCGATCAACGTGACCCCTGGCCGTCAGCTGGCCGCCCGTCAAAGCGTGTGGCTGCGCACGATCGGTCCACTTCCGGACGACCCGCTGCTCCATGCGGCGGTGCTGGCGTACGCGTCCGACTACGCCATCCTCGAACCGGTGATCCGACGGCACGGGATCGCCTGGGCCGACCCGCGGTTACGGCCAGCCAGCCTCGACCACGCGATGTGGTTCCACCGCCCGGCCCGCGCCGACGAGTGGATCCTCTACACCCAGACGTCCCCCACGGCACAGGGCGGTCGAGGGCTCGCCCTCGGCCGGATGTTCGCGGCCGACGGCCGGCTGATCGCCTCCGCGGCTCAGGAGGGCATGCTCCGGATCAAGGAGTCGTGACCACAGAGTCCTGATCACGGGTCCCGACTGCCGAGCTCTCGGTCACCAACCAGCGATACGCAGCAGGGTCCATCATTACCAGCAGGATTCAGTGCACTATCAGGGTGGTCACTGCATCTTCGGTCTACTCAAGGGAGGAGGAGCCGTCGTGCACGTGGCGATCATCGGCGCCGGCCCGGCCGGCCTCCTCCTCGGCGCTGGACTCGCGCGGCGGGGCGCGAACGTGACGCTGGTCGACCGCGACCCGGGTCCACCACCGGCCGGCCGCTGGGCCCGAAGGGGGGTAATGCAGTTCCACCACGCGCACGTGATCCGGCCTCAGGCCGTGGCCACCCTGCAACGAGAGCTGCCCGACGCATACCAGCGAATGCTCGACGTCGGCGCCGAACCGGTCGGGTCGCCGCTGCCGGATGGAACCCTGTCGCTCGCGGGACTGCGCTGTCAGCGGAGCACCTACGAACGGGCCGTGCGAAAAGCCACCGAGGCCGTTCGGGGTGTCACCGTGCAGACCGGCCATGTCGACCAGGTCGTCGAATCGGGCGATGGTGCTGGACGCCGGGCCGTCGGCCTCGTCGTCGACGGTGCCCCGCTCGGGTCCGACCTCGTCGTCGACGCGTCCGGGCGGTCGGGACGGGTGAACCGCCACCGGCGTGCGCCGCAGTCCGCCGGCGGCGTCTGCGGAATCGCCTACGTCGACCGCGTCTACCAGCTGCACGAGGGAGCGGAACCCGGGCCGTTGGTGAACCCCATTGCGTGGCAAGCCAACTTCGACGGGTACCAGTGCCTGGTGTTTCTCCACGAACGCGGCATCTTCTCGGCGCTCGTCATCCGCTCCACCGACGCTCGCGACCTCGTCGGGCTTCGCCACAACGCCGCGTTCGACGCCGCGGTCCGGGCCATCCCGGGATTGGCCGACTGGACCGACCCCGGACGGTCCCGCCCGCTCACGGACGTGCTGCCCGGCGGCACCCTGCTCAACGCCTACCGCAGCCAGCGCGGCCCGGAGGGCGAGCTCGCTCTCCCAGGCCTGCTGTTTGTCGGGGACGCCGTGTGCACGACGACGCCGAACTTCGGCCGTGGACTGGCGACGACGATGCTTCAGGTCGACGAGGTGCTTCGGCTGCTCGACGCCACGGTCGACATGGCTGGGCGGCGACAACCAGCCAGCTCAGCGACGTGGGTGAGGCGTTCGACGCGTGGACCGAGGCCAGGATGCGGCCGTGGGTGGAGGACCACGCGGTCATGGACGAGGCGCTGCGGCGCCGCTGGGCGGGCGACGACGTCGACCTCACCGGGCCGCGGCTCCCCTCCGACCTGGTGCTGGAGGCGGCGAGGGTGGACGAGCGGATCGGCCCGGCCGTCGGACCGTACATGGGCATGCAGGACCTTCCGTCGGTCCTGGACCCGGTCGAACCGCTGGCGCGGGTCGTCTACCAGAGCGGATGGCGACCCGCCCTGACCGCAGGACCCAATCGCCGCGAGCTGGCCGAGATCGTCGACGCGGCCGCCGCCTGACCAGACGATGGAGGGCGCATTCAGCCCTCGTAGACTCACCGAGCCACCGCCCGCACGCATACCCCTTCGTATGCGTCCCGTCGCCACAGGAGCCGGCCGTGCCCACTACCACCACCCCTAGGACCGCCATCGTCACCGGAGCGGCCCGGGGCATCGGCGCCGCGACGGCCAAGCGGCTGGCCGCCGACGGGCACCGCGTCGCCGTCCTCGACCTAGAGGCGGCCAGCTGCGCCGACACGGTGGCCGCGATCAGCGACGCCGGAGGTCAGGTGCTCGGCGTCGGCGTCGACGTCGCCGACGCCGACCAGGTAGCAGCGGCCGTCGCGCAGGTCGATGAGGCGCTCGGCGCCCCGACCATCCTCGTCAACAACGCCGGCATCACGCGGGACAACCTCCTCTTCAAGATGACCGAGACGGACTGGGACGCCGTCATCGGCGTTCACCTGCGGGGCTCGTTTCTGATGACTCGCGCCGTGCAGGGCCACATGACTCAGGAAGGGTTCGGCCGGATCGTCAACCTCTCCTCGACATCGGCGCTCGGCAACCGCGGCCAGGTCAACTACTCGGCCGCCAAGGCAGGTCTCCAGGGCTTCACCAAGACGCTCGCCATCGAGCTGGGCAAGTTCGGAGTCACCGCCAACGCGGTGGCCCCCGGCTTTATCGTCACCGAGATGACCCGGGCCACGGCGGAGCGCCTCGGCGTCCCGTTCGACGACTTCGTCGCATACAACGCCAAGGAGATCCCTGTCCAGCGGGTCGGTCAGCCGGAGGACATCGCGGCGACGATCTCCTTCCTCACCAGTGACGAGGCCGGCTTTGTCAACGGTCAGGTGATCTACGTCGCCGGCGGTCCTCGAGACTGAGCGAGCGCGGTGACCGGCTGAACCATGGGCTGGTAGCGGCCCGGTCAGGCTCGTCCTTTCGGCCGAATTTGCCGGCGGACGAGTTTATGGGCTGGCCGGAGCATTGGAGACTTCCCAGGACAGGCCGATGCCACCGCAGGGGACTCCACTGATTGCTCATCCGTACTCGCGACCACCTACCGGCGAGGTGGATCCGCACGTCCCGCTGACCCATGTGATGTTGGCCCGAGAGGAGACGCCCAGGCTCCTCGCCCGTGCCCTCTTCCGCTACTGGATGACGTCGCGCGGCTACCTTGTGCAGTTCGGGATTCTGGTGGCCGGCACCGTGGCTGTGGCACTCATCTTGTGGTCGGCCCTGGCTGCCGCGGTGGTTGCCGCCGTGGTGATCCTCAACCCGGTGCTGCTGTTCGTGCGCTGCCTGCGGTCGGCCCGCGCCCTGGCGCCGCCTGGGTTCACGCTGGGCCTGGGGATCGGTGCCACCCACCTCGCGCTGCGTCATGCGATCGCCACGACGGTCACCCCCTACGCCAGCTGGCACTCCGTGAGCCTGCGCAGGGACGCGGTCGTCCTGCGTTACCGGCGCGGTGGCGTCCTACCGCTTCCTGCCGAGCTCGCCGAGCCCGCCCTGGAGCGTCTGCAGGCGCTGGTGGAGGCCGCAGCGAGCGAGGCCTCTGCGGCGGCGCCCTCCGCGGACGTGCCGCTGCCCTATGCATACGAGTGCACCCGTGGAACCCGCGGCCAGCTGGCCCGGGCGAGGCTGACTCGGTTTCTGCTCCACCCGGGAATGCTGGCGCTGGCGAGCGTCGACCTCCTCATCCTGATGTCCCCGCTCTTCTTGCCCGGATACTCGTGGTTCTGGGCTGCGTGGCCGGCCGGAGTGACTCTGCTTCTGGTAGGAGCCACCTGGTGGAGCGCGTGGCGCCGGCTCGGCCTCAACGCGAGTCCCGGCATGGTCATCCGGGCGGGCGTCCAGGAGGATGCGCTCCTCTTCGAGGACGCCACGGGTCGAGCCACCATCGCGTACCGCGGCGTCGACCGGATGGACATCACCCGGCACGCCGTCCTCGTCCGGTCTCAGCTGCGCAGCACGGTCCTCTTCCCGAGGGCCCTTCTCCCCGATGCCGAGCTCCGTCGCGCGCAGGGCGCGGTGGAGTGGTTCAGGAGCCGCCGATGAACACGCCGAGAAACGACACCACCCACCGACCGCGTCCCCGGCTTCGGATCTGCCGGGCGCCGGCGTCGCCGGAACGCGCCGGCCACCACCCGGGCCCGGGCTGGCCCTGCCGCCGCCGACACCTGCGAGGTCAGCCGCCCTGCTGCTTCTAGCTCAACGGCCTTTCCGGTTCAAAGGCCCAGGTCGCGGCCGATGAGCTCCTTCATGATCTCGTTGGAGCCGGCCCAGATCTTCGTCACGCGCGCGTCGCGCCAGGCGCGGGCGACGCGGTACTCGTTCATGTAGCCGTATCCGCCGTAGAGCTGGACACACTCGTCGAGGACGTCGTTCTGGACCTGTGCGCTCCACCACTTGGCCTTGGCCGCGTCGACCGCGGTGAGTTCGCCGCGGGCGTGAGCGGCCACGCAGTCGTCGACGTAGGCCTGGGTGACCTCGACGGCCGTGACCAGCTCGGCGATCTTGAACTTGTTGTGCTGGAAGCTGCCGATGGGCTGCCCGAACGCGGTGCGCTCCTTGGCGTAGTCAATGGTCTCGCGGAGGATCTGGGCGGCGTTCGCAGTGTTGGAGACGGCGCCGCCGATGCGCTCCTGCGGCAGCCGCTGCATCATCGCCACGAACCCCATGCCCTCGTCACCGAGCCGGTTCGCGTCGGACACGCGGACGTTCTCGAAGAACAGCTCGGCGGTGTCGGACTCCTCTTGACCGACCTTGTCCAGCTTCCGGCCCCGGCTGAAGCCGGGCATCCCGTCCTCGACGACGAAGAGGGTGATGCCCTTGGCGCCCCTCGCCGGGTCGGTCCGGGCGGCGACGATCACCAGGTCGGCCGAGTACCCGTTGGTGATGAAGGTCTTGCTGCCGTTGACGATCCAGTCGCCCGATCCGTCGTCCGTGCGCACGGCAGTGGTCTTGAGGGCGGCCAGGTCAGACCCACCGGACGGCTCGGTCATGGCGATCGCGCTGATGAGGTCGCCGGAGGCCATCCCGGGAAGCCAGCGCTGCTTCTGCTCGTCGGTGCCGAGCTCGACGAGATAGGGCGGGTTGACATCGGAGTGGATCCCGAAGCACGACGAGAGGGCGGCGCTGAACGCCGCGACCTCTTCAGCGGCGACCGCGTTGAACCGGTAGTCGGTGACCCCGGCGCCGCCGTACTCCTCGGGAATCCCGAGGCCGAACATCCCCTGCTTGCCGGCCTCCCGCCAGATGTCGCGGGGGATGGACTTCTCGCGGACCATCTCCTCGGCCCGGGGCTTGAGGGTCCGCTCGACGAACTCGTGCACCGTGGCCCGGAAGGCCTCGTGGTCGTCGTCGTAGAGATGGCGCGGCACGGGACGCTCCTTCGGTCAGGGGGTCGGCACTGAGGCTACCGGTGGGTAACTAAGCGCTTGCTTAGTCTCGCGGACCTCCGGCATGCTGTCAACGTGACCACCGGTGCGCTCGCTGGCCCGGCGGCGCCGACGGTCGAACGGCTGCTCGACGCAGCCGCCGGCGCGTTCGCGGACCGGGGGTTTCACGCCACGACCACGCGCGACATCGCCTCGCGCGCGGGACTGTCCGCCGCTGGGGTCTACGTGCACTTCGACTCCAAGGAAGCGCTGCTGTGTGCGTTGAGCCGTCGCGGTC
>JBKPKI010000232.1:0-2442 GCA_046731055.1 Actinomycetota bacterium | reverse complement strand
GACCGTAAGAGGCCGCGGCGAGCGGTCGAGACGTCGGCCGCATACGGACGTCCCGTTGCTCCCTCCCAGGTCCCTGACCGAGACGTCCAGACGGGGACCCACCGTGAGCTCCGCATGTCGTCGGGACACCTGTGGATCCAGGAGAAGGATCGCCGCCTCCTCGACGCGCCCGACGACTGAGCGTCCGGTCGCCAGCGGGAACCGGAGGCCGACATCCGGTCCGTCGACCACCCAGAGCTCCCATCCGGAGGGCAACGGTCGCCTGACTGCCGGTGAGTCGATGGTGACGACCGCGCCCTCGAGAAGGGGTGGCCACCCGACGAGCGACGTATCGGCGACGGAGCGACCTGCCACGGAGAGATCGCTCGCCCCCAGGGCGGCGCGCAGCTCCTCGGCCCGGGTACCCGGGGGACACTCCACGACGACCTCGCGGCCTGCGACGACGTCGGTTGGCTCGCGGATCGTGAGCTGGATGCGCATGTGGGACCTCCTCGCTGCGATCACAGCGCTTCCCACTGTCAGTCCCGTTGGGTTGTCCACAGGCGACAAGAACCTGTGCTTGCGTGGTCCTGACGGCGCTGACGTGCCCCTAGGATCACCCGGAGTCATTGGCGGTACTGACGGACGACCCGACGTCGTGGGGAGGGGGCATCGTGACCGATGCCGTGCGCGTGGTCGAGGGCGAGGTCCGGGAGCTGATCCGCCGCACCGGCCTTGACCCCGCGCGCGACCCGGTCGAGGTCAGCCGGTTGGTCCACGACGTGATCTCGGATTACGACGAGCGGTCCTTGCACGGCGGCCTGCCGATGCTCGTCGATCGCCAGGACACGGCCAAGCTGGTTCTCGACACGGTCGCCGGGCTCGGCCCGCTACAGCCCTACTTCGACGACCCCACTGTCGAAGAGATCTGGATCAACGAGCCGTCGAAGGTGTTCGTCGCCCGCCGCGGGATGGCCGAGCTCACGACGACCATCCTGACGTCTGACGAGGTGCGCGACCTCGTCGAACGAATGCTCCGAACCTCAGGCCGCCGCGTCGACCTCTCGAGCCCGTTCGTCGACGCGACCCTCAGCGACGGGTCGCGGCTGCACGTCGTCATCCCCGACATCACGCGCGATCACTGGCACGTCAACATTCGCAAATTCGTCGTGCGCGCTGACCATCTGGAGGATCTCGTCCGGTTGGGCACTCTCAGCTCGCAGGCGGCGCGCTTCCTCGAGGCCTGCGTTGTCTCCGGCCTGAACATCCTCGTGGCCGGCGGCACCCAGGCCGGCAAGACGACCCTGCTGAACTGCCTCGCCGCCTCGATTCCTTCACGCGAGCGAGTGGTGACCTGCGAGGAGGTCTTCGAGCTCAAGATCCCGCTTCGCGACGTGGCGAGTATGCAGTGCCGCCAGCCGAGCCTCGAGGGCACCGGCGAGGTCCCCTTGCGGCGGCTCGTCAAGGAGGCGCTGCGGATGCGGCCGTCCCGGATCATCGTGGGCGAGGTCCGGCAGGCCGAGTCGCTTGACCTCCTCATCGCCCTCAACAGTGGCGTTCCGGGGATGTGTACCGTCCACGCGAACTCCGCACGTGAGGCCATCGTCAAGATGTGCACGCTTCCACTGCTCGCTGGGGAGAACGTCGGATCCCGGTTCGTCGTCCCGACGGTCGCATCGTCGGTCGACATCGTGATCCATCAGGCAATCGACCGCGACGGGGTGCGTCGCGTACACGAGATCGTCGGCATACCGGGGCGAGTCGAGGGTGACGTCGTCGAGATCGCCGACCTCTTCGTGAGCCGCGGCGGCCGGCTGACCCGCGCGGACGGGTTCCCGCCGCACGCCGAGCGGTTCGAACGAGCCGGCTACGACCTGAGCACCTTGCTCGCGCAGGAAACCTGATGCGTGCGGTCGCCGTCGGGCTCCTCATCGGGATCGGGCTGTTCTGCATCTGGTGGTCGTTCTGGCCACGGGACGAACCACGGGCCGGCTCGCAGCGACCTGGGATGCGCGCTCACCTCCAGGACGACATCACTCAGGCGGGGTATGCCAGCGTAAGTCCGGGCAACGTGCTCACCGCCTGCGTGTTCGCGGGTCTCCTGGTCTTCGCGCTGATGCAGGCGACGACCCGAGTGGTGCCCGTCGCGCTCTGCTTCGGCGTGATGGCCGCGTATGCGCCGATCGCGTTCGTGCGGATGCGCGCTCGGTCTCGGCGTGCCCAGCTTCGTGACCTGTGGCCGGATGCGGTCGACAACATCGCCTCGGGCGTCCGCGCCGGTCTCGCTCTGCCCGAGGCCTTGAGCCAGTTGGCGATCCGCGGGCCTGAGGAGCTGCGGCCGGCGTTCGCTGCATTCGCCGAGGACTACCGCACGACGGGGCGCTTCCAGGACTGCCTCGACCGCCTCAAGGACCGCCTGGCGGACCCGGTCGGCGACCGCCTCGTCGAGTCGTTGCGCATCGC
>JBKPKI010000231.1:0-2215 GCA_046731055.1 Actinomycetota bacterium | reverse complement strand
GTCTCGATCCGGTCGGCCCACGCATAGAGGCAACTTTCAGGAACCGCGACTGCCCGGGTCCGGTCGCCGTCCACCGGCGTGAAACGATGGGGCGGTGAGCGAGGACAAGGACTTCACGCAGTATGCGCATCCCGAGCGACTCGTGTCGACCGAGTGGCTTGCCGAGCAGATCGCGCAAGGCCGGGTCGGGCGGCCAGACGGCGTCGTCGTCGTCGAGTCCGACGAAGACGTCCTCCTCTACGACTCCGGTCACATTCCGGGCGCCGTCAAGATCGACTGGCACCTCGACCTGAACGACCCGATCACCCGCGACTACGTGGACGGCGAGGCGTTCGCAAAGGTCATGAGCCGCAACGGAATCGGCCGCGACACGACGATCGTCCTCTACGGCGACAAGAGCAACTGGTGGGCCGCGTACGCGCTCTGGGTGTTCAGTCTCTTCCGTCACGAGGACACCCGGCTGCTCGACGGCGGCCGGGCGAAATGGGTCGCCGAAGGCCGTGAGCTGACCCGTGACGTCCCCTCCCCGGCCCCGACCGAGTACCCCATCGTCGAGCGTGACGACCACCGGATCCGCGCGTTCAAGGACGAGGTGCTGACACACCTCGGTCGCCCGCTCGTCGACGTGCGCTCCCCGGGCGAGTTCTCCGGAGAGCTGCTGCACATGCCCGACTACCCGCAGGAGGGCGCGCTCCGCGGCGGTCACATCCCGGGCGCCAAGTCGGTGCCGTGGGCCCGGGCTGCCAACGACGACGGGACCTTCAAGTCCCGCGACGAGCTCGAGGCGATCTACCGGGACGAGCAGGGCCTCTCCCCCGACGACGATGTCATCGCATACTGCCGGATAGGGGAGCGCTCGTCGCATACCTGGTTCGTCCTGTCGCACCTGCTCGGATTCCGAAAGGTGCGCAACTACGACGGCTCCTGGACGGAATGGGGCAACTCCGTCCGGGTACCTATCGAGCGATGACCGAGACGACGACCCCGCTCCCACCGGCCCTCGAGGAGATCGCCGAGGACTTCTCCTCGGCGTCGTCGCCAGACAAGCTGCAGCTGCTGCTGGAGTTCAGCGACGAGCTGCCCGAGCTGCCTGAGCGCTACCGAGGCCATGACGAGCTGCTCGAACGAGTGCCTGAGTGCCAGGCACCGCTCTTCCTCGTCGTCGAGGTCAGCGACGACCCGGACCGCGCGGTGCACCTGTTCTTCCACGCGCCGGCCGAGTCGCCGACGACGCGCGGGTTCGCAGGCATTCTCCACGAAGGGCTGGACGGGCTGCCGGCCGCCGAGGTGCTCGCGGTGCCCGACGACGCGCCCTACCGGTTCGGGCTCGGCGAGGCGGTGTCGCCGCTCCGCTTGCGCGGGATGGTGGCCATGCTGAGTCGGATCAAGCGGCAGGTCCGGCTGCGGACAGCCGCCTGAGGCTCAGAAGACGACGGTCCATCCCTCGCGCGCCTGGGCAGCGGTGTAGGCGACCCCGTCCACCTTGGTGCCGGCCACGTCGAGCAGGCTGATGGTGCCCCCGGAGTTCCCGAGCGCCATGGGAGGGACCACCCGAACGACGCGGGTGGCGCCCGCCGCGATCGGACCTCCGGTCACCGGACTGCGCTGGCCGATCCGGTCGACGAGGACCCAACCGTCGAGGTCGATCTCCGCCGGAGAGGCATTGAGGATGGTCACGGTCTCGGCCTCCGGCGCCGGACCCGTGGGGTTGACGAGCGCCGCCACCAGGCGCACGCTGCCGTCGCCCACGGGGTGGTCCGTGCCTCCGCCACCGGCGCCCCCGAGAGCATGGCCGGTCGCGTCGTCGGTGTGCCACACCTGACCCTGGAAGGCGAGGAAGATGCCGACCCAACGATCCTGGTCCGGGAAGTGCAGCAGCAGTCCGCCGTCCTGCCACACGCCGTCGTCCCGGGTGAAGGCGCCGCTGTTGCCCTGGTTCATGTGGATGTCGTGGATGCCGTTGCCGGGTCTGAAGCCGAATATCTTGTCGGGCTTGTGCGGCTCCGTCGGCCACCGTTCCCCGAAGGCGTAGACCACCGCCTTCGGGTCGGCGACCGCCCGCCCCACCCAGTGGTCCAGGAGGTCAGCAAGGTCGTTGTCGGGACCCGCCACGTCGGGCGGGAGCACGCGCATTCGGTCGCGGTCGCAGACGTTGCCGCGGACGAAGTCCAGGTTCGCGGCGCCGGGACGTGGGGGCAGCCGGGTGAACCCAAGG
>JBKPKI010000230.1:0-4642 GCA_046731055.1 Actinomycetota bacterium | reverse complement strand
CCGCGAAGCGGGTGCACCAGGCCAACGCGTTCTTGTACCGCAGCCTGGACCTCGACGCGGCGCGGCTGGAGGGCTTCGTCGACGTGGTGCGGGGACTGCTCGCTGGAGGAAATCACATGACCCGAAAGGAGATTCGCGGCGCCTTGCCGGCGAGCTGGGTGGGCGACGAGGGCATCCACATTGCCTACCTGCTCATGTACGCGGAGCTCGAAGGGGTGGTCTGCAGCGGCCCGCGGCGCGGCAACCAGTCCACCTACGCGCTGCTCGACGAGCGCGCCGCGCCGACCCCGGTGCTGTCGGATGACGAGGCGCTGACGCAGTTCGTGAGCCGCTACCTGCGCACCCGCGGCCCGGCGACCATCCCCGACCTGACGACGTGGAGCGGCCTCACGGTGACCGAGGTCAAGCGGGCCCTGACCCTGCTCGGCGACGAGGTGACCACCGTCGAGTCGGACGGCCGGGGATACCTGCTCGTCGACCGGGCGCCACCTGCGGGTGTCCGCAGCTTCCTCATGCCCGACTACGACGAGTACGGCATGGCGTACAAGGACCGCAGCGCCATCGCCCACCCCGACCACGACTACTGGACCCTCCCTTGGAACCGTGCGGTCGTCGTCGACGGGGTGATGGCCGGTGCCTGGCAGCGGACGTTGCGGCGCGACTCGGTGACCGTGGAGGTCGCGATGTTCGACCGGTCGTGGGACGACCCGCTTGTCGTCGGCGCCGCCGAGGAGTATGCGCGGTTCCTCGGTCGGGAGCTGGACCTGCGGGCTGCAACCGGGTTGTGAGTTCCGGCGTCGGCCCGCCCGACGACCATGACAGGGTTGGTGGGCGCGAAGGGGGCGACGGGGTGGGACGGAACAACCAGCAGCGACGGGCTGCGAAGGCTCGCGCTCGGGCCAGGCAGCAGGGCCGCAACAAGGGCGGATCATCGTTCGGAACGGCGTTTTTCGTCGAGGGTCATGAGCCGGGCCGCCCGACCGTCCGGAGTGACCGTCCCTCCCTGCGCGAGCAGCTGGTCGTGTGGCTGGAGCGAGCGATGGACGCGTTGAGCATGCCGTCCGACCGACGCGCCGAGGCGGCGTGCGCCGAGATCGTCGCCCTGGCGGAGACTCCGGTCGGGCGCCGGGTGGTCACGACCGCGTTGACCGAGGTCCTCACCACCGAGGTCGACCGGGCCTGGCAGCGAGGCTGGCAGCCCGCCGATCTTTCCCGAGTAGTCGCGCGGAGCCTGGACGGCGACGCACAGCTCGTTCTGGCCGACGCCGTGGCCGCGCAGTTGAGCAGCTATGCGGTGAGCACGATCGCGCCCCGCTGGCCAGGGCAGCTGCGTGAGATGGGCGCGGTTGTGTGGTGGTCGAGGGACAGCGACCCGGTCAGTGCCCGGTCGACGCTTGGCGGCTACGACTTGGCGTCGCTGGTTCCGCTCGTCATCCGAGTGGCACACCTTCTGGCCCGCCTTCCCGCTCTCGAGCGGCACGACCCGCTGCCGGGGTCGGCGCAACCGCATCGCGATCGGCCGATGTCCACGGCCGACGGACGGATCCTGGCTCGGGTGCGCGCGTTGCTGGCCAAGGCGGAGTCGACGACGTTCGAAGCGGAGGCCGAGACGTTCACGGCCGGCGCGCAGGCGCTTATGGCTCGCCACAGCATCGACGCGGCGATGCTCGCCGCGAGCCGTGGCTCCGGCGCTGCCGGAAGCGGCCCGGCGGGCCGGCGGATCGGCATCGACCGACCGTACGAAGCCCCGAAGGTCATGCTCCTCGATGTCGTCGCGACGGCCAACCGCTGCCGGTCCATATGGAGCAAGGAGTTCGGCTTCGTCACCCTGGTGGGATACGAGTCAGACCTAGAAGCGGCCGAGACGATCTTCACGTCGCTCCTCGTGCAGGCCAACCACGCCATGCAAGCACACGGCACCCGGACCACGCGCTTCGGTCAATCGAGGACTCGAGCTTTCCGCCAGTCGTTTCTCATGTCGTATGCGCACCGGATCGGCGAACGGCTGCGCGAGGTGATTGATGACGAGACCGAAGCCGCGGTGGGCCGGGCCACTCGAGATCACCGAGGATCGGGGCAGGAGCTGGTCCGCGTGCTCAGCGTCCGCGCGGCGGCCGTCGACGAGGCGATGGTGGCCATGTTCCCGCACATGGTCCAGCGTGCCGTCGGCTCCACGAGTGATGTCGAGGGGTGGCACGCCGGGCGGCGCGCTGCTGACGAGGCCACGCTCAACGCCGCTCATGCTCTGAACCAGTAGGCGATCAGCGCCAGCGCACCCTAGGCGCGTAGGGTTGGGACCGCCACCTCGCGATGACGAAGGGCGTCGTTCGCTCGGTCCGCTACGGTCGAACGGTGGTCAACGGCATTGGAACCATGGCGCTACGAGCGGCCGCTCGGGCCTTTCTGAACGCGCTCGACGACGCCGGTCGTGCGGCTGCGGTCTCCGAGTTCGGTACTCCGGACCGCAAGGTCTGGACCTATCTGCCCGGGCCGCGGCCGGGCGTCGCGGTCGGCGACCTCTCGGATGCCGCCCGCGCTGCGCTCCACGAGCTGCTCGATGTCACCCTGAGCGCGATGGGGGCCGACCGGACCCGCCAGGTGATGAACCTCGACGACGTGCTCCGTGAGGTGGAGCGGTCGGCCGGCAGAGCCGGTTGGCAACGGCGCAGCTCGGACCGGTACTGGGTGCGGGTCCTCGGCGATCCCGACGCCCAGGCGTGGGCCTGGCATCTGGGCGGCCACCACGTGGGCATCCACGCGACCGTCGTGGGCGACGCCATCGCGGTCACGCCGTGCTTCCTCGGCGCCAATCCGGCGGTGGTGCGCAGTGGGCCGCACAGCGGGCTCCAGGTGCTGCGCGAGGAGGAGGCGCTGGCCCGGGGCTTGTTGGCCGCGCTGACGGTGGACCAGCTCGCGGTCGCCGTCGTGTCTCCGACGGCGCCCGACGACATCGCGACCCGTGACGACCCCGTCGCCGATCCGGACGTCGTTCCGTCGGGTCTGCGGTTCGAGGACATGGACGACGCTCAAGCGCAGCGGTTCGAGTCCCTCATGCGCTCGTATCTCGGGCGGGCGCCGGAGGCCGTCGCCGAGCAGGCCTGGCGCGCCGTGACGGATGCGGGGATCGGTCAGGTGTCGTTCGCCTGGGCCGGACCGACGGCCGTCGGTGCGCCGCACTACTACGCGGTGAAGGGCGAGACGTTCCTGCTGGAGTACGACAACACGCAGGACGGCGCCAACCACGCGCATACCGTGTGGCGGGACCTGCGCCGGGACTGGGGAACAGACCTGCTCGCCGAGCACCATGCCCGAGCACATCGCTAGCCCGCATGCCGACGGTTCGCTTCGGGTCGTCGTGCTGTCGGACACGCACGCGCCGCGGCGCTGGAAGCGGTGCCCTCCTGCGGTGGCGGAACAGCTCCGGGGGGCTGACCTCGTCCTCCACGCGGGAGACGTGTGCACCGCGTCCGTGCTCGAAGAACTCGGCGCATACGCACAGGTCCGGGCAGTGCTCGGGAACAACGACGGCCCCGACGTGGTCGCTTGGGGGGCGCCGGAGGCACGAGTGCTGGACCTCGACGGGCTTCGGGTCGGGATGGTCCACGACAGCGGACCAGCGAGCGGCCGAGTGGCGCGGCTGCGGCGCCGCTTCCCCGGGTGTGACCTCGTCGTCTTCGGGCACTCGCACATCCCGATGGACCTGGCCGAGGACGGGTTCCGGATTCTCAACCCGGGATCGCCGACCGACCGGCGCCGTCAGCCGCACGGGACGCTGGCTGTGCTCCACGTCGTCGAGGCTCGGCTGCTCGACGCCGAGATCGTCGAGGTGACCTGACCGGTCACGTCACCAGCCGCGGTCGGCCAGCCGGTGCGGCTGCGGGATCTCGTCGACGTTGATGCCGACCATGGCTTCGCCCAAGCCGCGCGAGACCTTGGCCAGCATGTCCGGGTCGTCGAAGAACGTGGTCGCCTTGACGATCGCCTCCGCCCGCTGGGCCGGGTTGCCGGACTTGAAGATCCCGGAGCCGACGAACACGCCCTCCGCACCGAGTTGCATCATCATCGCCGCGTCGGCCGGCGTGGCGATGCCGCCGGCCGTGAAGAGGACGACGGGCAGCCTGCCGAGCTGGGCGACCTCCTTGACCAGTTCGTACGGCGCCTGCAGCTCCTTCGCGGCGACGTACAGCTCGTCCTGCGGAAGGCTGGTCAGGCGGCGGATCTCGTCGCGGATCTTCCGCATGTGGGTCGTTGCGTTGGACACGTCGCCGGTGCCGGCCTCGCCCTTGGAACGGATCATGGCGGCGCCCTCGGTGATCCTGCGCAGGGCTTCGCCGAGGTTCGTTGCGCCGCAGACGAAGGGGACGTCGAAGGCCCACTTATCAATGTGGTTCGCGTAGTCGGCCGGCGTGAGGACCTCGGACTCGTCGATGTAGTCGACGCCCAGGCTCTGCAGGACCTGCGCCTCGACGAAGTGGCCGATCCGCGCCTTGGCCATCACCGGGATGGAGACCGCCGCGATGATCCCGTCGATCATGTCGGGGTCGCTCATCCGGGAGACGCCGCCCTGGGCACGGATGTCGGCTGGGACGCGCTCGAGGGCCATGACCGCCACCGCGCCGGCGTCCTCGGCGATCTTCGCCTG
>JBKPKI010000229.1:0-5505 GCA_046731055.1 Actinomycetota bacterium | reverse complement strand
CGCTCGAGGTCCTCTACCGTCACGTCGATCGGCACGTCGCGGACCAGCTGGTTGAGCCGCCGATTGCGCAGCACGCCGTCGAGGTGCTCGCGCAGGGCGTCGCCCACCTTGCCGGTGATCTTGTCGACGTTGGCGACGACGCCGGGCAGGTCGCCGTAGGTCGTGATCCACTTGGCGGCCGTCTTGGGGCCCACACCCGGCACCCCGGGCAGGTTGTCGGACGACTCCCCCACCAGCGCGGCGAGGTCGCTGTAGCGCTCCGGCGGCACGAGGTAGCGCTCGAGGACCGCGGCCGGGTCCATCCGCCATACGTCGGAGACTCCGCGCACGGGATAGACCATCGTCACGTCGTCCGCGACGAGCTGGAAGACGTCGCGGTCGCCGGAGACGATGACGACCTCCATCTCCTTGGCGGTGGCCTGGGTGGTCAGCGTGGCGATGATGTCGTCGGCCTCGTAACCCTGGGCCTCGACGTAACGGATCCGGAGGGCGTCGAGCACCTCGTGGATGAGCGGGATCTGCCCAGAGAACTCGGTAGGAGTGCTGCTGCGGCCCGCCTTGTACTCCGCATACTCCTCGCTGCGGAAGGTCTGCCGGGACAGGTCGAAGGCGACCCCGACGTGCGAGGGTTCCTCGTCGCGGAGCATGTTGATGAGCATCGAAGTGAAGCCGTAGACGGCGTTGGTCGTCTGCCCCGTCTTGGTGGAGAAATTCTCCGCCGGGAGGGCGTAGAAAGCGCGGTATGCCAGCGAGTGGCCGTCGAGGAGCAGGAGCCGGTTCGCAGGTGCCACGCCG
Organism: Actinomycetota bacterium; assembly: GCA_046731055.1. Classification (GTDB taxonomy): domain Bacteria; phylum Actinomycetota; class Actinomycetes; order Actinomycetales; family Dermatophilaceae; genus Lapillicoccus. The sequence goes on along the minus strand of JBKPKI010000229.1, from coordinate 4,710 downwards.
TTCACCCTAGGCCCGGGGGCCGACACGGACGTGTCGCCCCTGAGCGCCGTCCGGGCTTGGGTTCAGGCGTCGGCGGCGCGGGTGGCCGTGCTCTGGCGCACGGCGCGGAACCGCTGGGACCGGCGACGCTGGATGACCTCCTCGAGGCCGACCCGGTGCAGCACCGGCGCCTCCCCGGAGGCCGCGAGCTTGCGGTGCAGGGCGGCCGGCGTGGTCACTCGACGGACCACGGTCGGCGAGAAGCCGAGGCGCGCGAAGAACCGGTTCGCGTCACGGACCTGGGACGGAACGTGGCTCACGATCGCTTCGGCACCGACCCGGTCGGCGTGGGCGGCCGCGGCGGCGAGGAGCTGGCGGGCCACACCGTGACGGCGCCAGCGGGCCGAGACGAAGAGCTGGTCGATGGACGTGCACGTGGAATCGGTGAGGGGGCCGGCGAGGCTGTCCTTGAGGACGAGGTAGCCCACGGCGGTGTCGTCGACGATGGCCAAGAAGGCGGTCACGTCGGGTCGCTGGAGCGCGGTCGTCAATGCGTGGAGCGAGACGACCCGGAGGGCCGCCTCCGAACCACCACCGGATTCCGCCCGGTTCTCCATCCACAGGTCCACCAGGTCACCCTGGTGTGCCTCGTCGACCAGCCGCACGCTGACCTGGGGATGTGACACGCAAGCCTCCTGATGGCAGCACGACGCCGATGACGCCGATGACACGTGCATGGTCGCTGTTTCCCCGCAGGCGACCGGAGTCGGTGACGACGGCTCGACTCTAGGGGCGAGGAGGTCCGGGTGGAAGAGGCATCCCCGAAAATGACCGCACGAGGTCCTGGCGGGTGTTTGCCTGCGGTCGGTTGACCATCAGATGGGCGGTTTGCGTGGACCTTCCATGGTGCGAATCGGGTTGGCCCATAGGGTGACGCGGTGCCAGCGGCGTTTCCCGGACTCGGGACGGTTATCAACGTGGTGGCGGTCGTCGTGGGCGCGCTCCTGGGCATGGCCATCGGCCACCGGCTGCCCGAGCGAACGCGGTCCGTCGTCACCGACGGCCTCGGCCTGGTCACGCTCCTCGTGGCGGGACTGTCCTGCGTGAGTGTCACCGACCCGTCCCTGGTGGACGCCGTCGGACCGGGAGCGCCGGTTCTCGTCGTGCTGGGCTCGTTGCTGGTCGGCGGGGTCGCCGGTTCGCTCCTGCGGATCGAGGAGCGGCTGTCCGGGCTCGCCGGCGGAATCCAGAGCTGGGTGGCCCGCCGGTCGCGATCGCATGACGCCGCGACCCACGGCGCAGAGACACCCGACGAGGCGCACGCCGCGCGCGAGCGGTTCATCGAGGGGTGGCTCACCGCGTCACTGCTCTTCTGCGTCGGTCCGTTGACGATCCTGGGGAGCCTTTCCGACGGGCTGGGACGTGGCATCGAGCAGCTCATGCTCAAATCCGTGCTGGACGGTTTCGCCGCCCTGGCGTTCGCGTCCACGTTCGGGATCGGCGTACTCCTGTCCGCGGTGTCGGTCGCGGTGATCCAGGGCCTGCTGACCGTGGTCGGAGTCGTGCTGGGTTCGGTCCTGCCGGAGGCGCACATCTCGGCGCTCACGGCCACGGGTGGCCTGATGCTGGCGGGAATCGGCTTGCGATTGCTGCGCATCCGCGAGGTACCGGTCGGCAACTTGTTGCCGGCACTGGTCGTGGCTCCCTTGCTCACCCAGCTCGTGGCGGTCGTCCGCGGCTGACCCGCCGCGTGGCTTCGTGAACCGGCTGAGTGGAGCGAAGTTGACGCTTTGACGGCAACTTCGCTCCACGTGGAGCGATCGGCCGCCCGTCGAACAGGCAGTAGCCGATCCGGTGTCGGCGTGTCGCTCGAATTGGACGGCGTTTCGAGCCGGACCGCGCACCACTGCCTGTCCGACAGGCGCTGGCGAGCTCGACGGAGGAACGGCCGGAACGCGCTACTTGGTGGCCGGCATCTGGGAGATGACCGCTTCGGCGACCTCGCGCATACCGAGCCGGCGGTCCATCGCCGTCTTCTGGATCCAGCGAAACGCATCGGCCTCCGACAGCTTGAGCCGCGTCATCAGGATGCCCTTCGCGCGGTCCACCGCCTTGCGGGTCTCCAGGCGCTCCCCGAGGTCGGCGATCTCGCCCTCGAGCGCCTTGAGCTCGGCCCACCGCGACGTCGCGATGTCGACCGCCGGGGCGAGGTCGGCCTGGGTGAACGGCTTGACGATATAGGCCATGACGCCCGCGTCGCGGGCGCGCTCGACCAGCTCCTTCTGGCTGAACGCGGTCAGCATGACGACCGGCGCGATGCGCTCCTTGCCGATCTGCTCGGCCGCGCTGATGCCGTCGAGCACCGGCATCTTGACGTCCATGATGACGACGTCGGGTCGGTGCTGCTTGACGAGCTCGACCGCCTGTTCCCCGTCGCTCGCCTGCCCGACGACGTCGTAGCCCGACTCGGTGAGCATCTCGGCGAGGTCGAGCCGGATCAGGGCTTCGTCCTCCGCGACGACGACGCGCAGCCCCCCAGAGCCCCCGGCGCCGCTCGACTCGGGTGAACTCGCCGGCTCCACGGCGGTGGGCTCGGGCCCCGATCGAGGCGTCGGACTATCCGCGGCCTTGGTTGTCGCCGTCTTCTTCGGCGCCGCCGGATTGGGCTTATCGCTCATGGCCGTAACCCTATCGATATGCGACCATCCTCTTCATGCGCAGGGAACCAGGGGAACCCGCGCCTGCCGAGCCGGTCCACCCTCCACCGAACGCCACTCCCACCACGTCCGGCAACCCGCGCCAGTGGGGACCGATCCGCGACGCCGAGGGGGCCGGCCACGTCGAGCTGTTCCTCGTCGCGACCGTCGTGACCATCGCCGTCACCCGGCTCTACCTGCAGCTGACCGGCTTCCCGCAGATCGGCGGCGCGAGCGGGCTGCACGTGGCCCACGTCCTCTTCGGCGGCATCTTCATGCTCGTCGCGATGGTCGCGTTCATGCTGCTGCTCGACCGCTCGTCGCGGTGGCTGGCATCGCTGTTGGCCGGCATCGGCTTCGGGCTGTTCATCGACGAGGTCGGCAAGTTCCTCACCAAGGACAACAACTACTTCTTCAAGCCGGCCGCGGCCGTGATGTACCTGTTCGTCGTCCTCGTCTACGTCGTCGGCGCCTACCTCGTCCGCCGCCGGGCGCTCTCCGACCGCGAGCTCGTCGTCAACGCGCTCAAGATGATGCAGGAGATGGCCGCCGAGAACCTGGACGCCTACGAAGCCTCAGAGCTGCATCGCATGCTCAAAGCCGCGCCTCCATCCCAGCCCCTGCGAGACCCCCTTCTCCGTGTCGTCGAGCAGGTGACACGCGAGCCCCTTGCCGTGGGCCGGATGCACCGGTTCTACGTCGGTGTGCGTCGCCGTGCCGTCGGGTTGGCGCAGTCGTCGGTCATGCAGCGACTCGGTGTCGTCCTCTTCCAGATCGCCGTGGTCCTGTCCGTCTTCCGTCCCATGCAGGAGCTCGTCGACGACCCGTCCGGCTTCACCTGGGTGTGGGCCGGGGCCGCCTGGCTGGTCCTCGGCCAGGGCGTGGTCGCGACAGTGCTCTACTACCGAGGCGAACAGGTGCGAGCGCTGCAGATCTTCGCCCTGGCGCTGACGCTGGAGCTGCTCGTGGTCCAGTTCTTCGAACTGCTGGACGAGCCGTGGCTCGGTGTGGTCCGGGTCCTCGTCAACGTCCTCCTGCTCGGCGTATGCCATTCGATGCTCTACCGGGAAGAGCACCTGCAGTCCGGGCCGGTCAGCCCGTCACCCTGAGAACCAGGGGTATGCGCGTCGGTGCCGGGAGCGGGATTCGAACCCGCACAGCCTTGCGGCCAGAGCATTTTGAGTGCCCCGTGTCTGCCATTCCACCACCCCGGCCGGGGCGCTTCACGAGGAGCGCGCCAGCAGCATACCCACGCCTGGACGGTCAGTAGACCGCGAAATCCTCGTAGGCGGGCGCCACCTTGTTCTTGGCGTCACCCATGCGGTGCACGCGCAAGGCGTTGGTGGAGCCGGGGATTCCCGGCGGCGACCCGGCGACGATGATGACCCGGTCGCCTTCCTGGCAGCGCCCGGAGTCGAGCAGCTCCTTGTCGACCTCCAGCGCCATCTGGTCGGTGTGCCGCGCCATCGGAACGATGAAGGTCTCGATGCCCCACACCAGCGCCAACTGTGAGCGCGTGGCTGCGATCGGTGTGAACGCCAGCATCGGCAGCTGCGACCGCAGCCGCGACAGGCGCTTGGCCGAGTCACCGGACTGGGTGAAGGTCACGAGGTACTTCACGCCCAGAAGCTGCCCGATCTCGACGGCGGCCCAGGTCACGGCCCCGCCGACCGTGTGCGGGCGGGTACCGAGCGGGTGGATCCGTTCCAGACCGTGGTCCTCGGTAGCGGCGATGATCCGAGCCATGGTCCGGACCGCCTGGACCGGCCACGCGCCGACGCTCGTCTCGCCCGACAGCATGATGGCGTCGGCGCCGTCGAGCACCGCGTTCGCGCAGTCGCTCGCCTCGGCCCGCGTTGGCCGAGAGTTCTCGATCATCGACTCGAGCACCTGGGTCGCGACGATGACCGGCTTGGCCTGCTGGCGGGACAGCTCGACGGCCCGCTTCTGCACGAGCGGCACGTCCTCCAGCGGCAGCTCCACACCAAGGTCACCGCGCGCGACCATGACGCCGTCGAAGGCGTGGACGATCTCC
>JBKPKI010000228.1:0-4631 GCA_046731055.1 Actinomycetota bacterium | reverse complement strand
GGCAAGCCCGCTCTGCGCAGCAACGGCCACGTCGTCGTCGAGGCCGGCCACCACAGCAAGGCCGTCGTCGTCCTCGACCACGAGGGCGGCGGGGAGCACACCGGCAACGTCGAGGTGCTCGTCGGCGACGGCGCGAACCTCACCGTCGTGTCGATCCAGCACTGGGACGACGAGGCCCACCACCTCGGGCAGCACGACGCCCTCGTGGGGCGCGACGCCGCATACCGGCACATCGCCGTCAGCCTGGGCGGCGGCATCGTCCGCATCAATACCAACGTCCGGTATGCGGGTCCGGGCGGCGACGCGACTCTGCTCGGCGTCTACTTCGCCGACTCGCGGCAGCACCTCGAGCACCGCTCGTTCGTCGACCACAACGCCCCGAACTGCAAGAGCCACGTCATCTACAAGGGCGCGCTGCAGGGGGACTCCGCGCATACCGTCTGGGTCGGCGACGTCCTGATCCGCGCGGAGGCCGAGGGCACCGAGACGTTCGAGACCAACCGCAACCTTGTCCTCACCGACGGGGCCCGGGCCGACTCCGTACCGAACCTCGAGATCGAGACCGGTGAGATCATCGGCGCCGGCCACGCGTCGGCGACCGGGCGGTTCGACGACGAGCAGCTGTTCTACCTCCAGGCCAGGGGCATCCCGGAGGACGAGGCGCGGCGGTTGGTCGTGCGCGGGTTCCTCGTCGACCTCATCAACCAGATCCCCGTGCCGGACCTGCGCGACCGGCTCAACGACGACATCGACGCCGAGCTCGCGGCGGCCCAACGAGCCGGATCCGAGGCCCTGCGGGGAAGGGCGTCATGACCGCCCAGCCGGTCACCGACGAGGGCTTTACCTGGGTCTGCCACGTCGACGACCTGGCGCCCGGCACCGCCGCGCAGGCCGAGGTTGACGGCGTCATCGTCGCGATGGTCCGCGACGGCAACGGCGACTACCACGCGCTCAACGACCGCTGCACCCACGCCGACGTCTCGCTCTCCGAGGGCGAAGTCGACGGCTGCACCCTCGAGTGCTGGCTGCACGGCTCCCGGTTCGATGTCCGAACCGGTGACCCGTCCGGCCCCCCGGCGACCATCCCGGTCGCCGTCTACCCCGTGAAGATCGACGGCGACGACGTGCTCGTCTCCGTCGCCACCGACATGAGCTGAACGAAGGAAACGATGACCACCCTTGAGATCCGCGACCTCCACGTCTCCGTCGAGGTCGAGGACGGCACCCACAAGGAGATCCTGCGGGGCGTCGACCTCACCATCAGCTCCGGCGAGACGCACGCCATCATGGGCCCCAACGGCTCCGGAAAGTCGACGCTGGCCTACTCCGTCGCCGGTCACCCGAAGTACCGCGTCACCGACGGAACCGTCACCCTCGACGGCGACGACGTCCTCGCCATGAAGGTCGACCAGCGGGCCCGCGCCGGCCTGTTCCTCGCCATGCAGTACCCCGTCGAGGTCCCCGGCGTCACCGTGTCGAACTTCCTGCGCACCGCGAAGACCGCCATCGACGGCGAGGCCCCGAAGCTGCGGACCTGGGTCAAGGACGTGCGGGCGGCCATGGACGACCTGCGCATCGACTCGACGTTCGCCGACCGCAACGTCAACGAGGGGTTCTCAGGCGGCGAGAAGAAGCGCCACGAGATCCTCCAGATGGAGCTGCTGAAGCCGAGGATCGCCATCCTCGACGAGACCGACTCGGGTCTCGACGTCGATGCGCTGCGGATCGTGTCCGAGGGCGTCAACCGGGTCCACGAGACGACCGACGTGGGGATCATGCTTATCACCCACTACACGCGGATCCTGCGCTACATCCACCCCGACTTCGTCCACGTCTTCATCGACGGCCGCATCGTCGAGGAGGGCGGCCCCGAGCTTGCGGAGCGGCTCGAGGACGAGGGTTACGACCGGTACGCGTCCCCGTCGGTCACGGCGAAGCTCTGACATGTCTGCCGTGCCGTTCCGAGAACCGTTTACTGCCGAGGAGTCCGCTCGAATTAGGGCTGACTTCCCGATCCTCGAGCGCACGGTCCGCGACGGGAAACCGTTGGTCTACCTCGACTCCGGAGCCACCTCGCAGAAGCCGTTCGTCGTCCTCGACGCGGAGCGGGAGTTCTACGAGCGGCATAACTCCGCGGTGCACCGCGGCGCGCACCAGCTGTCGGAGGAGGGCACCGAGCTCTACGAGGCCGCCCGGGCCACCATCGCGTCGTTCGTCGGGGCGCACGCCGACGAGGTCGTCTTCACCAAGAACGCCACCGAGGGCCTGAACCTCGCTGCTTACGCGTTCTCGAACGCCGCCGCGGGCGGCGGGGGAGGCACCGGGTCACGGTTCGCGCTTGGTCCGGGCGACGAGGTGCTCGTCACCGAGATGGAGCACCACGCCAACCTCATCCCGTGGCAGGAGCTGTGCCGCCGGACCGGCGCCACCCTGCGCTGGGTCCCGGTGACCGACGAGGGCCGGCTTGACCTCACCGACCTGGAGTCCCTGCTCAGCGAGCGCACCAAGGTCTTCGCCTTCACTCACGCCTCCAACGTCCTCGGCACGGTGACCCCGGTCCGCGAGCTGGCGGACCGCGCTCACGCCGTCGGCGCGTTAGTCGTCCTCGACGCCTGCCAGTCGGTACCTCACCTGCCGGTCGACGTCACGGACCTCGACGTCGACCTCATGGCCTGGAGCGGCCACAAGATGCTCGGCCCGCTCGGTATCGGCGTCCTCTGGGGTCGCCCGGAGATCCTCGACGAGATGCCGGTGTTCCTCACCGGCGGGTCGATGATCGAGACGGTCACGATGGAGGGCTCGACCTACGCGCCGGTGCCGCAGAAGTTCGAGGCCGGCGTGCCGATGGCCGCCCAGGCGATCGGGCTGGGCGTTGCCGCGCAGTACCTCGGCGAGCTCGGCATGGAGCGGGTCGCGGCCCACGAGGAGGTCCTCTGCGCGCACCTGCTCAAGGAGCTGGCCCAGCGTCCGTGGGTGCGGGTCGTCGGCCCGGAGGCGGGCCCCGACCGCGGCGGCACCGTGGCGTTCGTCGTCGACGGCGTGCACGCCCACGACGTCGGCCAGGTCCTCGATTCCGACGGGGTCGCCGTCCGCGTCGGCCACCACTGCGCGTGGCCGCTGCACCGCCGGTTCGGCGTCACCGCGACCACCCGGGCGACCGTCGCCGCATACACCACCCTTGGCGAGATCGACGCGATGTTGGCCTCCCTCGACCGTGTCCCGGAGATGTTCGGAGGCGACCGCTGATGGACCTCTACCAGGAGCTGATTCTGGAGCACTCGAAGCGGCCGCACCGGGCCGGGCTGCGCGAGCCGTTCGACGCGGAGGTGCACCACGTCAACCCCACCTGCGGCGACGAGGTGACCGTCCGCGTCGACCTCGACGGCGACACGGTGCGCGACATGTCCTACGACGCGCTCGGGTGCTCGATCAGCGTCGCGTCGGCATCCGTTCTCTCCGAGCAGGTGACCGGCCACTCGGTGCGCGAGGCGCTCGAGGCATACACCGCGATGCGCTCGATGTTGATCTCCAAGGGCGCGGACCCGGGTGACGAGGCGGTGATCGGCGACGGCGTGGCCTTTGCCGGAGTCGCGCGGTACCCGGCTCGCGTCAAGTGCGCTTTGCTGGGCTGGACCGCGTTCACCGACGCGCTGGCCCGCACGGGCGTCGACATCACGCTTCCCGAACCGGCAGTAGAGAAGGGCTGAGCTCATGACGGACACGACACAAACCCCGGCGAACGTCGCCGACGTGGAGGAGGCGTTGCGCGACGTCGTCGACCCCGAGCTCGGCATCAACGTCGTCGACCTCGGACTGGTCTACGGCATCACGGTCGACTCGGAGTCGCAGGCGATCATCGACATGACGCTGACCTCGGCTGCGTGCCCGCTGACCGACGTCATCGAGGACCAGGCGGCCAACGCGCTGGAGGGGCTTGTCAACGGGTTCCGGATCAACTGGGTCTGGATGCCGCCGTGGGGCCCGGACAAGATCACCGAGGACGGTCGCGAGCAGCTGCGGGCGCTCGGCTTCAACATCTGAGGTGACGGCTGGGGAGCGCGACCTCGAGGTCGCGCCCGAGCGCGTCGAACGGTGGGTCATCCGGTTCCACGAGCGTCACGGGACCGGGCCCGACGAATGGTCCGACGGGCGGGTCGTTGGAGTCACCGGCGCCGACGGCGCCGCGGCTACCCTCGAGTACTTCTCGTACGACCCGCTGGGTGTCGTGCTCGTCCGCCGAGGTGGGTATGCGGTGGGGCTCGCCCACCAGGGTCGGTTTCTCGCGGTGAAGGTCGGGACGCGACACATCCAGTCACGGACCGCCGCGGGCGGCTGGTCGCAGCAGCGGTTCGCGCGCCGGCGCAGCAACCAGGCCGACGCGCTGGCCGACGCCGTCGCCGGGCACGCCCTGAGGGTCTTGCTGCACGGGAACGAGTCGCCGTCGCCGGGCGCCGCTGGGTTGCCAGCTGGGCTGGTCGTCGGCGGCGACCGCACCCTGGTCGGCCAGGTGCTCGCCGACCGCCAGCTGCGCGCCTTGGTGGATCGGCCGAGACGAGCGCTCTACGACATCCCCGATCCCCGCCGTGACGTCCTCGACCGGACGTTGGAGCGGGGCCGAGCCGTCCGCATAC
>JBKPKI010000227.1:0-1748 GCA_046731055.1 Actinomycetota bacterium | reverse complement strand
TCCTCTCACGCCACTGGGACGGGGGCCTGGATGACCCGGACCTGAACCGCGCCGCCCTTGAACTCCGGCTGCTTCGAAACGGGGTCCCAGCGGTCCATGGTCAGCTCATTGGCCGCCTCGTCCGCGTAGTGGAAGGGCAGGAAGACCTGCCCGGGACGGTCGCCGTCGAGCCGGACCTGGACGGTGACCGACCCCCGCGCCGACTCGACGCATACCCGACTGCCGTCCTCGACCCCCGCCGCGGCGGCGTCGTCGGGATGCATCTCGACCCACGGCTCCGGCGCGGCCGCCTGGAGCTGCTCGGACCGGCCGGTCTTGGTCCGGGTGTGGAAGTGGTAGACGGTGCGCCCGGTCATGAGCAGGAGTGGGTACGCGTCGGAGGGCTCCTCCGGCGGCGGTTCCCATTCGGCGGTTCGCAGCCATGCCCGTCCGTCGAGCCGCTGCGCCGCGTGCTGTTCCGGCGTGATGCTCGCGCCGGTCGCCAGGTCGTGCCCGAAGGTCTCGCAGTAGTCGGCGCCGGTGTTGAAGACGCTGTCGGGATACAAGTGCTCGGTGCCCTCAGGGGCGTCCGTGGTACACGGCCACTGGACGCCGCCGCGCCGACGGAGCAGCTCGTAGGTCATCCCCGTGTAGTCGCACGGTCGTCCGGCGGAACACTCCTTCCACGCCTCGAACGCCTCCTCCGGGGCCGACCAACGGGGGATCGGCCGGCCGCTGCGGTCGCGGAACCCCATCCGCCGGGCGTAGTCCACCCAGATATCGAGGTCGGAGCGCGCCTCACCCGGGGGCGGGACCGCCTGGTCGGACAGGTGGACGGTCCGGTCGGCGTTGGTGAACGTGCCGGTGCGTTCGCCCCAGAGCGCGGCGGGCAGGACGACGTCGGCCAGCTCTGTCGTCTCGGTCCGGTACCCGTCGCTGACGACGAGGAACAGCGAGTCGCGACCGAGCACCTCGCGGATCCGCCCGAGGTGGGGGAGCGAAACCGCGGGGTTCGTCCCGGCCACCCACAGGAACCGGACGGAGCCCTGCTCGGCGTAGCGCATGATCTGCATCGCGTGGGTCGGCGCCGCCCAGTGCGGGATGACCGAGGCGTCGACGTCCCAGAGGTCGGCGAGCTGCTGGACGTGGGCGGGGTTCTCCCAGTTGCGGAACCCGGGCAGGTCGCCGTCCGCGCCCGCCTCCCGGTTGTTCTGGGCGGTTGGCTGCCCGTTCATCTGGAGGATCCCGGTCCCCGGCCGGCCCAGCATTCCGCGCAGCAGGTGGAGGTTGTTGACCTGAACGGAGGCGGCGGTGGCCTGGTGCGACTGGTAGAAGCCCTGGAGCACCGTCGACACCACCCGCGGCGCGGTTCCGAAGATCTCCGCGGCGCGGGCGACGTCTGCCGCCCGGACGTCGCAGATCTGGGCGACCCGGTCAGGTGGGTACCCAGCCACCGTCTGCGCCAGCTCCTCGAACCCGCGCGTATGCGTGTCGACCCACCCCTGATCAACCCAGCCGTGGCGGATCACCTCGTGCAACAGGCCGTTCACCAGCGCGACGTTGGTTCCCGGACGCACCGGCAGGTGGACGGTCGACCGGCGGGCCACCTCGGTCAGTCGGGGGTCGACGCTGACGTGGAGGGGCGGATTCGAGCCTGCGATGCGGTCGAGCATCCGGGCCCACAGCACCGTCTGGGTCTCGGCAACGTTGTGGCCGAAATGGAAGAGCGCGTCACAGTGGTCCACGTCGGTGTAGCTGCCCGGCTGCCC
>JBKPKI010000226.1:0-7488 GCA_046731055.1 Actinomycetota bacterium | reverse complement strand
TACCTGTGCTGCGCTCGGAGACGTCGAGGTGCACTTCGCACGATCGGACCCGGCGGTGCGGGCGGCCTACGAGGCGGCGCTCGCCGTGGTTCACGCCCGTGGGCCCGTGGAGGTTTTGGCCGAGAAGAGCCGGATCGCGTGGCACGTGCGGATGAGCTTCGCGGCGTTCCAGCCACGAGTCTCGTGGCTGGACGGTCATCTAGTGCTGGCCCGGGAGGTGCCGTCAGCGCGTTGGCGTCGGGTCGAGGTGTTCTCAGCGCGGAACGTGCTTCATGCCTTCCGACTCGCTGCTCCCAACGAGGTCGACGCGGAGTTCAAGGCGTGGCTGGCGGAGGCGTACGACGTGGGCGCCCAGCGGCATCTGGGACGGCGTTGACGCTTCGGCCGGCCATCTCCCTGGATCGGCGGGAGCCCTGCCCCTCAGTACTGCGCGGTCAGTGCCGCGGTCGATCCGGAGGGGTCATCCCGGTTCGGGAGGTGTCCCAGAGGTCGCGTCGTCGCTGTCCGGTGGGGGTCGTCGGTGCCAGGTGACGCCGTGCTGGTTGACGGTGCCGTGGCGGTCTTGGTGGTGGAGGCCAGCTCCCGGTCGGTCAGGCCGCGTCCGTCGGGGCCGTCCGAGGCGGCCGCGCACAGCACCGCGACGTCGCGTTCGAGCACTTCGGCGGTGACGGTGACCTCGAGCCGATCGGTCAGCGACAGCAGCTGCCCCAGCAGTGCCATCGCCGTCGCGAGGCCGGCCTCGTCGACCGCCCAGGCCGGTTCGACCGCCGCCTTCTCCAGCGCCCGCGACGCGGACGCCAGCCAGCCCAGCAGCCCCGACGCTTCGTTAGCCAGATCGGCGGACGAACTCGACCCGGGCGCCAGCGGAACCGTCTTCCAGCGACGAATGTCGCCCAGATCGCGGTGCCGGCTGCCGTCCATGCACCCAAACCTAAAGTCCCCCACCGACAGCCCTCATGCGCCGAATCCCCTTTATCCACAACCGCGGAAGTGAGACTAGATTCGTCGCGAAGCCCGGACGGCAGCCTCCATCGATCAGGCACACACGGCGTGCGCAGGCCCTCCGAGGCGAACGCGGCCAATCGCTCGACGAGTGGGAAGGCCCCGTCCTGGGTAGGGTCGGCGCGTGACTGCCTCGCGTCGGATCGGCGTCGTCGTGAACCCCACGAAGTTCGACGACCTCGCCGACGTCAAGGACCGCGTCGGCAAGGTGTGCGCGGACCACGGCTGGGGCGAACCGGTCTTCGTCGAGACGACCGAGGAGGACCCGGGCGTCGGCCAGGCGCAGGACGTCCTGGACCGAGGCATCGACGTCCTCTGCCCGCTGGGCGGCGACGGTACCGTGCGCGCCGTCGCCACCGCGTTGGTCGGCACCGAGACTCCGATGGGGCTCCTCCCGGGGGGTACCGGCAATCTTCTTGCCCGCAACCTCGAGCTCCCCATCGAGACGATCGAGGAAGCCCTTGAGGTCGTGCTCACCGGTGCCGACCGGCGCATCGACGTGGGCCTGGTGCGGCTGTTTCCTGACTCCGAGTCGGCCGACACCCTCAAGGGGGAGGACCCGCCGACGGAGGACGACCCCCGCCGCGACGACGAGGAAGTCTTCCTGGTCATGGCCGGCATCGGCATCGACGCGGAGGTCATGGCCAAGACCAACGAAAAGGTGAAGGGCGTCCTGGGCTGGCCGGCGTATGTTTTTGCGGGCCTCGCCCGGCTATTCACCCGCGGCTTCATGGTCAAGGTCGCGGCCGGCGGCGGCGACCCCCAGGTACAGCACGCCCGCAGCGTCATCATCGGCAACTGCGGGACCCTGCAGGGCAATGTCGGCCTGATGCCTGATGCCAAGCTCGACGACGGCATTCTTGACGGCGTCATCCTCGCGCCGAAGGGCGCGTTCGGCTGGGGGGCCGTCGTCGCCGACCTCGCCAGCCGCCACCGACGCGGCCACCGGCAGATCGTGCGCCTCACCTCGCGCGCCATCCGCGTGACCACGGGGAAGGCCGCCATCGAGGCGCAGATCGACGGCGACCCGAAGGGCGAGCAGTACGGCCTGTCGACACGGGTGCTTCCGAGGTCGTTGGTTGTCCGCGTCCGCTAGGACCACTGCGCGGTCCACCACCTCACCGGGGCGATGGCGTCGCCTGCTTCCGGCGGTGGGGTATGCGGTCGCCGCGGCGGTTCCGGTGACGGCGCTCGCCTTCTTTGCTCGGGAGAACGTCGGCGTCGTCATCACGTTCGACAAGAACGCGATCGCGGCCGCCACGGACATCACCCGCGCCAACCCGGGCCTCTACACCGCGCTCGCGTGGTGGCAGGAGGCCCTCCAGCCCCACTGGGTCTATCTCATCGGGACCGGCGTCTGCATCTGGCTCTGGTGGAAGCACGGCCTGAAGAGCCGAGCCATCTGGGGCTTCGTCACCATGATGGTGGCCTGGAACCTCGCCCTCGATCTCAAGTACGTCGTCCAGCGCACGCGCCCGGTGGTGATAGACCCGGTTTCGTCGGCGCCCGGGTACAGCTTCCCATCCGGCCACGCCGCCAACTCAGCCGCGGCCGCGACGGTCATCGTGATCATGATCTGGCCGCTGCTGAAGACGACGGCCGCCAAGGTCGTCGCCTGCAGCGTGGCCGGGACGGTCGTCCTCCTCACGGCGCTCGACCGGGTCTTCCTCGGAGTGCACTTCCCCTCGGATGTCACCGCGGGCGTCCTCATGGGCTCGGGATTGGCGCTGGCTTCGTATGCCGGCTACCGCGGCTGGAACCCTGCCCATCCCACCGACCTGCCGGACACCCCTGAGGACGCCGACGCCGCCGCCGAGGCGGAGGAATCCCCACGTGAGCGGACGGACGCGCATACCCGGTCGGTCGAGCCCCCCGAGGAGAACCGCAGCCGATGGCCTTCCTGACCCGTTACGTCGACGACGACACCAGACCGACGATCGGGGGGGCTTTGCGCGATGTCGCCGTGCGCGCGCTGCTGCCGGCGATCGTGTTGTGGTTGGTCATCGTCGGGATCGGCAAGCTCATCGACGGCCCGTTGGACGGACTCCAGGCCGAGAGCTCGGTCAACCGTGTCCTGCAGGCCGGGCGGACGCCGACCTGGGACACCATCACCATGGTCTGGTCTCGGATCGGCAACACCGAGATCATCATCGGGACGTGCGTCGTCATGGTGGTCCTCATCTGGTGGCTGACCAAGCAGTGGTGGGTGGCCGTTATCCCGGCGATCGCGATCTCCATCCAGGCGACAGTCTTCGTCACCGCGACTGCCGTGACCGGTCGGGACCGCCCAGAGGTGGAGCACCTCGACCCCGCACCACCGACGTCGTCCTACCCGAGCGGTCACGTCGGCGCCGCCACGGCCCTCTATCTCGTCCTCGCCGCCATGTGCCAGCGCATCCCGAACAAGGGACTTCGTTTGGTGCTCACGGTGCTCTGCCTGGTCATCCCGCTGCTGGTCGGGTATGCGCGCCTCTACCGCGGCATGCACCACCTCACCGACGTGCTGGTCGGCTTCCTCAACGGGATCGTCTGCGCGGTGCTCGCCTGGGGATACCTGCGCCGACGGTCGGCCGTGTACTACTAACGGGCGACCCTCTCAGACGCGGGCGTACCTGGCGCGGCCGAAGGAGTAGACCGCGTAGCAGGCGAACCCGAGCGCGATGACCGTGAGCAGCCACTGTCCTAGTGGCGCGTCACGCAGGGTGCGCAGCGCACCGTCGAGACCGGTCGACTCGCCGGGCTGGTTCCGCACGGCGGCCAGGATGAATAGCGCGCCCACGACGCCGAGGGCGATGCCCTTGGCGATGTAGCCGAAGACGCCCGCGCGCACTACCCACTGGCCAGGGTGCTCACGAAGGTCCTGCAGAAACTTCTTCCGGGCCCCCTTGACGACGTGATAGATCCCGACGCCGATGACGGCCAGGCCGACGGCAGCGACGAGGATCTTCCCCGCCGGCTGGGACATCAGGGTTGCGGTGAAGTCCACGGTCTGAGAGCTGCTCGAGGAGCCACTGCCCCCGGACCGGGCATACGTGAACGCGCTCACCCCGAGGAAGAGATAGACGACGGCCTTGGCACCGGACTTGACCCGGTCGGACGTCTGGCCCCGGCCAACAATGAGCTCGATCAGGTTCCAGAGCCCCAGGCCGATGAAGCCGACGACCGCGATCCAGAGGATTACCTTTCCGACGTCGTTACCGGAGAGGGTCTGGAGGGCACCGGACTGGTCGGCTGACCCGCTGCCACCGAACCAGGCCACCTGAAGGGCCAGCCACCCGATGAGCAGGTGGAGGATCCCACTGACCGCGTACCCCAGACGCGCGATGTTTTCCAAGGCCGGATGGTCGCCGGCTCGGGCGGCGGCCTGCTTCACGTCATTCGTATCCACGGGGCGAATCCTGGCCCACTCGGACCCTGGACGCGACCTGAACGGCCGGCGAGAACCGGGGAGGCCTCGACGCATACCGGCTCTTACCGGGCTTGTGCGGCAGGATGGGCAGGGTGTCCACCGACTCTCCGAGCCGTCAGGCGGAGTCGTCCGACGTCCGGGAGCACCGGGAGCTTTCGGAGCCGGCGGAGACGACGCACGTCGAGGTCACCGAGGAGAACCGACCAGCCACTGTCGAGGTGGTCGAACCACCCATCCCCGACCGGGTCCGCCGTCCGGCCGACCTGTTCCGGCTGGGCATCGCCCTGGTGGTCCTCCTCGGCGGGGTCGCCCTCGGCGCGGCCGCGGTGGGGACGAGCGGAGCGGTGGAGCAGGACCTCGCCGAGGCCGTCAGCGGTCTTCCCCGGCTGCTGCTCACCCTGCTGAGCTGGCTCGGCGCCATCGGCGCGGTGCTGCTCCCGTTCGCCGTCGGCGCCGACCTGCTCATGCGGCGCCGCCCCCTGCAGCTCGTCCAGTCCTTGGGGGCCGCGGTGCTCGGCGCGGTGCTCGTCATCCTTCTCTCGTGGGCCATCCTGACCGGGCCGCTGGACGTCCTCCAGCCGACGTTGACCCGAGCGAACTCTGAAGGCCGGTCTGCTCCCCTCGACATCGTGATCGTCGCGACGCTCGCTCTACTTACGGTGGCCGATGTCATGGGCCGCAAGTGGATTGCGCCGCTGGCCATCGTTGTCGTCGGTGCCACGGCTGTGACGGGTTTCCTGTCCGGGTCGGTGACGGCGGCGGCGATCGTCTGCTCGCTCCTGCTCGGTTGGTCGGTCGGCCTCGGGTTCCGGTATGCGTTCGGCGCGACGTCGACGCGGCCGCCGGGAACGGAGGTGGCCAAGGCGCTGGTGGCCACGGGCATACCGCTGACGCGGCTCGAGCTCGTCGACGCAAACGACGCCGGCGACCGCCGGTACGTCGGGAGCACGGACTCCCGCCCGGTCGACGTCCACGTCATCGACCGAGACACGTTCGGGCTGGCCTCGGGGCGCCGGTTCCTCCGCGTGCTACGGCTGCGCAACGGCTTCACCCGGCCGCCGGCCTTGACGCTGCGCAACGAGATCGAGCACCGCACGCTGATGGGGCTGGTACTCGCGCAAGCCCGAATCCCCGCGCCCCGCCCGGTTTCGGTATGCGAGGTTGGCCCGTTCGCGGCGGCCATTGCCTACGTCGAGCCGGTAGGGAGGACGCTCGCCGAGCTCGGTGAGCATCTCGACGACCACGACGTCGCCGAGATCTGGCGGATGGTCGCTGTCCTGCAACAGCGGCGGGTGGCGCACCGCAACCTCGGGCCGAACGTCGTGATGATCGAGGAGGACGGCCGGGCCGGGCTGCGCTGGGTGGGCGCGGGTGACCTCGCGGCGGATGACGTGACGTTGCGCATCGACGTCGCACAGGTGCTCACCACCGTGGCGCTGTGCGTCGGTCCCGAACGTGCGGTCCGGTCGGCCGTGGCCGGGTTGGGTGAGGACGCGGTGCTCCGGGCCGGGCCGTTGTTGCAGCGGATCGCCATGACCCGGGCCACCCGCGAGGCGCTCAAGGATCGCAAGGACCTGCTGTCCGCGCTGCGGGACGAGGTCGTCGCGCTGCGGCCGTCGCAGGAACGGATCGAACCGGTCGAGCTGCGGCGGGTCACCCTGCGCGGCGTCGTCATGGTCGTCGGCATCGCCGTCGCCGGCTACATCATCCTGCCGCAGTTCGCGCAAGTGGACTTCGCCAGCGTGCTCGCCTCCGCGCAGTGGGGTTGGGCCGCAGCCGCCGTCGTGTGCTCGGTGCTGACGTTCGCGGGGGCGTCCATCGCACTGAACGGGGCGGTCCGCATCCACCTGAACTTCGTCAAGACGTACATGACTCAGCTGGCCATCGCGTTCACCGGGTTGGTCGCGCCGGCGGCGGTCGGCAACATCGCGCTCAACACGCGCTACCTGCAGACCTCAGGGTTGCCCCCGGCGGTCGCCGGTGCCGGGGTCGGCGTGGCCCAGGTGGCGCAGTTCTGCTCCTACTTCGTGCTGCTGCTGGTGTCCGGTGTGTTGGCCGGCACCGGCCCGCGGGCGTCGTTCAGCCCGCCGCCGGTGCTCGTCGCGGCGATACCCGTGGTGGTCATGCTGGTCCTGGGACTGCTCGCGGTCCGACGGATCCGTGCGTTCGTCCTCTCGCGGGTCGTCCCTCCGATCAAAGCGGCAATACCGCAGGTCATCGCGGTGGTCCAGACCCCGGCCAAGCTGGCCCAGCTCCTCGGTGGAGCCCTGCTTCTCGACGCCAGCTTCGTGGCGGCGCTGGTATGCGCGACCCGCGCCTTTGGGGCGGAGACGTCGATCCCGGCGACGGCGGTCGTCTACTTCGCCGGCGCGATCATCGGCTCCGCGGTGCCGACGCCGGGTGGCCTCGGCGGCATCGAGGCGGCGATGTCCGCCGGCCTCATTGCGATCGGGGTCGACAGCGGGACAGCGGTGTCATCCGTGCTGCTGTACCGGCTCGCGACGTACTGGCTGCCCATCCCCTTCGGCTGGTTCTCCCTGAACCACCTTCAGAGGATCCACGCCTTGTAGCTCGGGCCTCGGCGCGCTGGACTCCGCCCTGTGCCGCCCACGCACAACTCCGCACGTGATGACTTCTTGACCGCCCGGTTCCGAAATGTCCGAATACTGGTCATCACGTGCGGGCTTGTGGGGAGGCGGGGCCGTCGACGTTGATCGTGGGCGGCCCGGAGCCGCAGCGGACGATGACCGCCCGGGACCGGCCGTCTCCGGGGTTCGACTCGCGGTGGACGGCACCGGCCGGGACGTGGAGAAAGTCGCCGGGCCCGGCCTCGACGACGTGCGAGCCGTCGGGACCAGACTCCAGCCGCATCCGTCCCGCGACGACGTAGAGCGTGGTCTCGTGGTCGCCGTGGTGGTGCCAGCCGGACACCACGCCGGCCTCAGTGTCGACAGTGCCGGACCACATGCCCTCGGTATGCCACGCGACCTCCCGGCTCATGCCCGGGGTCGGGTCGGCGGGATTGAGTTCGCCGGCGCCGACCCGCGTACACGGTTGGGTGGCCCGGTTGGAGCGGT
>JBKPKI010000225.1:0-6520 GCA_046731055.1 Actinomycetota bacterium | reverse complement strand
CGTCGCTCGTCCATCGCCGCATACCCCTTGGCGGCCTCGTCAAGCGGAAGGGTGAGGTCGAAGACCTTGCCGGGGTCGATCCGCCGCTCGACGATCCGTTCCACGAGGTCGGGCAGGAACCGGCGGACCGGCGCCGGGCCGCCGCCGATCCGGACGTGGGAGTAGAACAGCTCAGTGCCGTCCACGGAGACGCCGTGTGGCACGCCGACAATGCCGACGCCGCCGCCGGGGCGGGCCGACCGCAGAGCCTGGCTCATCGACTCGTCCAGGCCGACACATTCGAGGACGGCGTCGGCACCGATGCCGTCGGTGAGGTCCTTGACGTGCTCCACACCCTCGTCCCCCCGCTCCGGAACGATGTCGGTGGCGCCGAACTCGCGGGCCAGCCGTTGCCTCGGTTCGTGCCGGCTCATGGCGATGATGCGGTCAGCGCCCAACTCCTTCGCGGCCAGGACGCCGAGCAGGCCGACCGCCCCGTCGCCGACGACCGCCACCGTCGACCCTGGTTCGACGCCCGCCGCCACCGCCGCGAACCAGCCGGTTCCGAGCACGTCGGAGGCGGCCAACAGGCTCGGGACCAGGTCATCGTCCGGCACCTCTGGCGTCGCGACCAGGGTGCCGTCGGCCCACGGGACCCGAAGCGCCTCCGCCTGCGCGCCGAGCCCACCGATCCCCTTGCCGTGCAGGCAGGAAGTCTGGAAACCGTTGCGGCAGTTGAGGCACGTGCCGTCCGAGGCGAAGAAGCTGCCGACCACGAACTGACCGGGCCGGATGGAAGTGACGTCGGTGCCAACCTCCTCGACAATGCCGCAGTACTCGTGACCCACCGGCATCGGCCCGTTCGACTGGTTGACGCCGCGGTAGTCCCAGAGGTCCGAGCCGCAGATGCAGGTGGCCGACAACCTGATGATCGCGTCGGTCGGCTTCTCGATCCGTGGGTCGTCGCGGTCTTCGACGCGAACATCGCCAGGTGCGTAGAGGATCGCTCGTCGCATGGTCTGGTGCTCCTTCTCGAGAATGGTGTCTCAGCGCTCGGCGAAGTCCTGATCGCCACGGTCGTGGCCGACATCGCCTTTGGCCAGCCGGCGCAGAACGCCAGGCGGGTAATGACCTCGTTCACCTCATCCTGCGTCGCACCGTGGTCGAGCGCACGCCCAAGTGGTGGCCGAGCTGCTTGGTGCTGCCGCTCGTCGTCAGCGAGGCGACGGTCACCAGGCTGCGCTCCCTGGGCGGTGCGCCGCGAGTAGGCCGGCCTTCCCTCCCGTTCCACCCCAAGACCGGGGGTTGGAACCGGGAAGGCCCGTCAGGAAGCGCGGACGAGGACGTTTCTAGCGGTGAGATCCGGCGTCTTCACACCGCCGACCAGGACGGTCTGGCCGGTCTTGAGATCGGCAATGGTCGGGGTGGCCGTGCCCCTCGCCTGCCGCTGACGGACCTTCGTCTGGTCGTTGACCGCGAAGGTCATCGACGTGCCGTCGGAGGATGCGACGGTGATCGACCTCGAGGAGACCGAACGGATCTCGCCGAGGATCGCCTCGTGGGTGACGTAAGCGTTGGCGTCACCCGTGGTGACCCACTCCGCGTGCTGGAAGTCCTTGAGCCGGCCCAGGATCTGCTTGAGGTCGTCCCTGTCGATCTTGCCGGCTTTGGCGGGGTTGGCACTCGGCGAGACGGTCGGACTGGGATCACCAGTCGGGGAGACGGTGGCGACATCCGGACCGGCTGTGCCCTGCGCCGACGCGATCGCCATGCCGGCGCCTCCGGCGACGAGAGCGACGGCGGTGACTCCGCCCAGAACAGTGGCCTTGGTCCACATGGCGAACTCCTGACGACGTGGTGCGGTTGACCGGCTTGATGGACCGGCTCCCACCAGCGTGGCCCGCGGATGTTCGAGGAAGGTCAGCCCCCCGTGAACCTTCGCCTCAGGCGGCACTCACCACGGCAGCGGCAGGGTCAGGTCCCGCTCGTCGCCGTCCGCGACCCAGCCGTCGTCGGTCCGGGTGTACCGCCGCGCCGGTCCGTTGGCCGCGAGAGCGGCAACGGCGGCAACCAGCCGGTCGACGTGCTCGATGGTGTTGCTGAGGCCCAGGCTCACCCGAACCGCCGTGGCCGGAACGTCCCCCCACGGGTCCTCGAGCAGCTCGTCGACGAGGATGTGCGCGCAGAACTTGCCGTCCCGAACTCCGATCCCGTGCTCGGCCGACAGGATCGCCGACACCAGCGAGGAGTCGAGCCGGTCGATCGTGAAGGCGAGCACCGCAACTCGCTCGTGGTCGTCGCCGAAGATCGACCAGGTGTCTACGCCGGGGATCACGTCCAAACCCGCCCGCAGCCTCTCCGCCAGCTCCGCCTCGTGCGCTTCGATCGCCTCGCGGTGCGCCGTGATCGCCGCGCACGCCGCGGCGACGGCGATGGCACCCAGAACGTTGGGGCTGCCACCCTCGTGCCGCGCCGCCCCGGTCGCCCACGCGGCCCCGTCGGTCGTCACGCGCGAGGTCGCACCGCCACCGCGCAGGTAGGGCGCCGCGGTGTCGAGCCAGTCGCGGCGTCCCGCCAGGACGCCGGCTCCGAACGGCGCATACAGTTTGTGGCCGGAGAAGACGACGTAGTCGATGCCGGTGCCGGCGATGTCGACGGCCCGGTGCGGCGCGAGCTGGGCGGCGTCCACAAGGACCCGGGCCCGGAAGCGCTGGGCTACCGCGACGACGTCGGCGAGCGGCCACAGCTCACCGGTGACGTTGGAGGCGCCCGCGACGGCGACCAGCCGGTGCGAAGCCACGGAGGCGGCGAGCGCCGCCTCGAGGTCCTCCAGCGCGTGCTCGACGCTGGACGGGACCGGCAGGGTGGTCACCTGCGCGCCGCGGGCCGCCTGCCAGGGGAGCAGCGTCGAGTGGTGTTCGGTCTCGAACACGAACACCTCGGTGCCCCACGGCAGGCTGCGGGCGAGCAGGTTCGTCGAGTCGGTCGTGTTGCGGGTGAACAGGACGAGGTCATCTTCGCGCGCCCCGACGAACCGGGCGACCTCGTGGCGGGCCTCCTCGTACCACGCCGAGGTGACTCGGCTCGCATACCCGTTGCCGCGGTGGACGGACGAGTACGTCTTCAGCGCGGTGTCGACCGCTGCCTTGACGCTGACGAGTGCGGGGGTGGACGCCGCGTGGTCCAGGTTCGCGTACTCGGCGTCGCCGGTCAGCGTCGGGACGCGCAGGCCCGCGCCGACGACCGCGGGCAGGTCACCCGAGGCGGCGGCACGCACGCGTTCGCCGTCGCGGACGATTCGCAGCGAGGTTGGGATGGTCGGCGCGCAGTAGGTGTACTCGCTGCGGGCGATGGACATGGTCGGCTCCGAAGGTCTCGAGGACCCGCGGGAAGCGAGGTCCGCGCTTGCCGGTGGCGTATGCCATCGGCCGGGTCGTCACCCGGAGCACCCCACCGCGGAGGAGGGTTGCTGGCCAGCAAGCCGGGGCTGTGCGCTGGCACTCATGACCGTGCGTCAACGGTAGCGATCCCCGTCCGGGCGAAGGACTCGGCTCTCGCGATCTGAGATGGCCCGGCCCCCACCACGCCCAGCTCCGGGGCCGAGAGGCCAACTTTGGTCGTTCTCAGCGGCGATTTAACGGCGAAAGTTGGCCTCTCGACCGGTCAAGAGGTCGGCGGGCTGTGGCGCGTGTGACACGTGAGTCGGAGGTGACTTTCGCGTACCGTTCCCACCATGGCTTCGCGTCCGTCTTCCACGTCATTGCGGCCCCCTCCCGGGCGCGTTCAGACCGGGCCGGCCGCGCGACAACCGGCTGGTCGGGGTGGGCGTCCGGCCGGTCGGCAGCCTGCTCCGCGCCGCCGATCGACTCGCTCCGGCGGCCTGGCACTCCCCCTGCGGGCGGTCCGTGGGACCTGGATGGGCGTCGCCCACCTGGCCGGAGGCGCTGTGCGCGGGATCGGCAGCTCCGCGCGTGACCTCGAGCCGGAGCACCGCCGCGACGGGATCGGGTTCGCGCTCATCGGGCTGGCCATCGTCGTCGCCGCCCGTGAGTGGTGGGGCGTCGAGGGTGTGGTCGGCGACGTCATCCACGCGGTGGTGGCCGGAACGCTGGGCCGGATCGGGTACTCCGTGCCGCTCGTCCTGCTGCTGTTCGGACTGTACTTCTTGCGTGCCCCACGGGATGAGGGGGTCACGAACCGCCTCGCCGTCGGCACAGTCGTCCTGACCGTTGCCGCCTGCGGCCTCGCTCATCTGGCCGACGGCATCCCGAACCCCACGGACGGCGCCGACGGCATGCGTGCGGCGGGCGGCATCGCGGGCTTCCTCGCGTCCAGCCCGCTGGCCGCTGCGGTCTCACGATCAGGCGCCCTCGTGCTCCTCGCGCTGGTCGCCCTGTTCGGGGCGCTGGTCCTGACCGGGACGCCGGTTCGGCATGTGCCGCAACGGGTCCGCCACCTTCGCGACCGGATGCTGCACGGGTCGACAGCGGCCGAGCCGGAAGACCCGGCTACCGCCGCGGCACAGAGCCGGCCCCGCCGGCGCGCCATCGACCTGCTTGAGAGGCGCGACGGAGACGAGGCGTTCGAGCAGGCGGCCACCGTTGCCGGTGGCATCGGACGCCGTCTGCGGCCAGGCGAGCGCCGACCGGCTCCGGACGAGTCGGCCTCGAGTGCGATGCCGGCCGGAGGGGCCGAACCGGTGCTCGGCCCGAAGGAGGCCCTGGTCCCACCGCCCACGTCGACCTTGCCGTCTCGGGTCGAACAGCTGTCGCTGACCGGCGACGTCGCATACACGCTCCCCGACCAGAAGCTGCTCGCCCCCGGCGCGCCGCACCGCACCCGCAGCGTCGCGAACGACCGGGTCGTCGAGGCGCTGACGGTGGTCTTCGAGCAGTTCGAGATCGATGCGCAGGTCACCGGCTTCACCCGGGGGCCGACGGTAACGCGGTACGAAGTCGAGCTCGGGCCGGCGACGAAGGTGGAGCGGGTGACGGCGCTCTCCAAGAACATCGCGTATGCGGTCGCCTCGGCCGACGTGCGCATCCTCAGCCCGATTCCCGGCAAGTCGGCCATCGGGATCGAGATCCCGAACACCGACCGCGAGACGGTGTCCTTGGGTGACGTGCTGCGGAGCCAGGCGGCGCGGTCGAACCACCACCCGATGCTCATCGGCGTCGGCAAGGACGTGGAGGGTGGCTACGTCGTCGCGAACCTGGCCCGGATGCCGCACCTGCTCGTCGCGGGCGCCACGGGCGCCGGGAAGTCGTCGTTCGTCAACTCCATGATCACGTCGATCCTCATGCGGGCGACGCCAGACGAGGTGCGGCTGGTCCTCGTGGACCCGAAGCGGGTCGAGCTCACCGCGTACGAAGGGATCCCGCACCTCATCACGCCGATCATCACGAACCCGAAGAAGGCCGCTGAGGCATTGGCTTGGGTCGTGCGGGAGATGGACACGCGCTACGACGATCTGGCCGCATTCGGGTTCAAGCACCTCGACGACTTCAACAAGGCGGTGCGGAGCGGCAAGGTCAAGGCGTTGCCCGGTTCTGAGCGGGTGATCCAGCCGTACCCCTACTTGTTGGTCATCGTCGACGAGCTCGCCGACCTGATGATGGTGGCGCCTCGCGACGTGGAGGAGTCGATCGTCCGGATCACCCAGCTCGCCCGGGCCGCGGGCATCACCCTGGTGCTGGCGACCCAGCGGCCCTCCGTCGACGTGGTGACCGGCCTGATCAAGGCGAACGTGCCGTCCCGGATGGCCTTCGCGACGTCGTCGCTCGCCGACTCGAGGGTTGTCCTCGACCAGCCCGGCGCCGAGAAGCTCGTGGGGCAGGGGGACGCGCTCTTCCTGCCCATGGGCACGAGCAAGCCGATCCGGGTGCAGGGTGCCTGGGTCACCGAGACCGAGGTCAACGCGGTCGTCAAGAGCGTCACGGCCCAGCTCAAGCCGGCTTACCGCGAGGACGTCATCATCGCGCAGCCCAAGAAGCAGGTCGACGACGACATCGGTGACGACCTTGATTTGCTGCTACAGGCCACCGAGCTCGTGGTGACGACCCAGTTCGGCTCGACGTCGATGCTGCAGCGCAAGCTGCGGGTCGGCTTTGCCAAGGCCGGCCGGCTCATGGACCTGTTGGAGTCGAGGGGGATCGTCGGACCTTCTGAGGGGTCCAAGGCCCGCGATGTGCTGGTCAAGGCCGACGACCTGCCGACCACTCTCGCCCTGCTGCGTGGCGACGACATCCCCCTCGACGGGCCGTCGATCGACGGTGACGACACTACGGACGAGGATTCGGGAATTTGGGTCGACACCGACGACTCGGGTGTGTCGGAGGACGCCTGGGCGCTGACTGGTCGCGAACAGGCGCGCTGACCTCGTTGTCCGCAGCTTGATGCGGTGCGCCTCGTTTGCTTGTTTCCGCTTCGATCTGCGCGTAGTTTGGCCGGTTAGGGTCAACCCGGCCCGGCAGCGGCCGCGCACCCTCCTCGGCGCAGGGGGCCGAGGAGACGTCGCCGGCCCCGATGGAAACCGGGCGGG
>JBKPKI010000224.1:0-11816 GCA_046731055.1 Actinomycetota bacterium | reverse complement strand
GCCGGTATGCGACGGGTCGCCACCGTGCCCGCGCCCACGACGAGGACCCGTCGGCCCTCGAGCCGCAGGGTGGCGGGGTATCCCGGGTATCCCGGCGTGACGGCCACCTGTCCTCCTTCAGCGGCGAATGGTCAATGCCCGGCCTCGCCGGAGCTGACCTTCGGCCCCGGCTCCAGCTCGGCCATGCCCGCCGCGAGGGTGGTGCCGTCCGCCTCGTCGACGAGCAGGAAGGCACCGGTCTGTCGCAGGTCGGCGTAGTCGTCCAGCGCTACCGGCTCTGCCAACCGGATCCGGACCCGTCCGATCGCGTTGAGGCGCAAGGCCTCGGCGGCCCGAGCGCGCTCGAGACTCGCGACGTCGAGCTCGTCGACCAGCTCGGACACGAGACCGCGGACGTTGCGCGTGCCGACCCGCACCAGGACGCGGTCTCCGGCCCGGAGCGGCCGTTCGGAAAGGATGGCCAGCGTCCCGACGATCTCCCGCACCACGCGTGGGCGATCGTCCGCCGACGCGATGAGGTCGCCGCGTGAGACGTCCAGCTGGTCGGCCAGCCGGACCACGACCGACTGCGGCGCGAACGCGACGTCATGCTCGTCGGGACGCCCAGGCTGCCCCGGCGTGACGGAGCGGTCGATGCCGACGACCCGGGTTCGCAGGCCGGCCGGGAGCACCACGACGTCGTCGCCGACGCGGACCACTCCGGAGGCGAGCCGGCCCGCGTAGCCCCGGTAATCCGGGTGCTCGGCGCTCTGCGGACGGATGACGTACTGGACCGGCATCCGCAGCGGCTGCCGGGAGGGGTCGATGCCGACCGGCACGGACTCGAGGTAGTCGAGGAGGGTCGGACCCGCATACCAGGGGGTCCGGTCGGACCGGTCGACGACGTTGTCGCCGAAGAGCGCGGAAACCGGCACGGCCTGGACGTCGGTGATGCCGAACCGCGCTGCCAGAGCAACGAATTCGCCCACGTGACGGTCGAAGACCAACTGCTCCCAGTCGACGAGGTCCATCTTGTTGACCGCGAGCGCAACGTGCCGGACCCCGAGCAGGCCGGTGACCGCGAGGTGGCGCCGCGTCTGCTCGACGACGCCGTGCCGCGCATCGATAAGGATCAGCGCCAGCTCGGCGGTCGACGCGCCGGTGACCATGTTGCGCGTGTACTGGACGTGACCGGGCGTGTCGGCGAGGACGTACGACCGGGTGGCCGTCGAGAAGTACCGGTACGCCACGTCGATCGTGATGCCCTGCTCGCGCTCGGCGCGCAGGCCGTCTGTGAGGAGCGCGAGGTCGGTCGTGTCGAGGCCGCGGTCACGGCTGGCCCGCTCGACGGCGGCGAGCTGGTCGGCGAGTATCGAGCGGGTGTCGTGGAGCAGCCGACCGACCAGCGTGGACTTGCCGTCGTCGACGCTTCCGGCGGTCGCGAGACGAAGCAGGTCATGCCGGCCCTTGTCTCGGGCCGGGGCAGCCAGGCCCATCAGAAGTAGCCCTGCTTCTTCCTGTCCTCCATCGCGGCCTCGGACAGGCGGTCGTCGGCACGGGTGGCGCCGCGCTCGGTGAGGCGCGAGGCGGCCAGCTCGACGATGACCTCGACGGTCGTCGCCGCGGTCGACTCGACGGCGCCGGTGCAGCTCATGTCGCCGACGGTGCGGTACCGGACGGTCCGCGTCTCGACCGGCTCACCGGGCCTCGGCCCACCCCATTCGCCGGCGGTGAGCCACATGCCGTCGCGGCGGAACACCTCCCGCTCGTGGGCGTAGTAGAGGTCGGGCAGGACGATGCGCTCCCGCTCGATGTAGCGCCACACGTCGAGCTCGGTCCAGTTGGACAGGGGGAACACTCGGACGTGCTCCCCCGGGGCGTGGCGGCCGTTGTAGAGGTCCCACAGCTCGGGGCGCTGCCGGCGCGGGTCCCAGGCGCCGAACGCATCGCGCAGGCTGAACACCCGCTCCTTGGCGCGGGCCTTCTCCTCGTCACGGCGCCCGCCGCCGAAGACCGCGTCGAACCGGTTCGCCTCGATCGCGTCGAGGAGCGGGACGGTCTGGAGAGGGTTCCGGGTGCCGTCCGAGCGCTCTCGCAACCGGCCGTCGTCGAGATAGTCCTGGACGCGGGCGACGACCAACCGCAGCCCGAGCCGGGTCACGGTCTCATCGCGGTACTCGAGCACCTCCGGGAAGTTGTGACCGGTGTCGACGTGGAGGAGCGCGAAGGGCGGGGACGCGGGCGCGAACGCCTTCACCGCGAGGTGAAGCATGACGACGGAGTCCTTGCCGCCGCTGAAGAGGACGACCGGGCGCTCGAACTCGCCGGCCACCTCGCGCAAGATGTGGATGGCCTCCGCCTCGAGGTGGTCGAGGTGGTGGAGGGTGAGGGAGGGCGGGGTCACCGGGCGGTCGACGACGGCTGTAGCCGCGACACTGTTCTTGTGCGGAGCCAAGGTCATGTGTGTAGCCCGCATTCGGTCTTGGCGCGGCCCGACCAGCGGCCGGCACGAGGGTCTTCACCGTCGGCGACGGCGCGGGTGCACGGCGCGCACCCGATGGAGGCGAACCCGATCTGCCGGAGCGGGTTCTCGAAGACCCCGTTCTCCTCGGTGTAGCGGGCGACGTCCTCGGCGGTCCACGCCGCGAGGGGGTTGAGCTTGACCATGCCTCGCCGCTCGTCGACCCCGACCACCGCGATGTCCGTCCGCGTGGGGGCGTCCTCGCGACGCATACCGGTCACCCAGGCACGGTGGCGCGAAAGCGCGCGCTCGAGTGGCTCGACCTTGCGCAGCGCGCAGCACTGGTCGGGGTTGCGGTCGTGGAGCCTCGGGCCGTACTGCGCGTCCTGCTGGGCGACGGTCTGCAGTGGCAGGACGGTGCGCATCCGGATCGGCAGCATCGCCGCGTATGCGTCGCGGGTGCCCAGGGTCTCGGCGAAGTGGTAGCCGGTGTCGAGGAAGAAGACGTCGACGCCAGGGATCGTCGTGCCGACGAGGTGGACGAGCACTTCGTCACCCATCGAGCTGGCCACGGTGAGGTCGGCGCCGAACGTCTCGGCGCCCCAGCGCAGTGCCCGCCGCGCGGTCTCGACTCGATGCTCGTATGCGTCAGGCCCGGCCCCGGTCCCGTTCTCACCGACCGCGGCAGCACCCTCGGCGGCCGCGGTGCGCACGGCATCGAGCGTCCACGGCGCGGCGGTGGTCGTCACGAGCGGCCTCCGGCGGCGGCGGACGGACGGTTGGCGGGGATGGCGGCGTGGTCGATCCGCACCAGCTGCACGGCGAACACGTGCGCGCAGGCGCGGCAGGACCATGCCGCGGGGTCGTCCTCCACCGGGCGGAGGTCTTCCTCACCGCAGAACGGGCAGTAGAGCGGAGCGGCGGCGCGGCTCATCGCAGCGCCTCCTCGTCCACCCGGCGCGCCCAGGCCGCGAAGCTCTCGTCCGGGCCGGAGCGCTGGTCGAGATAGCGACGACCCAGCCGCTCAACGTAGTCGGGAACCTCCTCGGCGATGACGCGCAGCTGCCGGGTCTTGCGAGCCAGCTGGGGGTCGTCGCCGAGGCTGCCACCCAAGTGGACCTGGAACCCCTCGACCGAGTCGCCCGCCTCGTTGGTCATGACCAGGCCCTTGAGTCCCACGTCCGCGACCTGGAACCGTGCGCACGAGTTGGGGCAGCCGTTGACGTGGATGCTCAGCGGGCTGTCCCACTCCGGCAGCCGGCGCTCGAGCTCGTCGACGACGACGCGCGCCCGTGCCTTGGTCTCGACCAGGGCGAGCTTGCAGAACTCGATGCCCGTGCACGCGAGAACGCCGCGGCGGAACTCCGTGGGCCGGCTGGACAAGCCGATCCGGTCGAGGCCGGCCTCGAGCGGCGCCACGTTCTCGTCGGGCACGTCCAGGACCAGCAGCTTCTGGTGCGTCGTCAGCCGGACCCGCCCCGACGCATACCGGCTCGCCAGCTCGGCCACCCCGGCGAGAACGTCGCCGCTGACCCGGCCGGCCACCGGCGAGACACCGACCCAGTTCCGGCCGTCCTTCTGCCGGTGCACCCCGACGTGGTCGCGGCGGTGCTCGGGCGCCGTGGCGGGCGGCGGCCCGTCGAGGAGGGCTCGGCCGAGGTAGTCCTTCTCGAGCACTTCCCGGAACTTCTCGACACCCCAGTCGGCGACCAGGAACTTCAGCCGAGCCCGGTTGCGCAGCCGGCGGTAGCCGTGGTCACGGAAGATCGAGACGACCCCCACCCAGACGTCGGGGACCTCCTCGAGGCTGACCCAGGCGCCGAGGCGCTGGGCGAACATCGGGTTGGTCGAGAGGCCGCCCCCCACCCAGACGTCGAAGCCGGGACCGAACTCCGGGTGCACCACGCCGACGAACGACACGTCGTTCGCCTCGTGAGCGACGTCGAGGCTGGGCGAGCCGGAGATCGCCGTCTTGAACTTGCGGGGCAGGTTGGAGAACTCTGGCGACCCGATGTAGCGGTCACGGATCTCCTCGAGAGCCGGCGTCCCGTCGATGATCTCGGCGGCCTCGATCCCTGCGACGGGCGACCCGAGGATGACGCGCGGCGTGTCCCCGCAGGCCTCGGTGGTCATCAGGCCAACCGCCTCGAGGCGCTCCCAGATCGCCGGGACGTCCTCGATCCGGATCCAGTGGAGCTGGATGTTCTGCCGGTCGGTGATGTCGGCGGTGTTGCGACCGAACTGCTGGCTGACCTCGGCCACGGCCCGGAGCTGTTCGCCGGAGAGGGCACCACCGTCCACGCGGACCCGGAGCATGAAGTACTCGTCGTCGAGCTCGCTGGCCTCCAGCGTGGCGGTCTTCCCGCCGTCGATCCCCGGGCGGCGCTGGGTGTAGAGCCCCCACCAGCGCATCCGGCCACGCAGGTCGTCGCCGGGGATGGACGCGAAGCCGTTGCGGGAGTAGTCGTCGAGAATCCGCTGCCGGACGTTGAGCCCGTCGTCGGCCTGCTTGAACTCCTCGTTGTGGTTCAGCGGCGCGCGGTCGCCGTCCGCCCAGGCGCCGGTGGCCTTGGCGGCCTGCCGGGCTGGGCGCGGAGGGGCAGCGGACACCCGTCAAGTCTCGGGCCCGGAGGGCCCGAATTGCATAACTGTCCATTATCTGAACCTGTCAGTTCCGTTATGGACGGCGGGCCCGGGACAGCGTCGGCTGAACCGGTTCCCTAGGGTATGCGTCTCCCCTGGCACGCCACGGCCGACCGGTCGTCGGCGACCCTCGGAACGGAGCACCCCCGATGCTCACCCGTGTCCGCCCCCTCGCCGCCGCCGCCCTGGCCGCTGCGGCGCTCGCCGCCGGCGCCGGTCCGGCCCTCGCGAAGCCTCCCGGAACCCCCGCGATCCCCCTCAACACCGGGCAGGAGACGACGGGTTCCAACACCGGCGCGAGCGGCTTCTTCAGCTACCGCGTCGACGGTAACCAGTTCTGCTACGTGCTGGACGTCAATGGCCTGTCCGGAGACGCCGTGGCGGCTCACATCCACCTGGCGCCGCGACACGTTGCGGGCCCGGTCAAGATTCCGCTGCCTGTCCCCTCGGCGCCCGACTTCACCACATCCGCGTGCACCACGGTCGCGGACTCCGCACTGCTGGCCGACCTGCAGGCCAACCCGAAGGCCTACTACGTCAACGTCCACACGGAACTGTTCCCGGGCGGCGAGATCCGCGGCCAGCTCAAGTGATCCGCGGCGGTCCGGTCTGCGAGGCGTGCCGCACATGACGCAGACCGGACCGTCACCTTTAGGTCCTGATCGAAAGGTTGGCTCGAAGGCCGGCATGGGAGAAGTCTGGGAAAGCACCGCCGGGTGCCCGTAGCAGGATCGCGGTGGCTCGTGCCCCCTCCCGCGGAGGTAATCCACCGCGATCCGTGTGCGTCCGACGCCCGGCGCACCACAGTCACGCCAGGGTGACCAGGTCGCGGTAGTCGGGACCCCAGAAGTCCTCGACGCCATCGGGAAGGAGCAGTACCCGCTCCGGCTCAAGGGCGGCCACCGCGCCCTCGTCGTGGGTCACCAACACGACGGCCCCCTTGAACGTCCGCAGCGCGCCGAGGATCTCCTCCCGCGAGGCCGGATCGAGGTTGTTCGTGGGCTCGTCGAGCAACAGCACGTTGGCCGAGGACACCACGAGCATTGCCAGCGACAGCCGGGTCTTCTCGCCCCCGGACAGCACCCGGGCGGGCTTCTGAACGTCGTCCCCCGAGAAGAGGAACGACCCCAGGACCTTGCGGACCTCCGTCTCGGTCAGGGCCGGGGCGGCCGACTTCATGTTGTCGAGCACGGTCCGGTCGATGTCGAGGTTCTCGTGTTCCTGGGCGTAGTAGCCCAACCGAAGGCCGTGGCCCGGCTCCACCTCGCCGGTGTCGGGCTGGTCGATCCCGGCGAGGATTCGCAGCAGGGTCGTCTTGCCGGCGCCGTTGAGCCCGAGCACGACGACCCGAGAACCACGGTCGACGGCCAGGTCGACGTCGGTGAAGACCTCGAGAGAACCGTAGGAGCGCGACAGACCGGACGCCCGCAGCGGCGTCCGGCCACTGGGCGCGGGATCCGGGAAGCGAATCTTGGCCACTCGGTCACGAGCGCGCTCGCCCTCGACACCCGCCAGCAGCCGTTCCGCTCGGCGGGCCATGTTCTGGGCGGCGACCGCCTTGGTTGCCTTGGCGCGCATCTTGTCGGCCTGCGCCAACAGTGCGCCCGCCTTCTTCTCCGCGTTCTGCCGCTCCCGCTTGCGGCGCCGTTCGTCGGTCTCGCGTTGCTCGAGGTAGGCCTTCCACCCGACGTTGTAGAGGTCGAGCTCTGCGCGGTTGGCGTCGAGGTGGAACACCCGGTTGACCACGGTGTCGAGCATCTCGGCGTCGTGGCTGATGACGACCAGGCCACCCTGGTAACCGCGCAGGTAGTCGCGCAGCCAGGCGATCGAGTCGGCGTCGAGGTGGTTGGTCGGCTCGTCGAGGAGGAGCGTCTCCGCCCCCGAGAAGAGGATTCGGGTCAGCTCGACCCGCCGGCGCTGCCCGCCGGACAACGTCCGCAGCGGCTGGTCGAGGATCCGGTCCTCCAGCCCCAGAGCCGAGGCGATCCGTGCGGCCTCGGACTCCGCGGCATACCCGCCCTGCGCGGTGAACGCGGCGTCGAGCCGCGCGTAGCGGCTCATCGCCTTGTCGCGGACCTCGTCGTCCTCCGACGCCATCAGCTTCTCGGTGGCCCGCAAGTCGCGCACGATCGTGTCGAGTCCGCGGGCGGAGAGGATGCGGTCGCGGGCCAGCGTGCCGAGGTCGCCGGTGCGCGGGTCCTGCGGCAGGTATCCGACGTCGCCGGACCGGGTCACGGTGCCGGCGGCAGCCTGCCCCTCACCGGCCAGGACCTTGGTGAGCGTCGTCTTGCCGGCGCCGTTGCGGCCGACCAGGCCCACGCGGTCGGCGGGGGCGATGCGGAAGCTCGCGCCGCCGAGAAGGAGCCTCGGTCCTGCGCGCAGCTCAACCCCGCTGGCGACAATCACAACCGTCGATTCTGCCAGCGGCCGCCCAGCGCTCCGAATCGGTTTCCCCAGCCCTCGGGTACTGTCGCCCACCGTGGCGAGCGTGATCGAGGTCCGTCCCGTCGACTCCGCTCAGCACCTCGCGTTCGTGGCGGATCGGTCCGGCAGCTTCCTCCAGACTCCCGCTTGGGGCCGGCTCAAGACCGACTGGCGGGCGGAGTCGCTCGGGTGGTTCCGCCTCGATGACACCAGCGAAGAGATGGTGGGCGCCGGTCTGGTCCTCTACCGCAGCCTCCCCCGGATCGGCCGCTCGCTGGCGTACCTTCCCGAGGGCCCGGTCACCGACTGGGACGCCCCGGAGGCTCTTGACGTGCTCCGGACCCTGCGCGACTACGTGCGGGGTCGGGGGGCCTTCGCGCTCCGGATCGGGCCGACGGTGCCGCTGCGCCGCTGGCATGCCGAGACGGTCAAGGCCGCCATGGCGGACAGTGCGATGGGATCGCTGCGCGACGTTCGGCCGGACGTGGCCGAGGACTCCGGTATGCGGGTGCGTGGCCTCCTCGAACGGCTCGGCTTCTCGCGCGTGGCCTCCGACGAGGGGTTCGCCGCGGGGCAGCCTCAGTTCGTCTTCCAGCTGCCGCTCGCTGGCCGAAGTGAGGAGGACGTCCTGGCCGGGATGAACCAGCTGTGGCGCCGCAACATCAAGAAGTCGGCCAAGCAGGGCGTCGTCGTCAGGCGCGGCTCGGCCGCCGACCTTCCCGCCTTCCACGACGCATACCTCGAAACCGCGGCCCGCGACCACTTCACGCCGCGACCGCTCGGATATTTCCAGCGGATGTTCGAGGTCATGGAGGCCGAGGACCCTGACCGCATCCGGCTGTACCTCGCCTGCCACGACGGCGACCTCGTCGCCGCGACGACGTGGGTGCGAGTCGGGGCGCACACCTGGTACTCCTACGGTGCGTCGACGGCGGCCAAGCGGGAGGTGCAGGGCTCGACGGCGATCCAGTGGCAGATGATGCGGGACGCCCTGGCGGCCGGCGCTGACGTCTACGACCTGCGCGGCATCACCGACACGGTCGCCGCCGACGACCCACACGCCGGGCTCATCCGGTTCAAGGTCGGCACGGGAGGCGAGGCGGTCGAATTCGTCGGTGAGTGGGACCTGCCGCTGAACCGGTTGTTGTACAAGGCTTTCGACGTCTACATGCGACGCCGAGGCTGACCGTGGCGCTCACCCTGCACGTCGACGCGGCCCGGTGGCGGGCGCACCTGGCGGCCACGGTCGCCGCCAACCCAGGTCTGATCCCTGTGGTCAAGGGCAACGGGTACGGCTTCGGTCTCGACCTACTCCTGGCCGAGTGTGCGCGGCTCCACGGCTCGTCGGGCGTCGGGATGATCGCCGTCGGCACGTATGCGGAAGCACCCCTCGCACTGGCCGGCTTCCCGGGCGACGTGCTCGTGATGGAACCGTACCGGCCGGTGGTCCACGGCGCGGCGTCCCAGCTCGGTGACGGGGCGCTCGTCCA
Source organism: Actinomycetota bacterium (assembly GCA_046731055.1). Classification (GTDB taxonomy): domain Bacteria; phylum Actinomycetota; class Actinomycetes; order Actinomycetales; family Dermatophilaceae; genus Lapillicoccus. The sequence continues at coordinate 2,819 of JBKPKI010000224.1, read as the reverse complement.
CACCATTACCCACGGACCGGACCTGCAGGACCTCGCCGCACGAGTCGGGCGGCCGCGGGTCGTCGTCGAGGGGCTCTCGTCGATGAACCGTCACGGCATTCCCACGGACTGGATGCAGCCGGCCCTCGACGCACTGGCTCCGTGCGAGCTCGTCGCCCTGAGCCTGCACCTACCGCTCAGGTCCGGCCATGTCGCCGAGGTCCGACGGTGGGTGGACCGGTTCCCGGTCTCGGAGTGGCAGCTGTCGCACGTGTCACCGACCGAGCAGGGCGAGCTGAGGGCCGCCTATCCTGACCGCAGCTTCCGGGTCCGGATGGGGACGCAGCTCTGGCTCGGCGACCCGCGGGCGTGCCGCGTAACCGGTCACGTGCTCGACGTCCGCCACGTGTCCACCGGCGACCGAGCGGGATACCGGGGAAAGCGGCTGCGGGCCGGCTGGCTGCTCGTCGTGGCCGGCGGGACGGCGCACGGAGTGGCGCTGGAGGCGCCCAGCGGCGCCGACACGGTGCGACAGCGGGCGGTCGCGCTGGCCGAAGGGGCGCTCGAGGCGGCCGGGCGGATCCGATCCCCGTTCCGGGTCGGCGGCCGCACGACATGGTTCGTGGAGCCGCCACACATGCAGGTGAGCCTGATCATGCTGCCCGAGGGCAGCACTCCTCCGGAGGTTGGCGAGGAGGTCGACGTCCGGGTCCGGAACACCACACTGCATCCCGACGCCGTGGTGTTCGAATGACACCCCGACGATGGCAGGTCACGGCCTGGTGACGGCATCGGCAAACCCCGCTGCTGCGACACGCCGCAGTTAGGGTGAGCCGGTGACTTTCAACGAGAACGTCCAGCTCGACACGTCACAGGCGACGTCGGGCGGGTCGTCCGGCGGCTACGGCGGCGGCGGAAACTTCCCCGGCGGGATCCAGGTCGGCGGCGGGATCGGTGGTCTGATCCTCCTTGTCCTGGTGTTCATCTTCGGCGGGAACGTCCTCGGCGGAGGAGGCACCCAGGATCCCGGTACCGACACGACGACCGGCCAGTCCAGCTCGCTGGACCCGTCCCAGGTCGCCGCCGGTGGGTCGCAGTCCGGCGGCGGGTTCTCCCAGTGCAAGACCGGCGCCGACGCCAACCGCAACGACGAGTGCCTGGTCATCGCCACGGTCAACAGCGTGCAGGCGTACTGGGCGTCGGCCCTGCCGCAGTACGGCCGCCAGTACACCAAGGCCAACACGGTGCTGTACTCCGGGCAGACCCAGTCGGCCTGCGGCACCGCGTCGAACCAAGTGGGCCCGTTCTACTGTCCGCTCGACGAGCGGGTCTACATCGACGCGAGCTTCTTCCAGGAGCTGCAGCAGCGGTTCGGTGCCAACGGCGGTCAGCTGGCCAAGGAGTACGTCGTGGCCCACGAGTACGGTCACCACATCCAGGACATCCTGGGCCTGCTCGGCCGGGCCCAGCAGGACCCCCAGGGCCCCGAGTCCGGGTCGGTGCGGCTCGAGCTGATGGCCGACTGCCTGGCCGGGATGTGGGTCAAGAACGCCACCCAGACCAAGGACGCCAACGGGACGACGTTCCTCCAGCCGATCACGCAGGAGGACATCCAGTCGGCGCTGTCGGCGGCGTCCGCCGTGGGTGATGACCGGATCCAGCGCGCCACCCAGGGCCGGGTCAATCCGGAGTCGTGGACCCACGGCTCCAGCCAGCAGCGGCAGAAATGGTTCATGACCGGGTACCAGACCGGCGACCTGAGCCAGTGCAACACCTTTGCGGCGCGGGAGCTTTAGACGGCGGGTGCCGCTCGACCCGCCGAAGGGCGAGCGCCCGTCGCGGGAGGCGCCCCGGCCTGGGTGTCGAATCCGCCACCCAGGCCGAGCCCAAGCGCCGACACGGGGGTGTCCGAGTTCCTGGCTAACGTGCTGGCCATGACCACGGAGCAGACCGCGAAGGAGTTCTTCGACCGCTACACCGAGGCGCTGATGGCGAGGGACGAGAAGCAGGTTGCCAGCCTGTATGCAGTGCCCGGCCTGATCCTCTTTCCCGGCCAGACGATCGCCGTGTCGGACGAGGTTCAGACCGAGCGGTTCTTCGCGTCGGCCTGGGCGCAGTACGAGGGGGTAACCGAGACGCATACCGACATCACCGTCGTCGCCGAGGCTCCGGGGAGCGTGTGGGTCGACGTGAGGTGGAACCACGTCGGGGCGCCGCCGGAACGCCTCATGTACCAGCTGGTCGAGACCGGCGGAACCTGGAAGATCGCCGTGCTGACGCCGCTGGCGGGCTAGCTCTTCTATTGGGTGGACGTGACGGTACCCACGCCCCTAAGCGGGGGCCGGCGCCGTCTCGACGAGCACGCCGATCTTGTCGACGCGGTGCTCGGGGTTCTTGTGCTCGTCGGACCAGAAGTTGCCGGCGGCGTGATCCTCCAGGGTCAGACAGGTCGACAGCGTGATCATCGCCTGGGTCGGCGCCACCCCCGGTCGGCCGGGAACCGCAGCGCGCTGCTCGGCCAGCGACGCCTCCGAGCGGAACGAGGTCTTTCGGGTCTCCGTGATCCGGTACGTGTACCGGACGCCGCCGGCATCGACGTGCGCCACCTCGCCCTCCGCAAGGTCGGGGAGGTGACGGAACGCCGCCGTGGAGGACGTCCGGTGGGCGGTGACCTGGTAGTTCCCGATGCCGCCAGGTCCGGTCCCGCCGCGCGGGCCGTACGGAGACGCCGCCACCCCGCGGTTCTGGATTTCGGTGCCGGGACCGTCGTCGGTCCAGCCCTCGTACGGCTGTACCACGAGTCCATTCAGTCTGAGCGCCGGGATGGTGAGCGTTGCGGT
>JBKPKI010000223.1:0-9500 GCA_046731055.1 Actinomycetota bacterium | reverse complement strand
GAGCAGAGTTGGCGCGATAGGGGCAACTCTGCTCCACTCGAAAGACTGGAGGCCGGTCAGCGCCAGCGCATCGCCATCCCGAACCCGGCCAGCAACAACACGAACCCGGCCACGAGGTTCCCGTAGCCGAACGCCCCGATCGGCCAGGCGCCCTGCGTGACGTAGAACACGACGATCCACGCCAGCCCCAGCAGCAGCAGGGTCACGAACACCGGCGCCCACCACTCGGGGTTCGGGGCCTGTTTCCGAGGGCGCTGCTGCGGGGTGTAGTGGCCGGACCGACTGTCGCGGCCCTTCGACTCGGGCACGGAAGAACTCCTCGGCTCGGGGACGACTCTCATCTAGCGTAGTTGCACGACACGCACCTCATGCCGAGTCGAGAGGGGAGGGCATGCCCGAGGACCGGCCCCGTCCCACGGCCTGGGGACTCGTCGTCCCTGTGGTCGCCGCGCTCGCCGGCGCCCTCTTCGCGACGAGCTACGCCACCGCCCACGGCACCGAGCTGCGATCCGTCGGCCGGGATCTCCCGGGTCTCATCGCCGACCAGAACCGGGACGTCGCCGTCAAGGCCGAACAGGTGCGCCAGCTCCAGTCCGAGGTCGACCAGCTCTCCGCCGTCGCGGCACCGGGCGACGCCCGGGTCAAGGACCTGCGCGACCAGGCGGCCCTTCTCGCACCCTTCGTCGGTACCCAGGCCGTCCGCGGCCCCGTCATCACCGTCTCCCTCGACGACGCGCACCGCAGCGCCGCCAGCCTGCCGAAGCCGTACGGCCCCGACGACATCGTCGTCCACCAGCAGGACGTCCAGGGGGTCGTCAATGCGCTGTGGACCGGCGGCGCGGAGGCGATGATGATCCAGGACCAGCGGGTGATCTCCACCTCGGCCGTCCAGTGTGTCGGCAACACGTTGCTGCTCCAGGGCCGCGTCTATTCACCGCCCTACGTCATCAAGGCGATCGGCGACCCAAGCGCCCTCCGGTCGGCCCTCGACGACGACCCCCAGGTGCGCATCTATCGCGAGTGGGTCGACGCCGTCGGACTCGGCTACGACGTCACGACGAGCGACTCGGGCGAGTTTCCCGCCTACACCGGGACCATCGACCTCGACCGCGCCACCGGCGGCTGAGCCTCCCGCGTGAGCGCCGCCCGGACCGACGCCCACGCCCAGCTTGCCCTCTGCACCAACAGCACCGACCAGCCCAGCGTCAAGCCTGCCGCCGCTCCCGCCCACCAGGGCGCCCCGCCAGCGGTCTACCGAGCGGTTCGCTCGACGATCGTCTCGCCCACCGACGTCCGGGTACTCGACCCAGTGCCGGAGCGGCCCGGCGTCGCCCCGGCCGAGGCCTGGCTCACCCTCACGTCATGCCAGCCGAAGTACGGGTCCATGAACCCCTACATCGTCTTCGCGAAGCTCGACCGGGCCGTCCCCCGCGCCGACGGCCCGGGCCCCGACGTGATCACCGCAGGAGGCGGCTGATGTATGCGGCACTCTGGCGGCTGCTTTCCCGGCCGCCGGCTCGCCAAGACGTACGAAGCCGTGTTGCTGGCGGCCGTGATCGTCGTCGTCCTCTTCCTCTGGGTCTTCCAGGCCGCCGCGCCTCACCTACCCTTTGAGGACGTCACCATTTCTTCGGACGGAGCAGCGCCATAACACCATCGACCACGCGCATCCTCGTCGTCGACAACTACGACAGCTTCGTGTTCACCATCGTGGGCTACCTCCAGCAGCTCGGCGCCGAGTGTGAAGTCGTCCGCAACGACGCCGTCGCCGCGGCCGACGGTGCCGATTTCGACGGCGTCCTCGTCTCCCCCGGCCCCGGCACGCCCGAGGAGGCCGGCGTGAGCATGGCCATGATCGAGGCCTGTGGCGAGCGGGCCCAGCCGATGCTCGGAGTATGCCTCGGGCACCAGGCTCTCGGGGTGGTCATGGGTGCCACCGTCGGCCGGGCGCCCGAGCTGCTGCACGGCAAGACCTCGCAGGTGCACCACGACGGCACCGGGGTTCTCGCGGGCCTGCCGAGCCCGTTCACCGCCACCCGGTACCACTCGCTGACCATCGACCCCGCCACCCGCCCGGACACCTTGCTGGCCAACGGACATACCGATACGGGCATCATCATGGCCGTCCGCCACACGACCCTGCCGCTGCACGGCGTCCAGTTCCACCCGGAGAGCGTGCTGACCGTCGGCGGTCACCGTCTCCTCGCGAACTGGCTGCAGCTGTGCGGCATGCGTGACGCGGTCGACCGCTCCCGAGGGCTCAGCCCGCTCGTCCATGGGCTGGCGGCGCCGGTCGCCTAAGTCACCCCGCGAAGTTCTCCGCTCCGCTCCGATACTTCGCGGGGACCCCGACCCGCCTAAGTCACCCCGCGAAGTTCTCCGCTCCGCTCCGATACTTCGCGGGGACCCCGACCAAGAGCGTCAGGGCGACGTCGACGTACTCGTCGACGGCGTCCCGGTGCCCGTCGACGTCGGCGGACTGGTGGGCGGGATGGTCACCGTCACGGTCGTCGTGGAGGGTGTTGGCGTCGGGCGTCGCGCGACCTTGATGGTCACCGTGCTCCCGACGTCCACGACCGTGCCAGCCGACGGCGTCTGGTCGAGAACCGTGCCCTCGATCGCCTTGGCGTCGTCGACCTGCTGGATCTGCGAGTTGAGCCCCGCCTTCCGAAGAGTCTCCTGCGCGACCCCGAAGCTGGTGGTCCGGACGTCAGGGACGGCGATCTTGCCGGTCGCCACCCTCAAGGTGATCGGCGTCGAGAAGGGCGTGACGGCACCGACCGCCGGATCGGTGCCGAGGACCTTGCCCTTGGCCTGAGCGTTGTCGTCGACCTGCTGGATCGTCCCGATCGAGAAGCCGGCGCCCTGCAACGCGGTCGTCGCGGCCTCTTGGGTGAAGCCGACGACGTTCGGGATCGCGGCCGAGTCGGGACCCGTCGACACGTCGACGGTCACCGTCGACTGCACCGCCACCTGGGTGCCCGCCGCCGGGTCCTGCCCGATCACTTGGCCCTTGGCGACCGTCGCGCTCGGCTTGTTCTGCACCTGCCCCTTGAGCTGAGCCCGCGACAGCGCCGCCTGAGCAGCCGTCTCGTTGAGACCGGCGAGGTTGGGGACCGCCACCTGCTCGGGGCCCTGCCGTGCGAACAAGGCGATCCCCGCCCAGGTCGCCGCGACAAGGATGAGGATGATCGCCGCCGCGATCAACGCATACACCCAACCCGGGCGCCGTCGCTCCTCGCGGTCGCCCTCGAGCTCCTCGGGGCTGGCGTCGAGGGGGATGAGATCGGACTGGCCACCCGTCCCGAGCATCTGGGTCGCCTCGTCGCCCCCCATCGCGCCGACCGCCGCGGCGGCACCGACAGTGGCTCCGGCTGCGGCGGCGCTGAGCGGGCGACCCTGCCGCGCTGCGATGAGGTCGTTCCGGAACTCGGTCGCGCTCTGGTACCGCCGCTCCCGCTCCTTCTCAAGCGCGTGGAGGGTGATGTTGTCGTAGGCCGTGGGCACGTCGTGGTTGAAGCTCGACGGCGGCTGCGGCCGCTCCCCGACGTGCTGGTATGCGACGGAGACGGGTGAGTCGCCGACGAACGGCGGGCGTCCGGTGAGCAGCTCGAACAGCAGGCACCCCGTCGAGTAAAGGTCGGACCGTGCGTCGACCGGGAGCCCCTGGGCCTGCTCCGGCGAGAGGTACTGCGCGGTGCCGATCACCGCTTGGGTCTGGGTCATGGTGGCGGACGTGTCGGCCACGGCGCGCGCGATCCCGAAGTCCATGACCTTGATGTCGCGGGCTCGCGTGATCATCACGTTGGCCGGCTTGATGTCGCGGTGGACGAACCCCATCCGGTGGCTGTAGGCCAGGGCCGCCAGGACGGCCTCGACGATCTGCGCCGCCTCGGAGGGCGCGATGACGTTCTCGCGCTGCAGCTTATCCCGCAGCGTCTCGCCCTCGACGTACTCCATGACGATGTAGGGCTGGGGCACCGTGGCGCCGCCCGCGTCCGTCGTCGTCTCCTCGCCGGAGTCGTAGATCGCGACGATGTTGGGGTCGTTGAGGCCCCCGGCCGCCTGCGCCTCGCGGCGGAACCGGGTCAGAAAGTTCGCGTCGCGCGCCAGGTCGGAGCGCAGCAGCTTGATCGCCACCGGGCGGCCGAGCCGCGTGTCGTGGCCGAGGTGGACCTCGGCCATCCCCCCACGTCCGATGAGCTCGCCGACCTCGTACCGGCCGCCGAGCAGCAGAGGCCCATTCACGCGCGGCCTCGCATCGGGTCAGTCTCCCGAGCCATCGCCGCCTTCTGAGGTTTTCGTGGGCGCTGCCGTCGCACTGCCGTCCGAGACGGTCAGCGTAATCGCAGTTCCGACGTTGATCGTCCCGGTCGGCTTGATGTCGAGAACCGTCCCCGCCTCTTCCTTGTCCGCCTTGGTCTCCCGCTTGATCTGGTCGTCCTTCCACCCGGCCTCGACGAGGATCTTCTTGGCGTCGTCGAACGACTTGCCCACGTAGTCCTTCTTGTTGATGTTGACCTGTCGCGGTCCGGTGGTCGTGCTCTGCGTTGTGGTCGTGGGTCGCGACGGCGTGACGGTCGTCGGGGGCGCCGCCGTCGCTGTGGTCGTCTGCGCAGCGGTCTGCGTCACGGTCGTCACGGTGGCCGCGGGACTTCCGCTGTTGCTGGCGTAGGCCCACGCGAAGAAGCCGATCGCGGCGAGCAGCACGATAATCGGGATCCACCACAAGCCGATGCCGCCACGCTTCTTCTCCGGCTCCTGCCGCGGCGGATACGGCTCGTACGGCCCGGGGTCGGCGTAGGCCGGGTCGTACGCGGGTTCGTACGGCGCCGGTTCGTAGCCCGCGGCCGGGTAGTCGGCATACGCCGCACCGAGCACCTCGGTGCCCGCGGGCGCATCCATGACCTGGGTCCCGTCCGGGTCGGTGTCCCCGGTGTGGACGACGCTGGTCGCCGGCGGGATCTGCGCGAGCCCGCTCACCGGCATACCCAGTGCCGCCGCGACCGCCGCCGCAGAGGTGGGCCGGTCGGCGGGATCCTTGGCCAGGCTCTGGTCGACGATCCGGCGCAGATCCGAGGGCACCCAGTCCGGCAGCGGCGGCGGTGGGTCGTTGACCTGGGCCAGGGCGGTCGCGACCGGCGTCCCTGCATCGAACGGCTTACGGCCGGTGAGCATCTCCTGGGTGATGACGCCGAGTGCGTAGAGGTCGCTGGAACCGGTCGCACCCTTGCCCAGGGCCTGCTCGGGAGAGAGGTACTGGGGGGTGCCGAGTACCTCACCCGTTCGTGTATGCGACACGCCATCCGTTGCGCGCGCGATGCCGAAGTCGGTGAGCTTCACCCGGCCGTCGGGAGTGAGGAGGATGTTGGCCGGCTTGACGTCCCGGTGCACGACTCCCGCGGCGTGGGCCGCGGCCAGCGCGAGTGCTGCCTGGCCGACGATCCCGCGCACCTGGTCGGGTGGCATCGGACCGCGGGCGATCATCTGCGACAGCGGCTCGCCGTCGACGAGCTCCATCACGAGGTATGCCGTGCCCTCGTCCTCGCCGTAGTCGTAGACCGTGGCGATGTTCTGGTGTGACATTCCCGCGCTGTGGCGGGCCTCGTCGCGGAACCGCTCGGCGAACGTCGGGTCGTCGGCGGCGGTGGCCCGCATGACCTTGACCGCGACGTCGCGGCCGAGCACCGAGTCCGTGGCCCGCCAGACGTCACCCATGCCTCCCGCCGCGATGCGGTCGGTCAGGGTGTAGCGGCTGCCGAGGGTCGTCCCCGCTTCAGGATTCATCGGTTGGTGTTCCTCGATCGGTATGTATCCGTGCAGGCCTCATTGGTTGAGAACCGCTTCCATGACTGCCTTGGCGATCGGACCCGCCAGTCGCCCCCCGGCCGCCTCGCTCCCGGCGTTGCCACCGTCCTCCACGACGACGGCGACCGCGACCTTCGGGTCGTTCGCCGGAGCGAAAGCCGTGAACCAGGCGTGCGGCGGCTTGCCGTTGCCCTGTTCCGCGGTTCCGGTCTTGCCGGCCACCTGGACGCCGTTGATCCGGGCCGGCGTGCCGGTGCCTTGGTCGACCACGGCCGTGAGCATCGACGTGAGCGTGCTGGCCGTCTGCGAGGACACCGCCACCCCGAGGCGCTCGGGCGAGGTGCGGTCGATCGTCTGCAGGTCAGCGCTGAGCACCTGGTTGATGAGATAGGGCCGCATGACCACCCCGCCGTTCGCAATGCCAGCACTGACCATGGCGACCTGCAGCGGCGTGACCCGGACGTCGAACTGCCCGATCGCCGACTGAGCGGTCTGCGCCTGGTTGATTCCCGTGGGGAACCGGCTCGGCTCGACGCGCGTCGGGATCCGCAGCGTCGTGCCGAACCCGAACTTGGCCGCCTGGTCGGACAAGCCCTGGGCGCCGACCTGCATACCCAGGTAGCCGAACGCCGTGTTGCACGAGATCTCGAGCGCCCGTTGCAGCATCGTCTCGTCGTTGGGGCCGCACGGCTGGTGGTCGTAGTTCGGCAGGCCGGCCGTCGTCTGCGGGAGATCCATCTCCGCCGGCGCAGGGATCTTCGTGTTCGGGTCGACGACCTGGTTCTCCAGCGCGGCGGACGCGGTGACGATCTTGAACACCGACCCCGGCGGGTAGAGGTTTCCCGCGATGGCCCGGTTGACGAGGGGCTGGTTCGGATCGGCGTTCAGCTCGTTCCACGCCTTCACCACGGACGCCTGGTCGTGCGCCGACAGCCGGTTCGGGTCGTACTGCGGGTGCGAGATCATCGCCAGGATGGCCCCGGTCTTGGGGTCGAGCGCCACCACGGCGCCGCGCTGGGTGCCGAGGCCCTTGTCCGCCGCATCCTGGGCACGAGGGTTGATCGACGTCTGGATCGTCGCGCCGACCGGCTGGTTCCCGGTGAGGAGGTCGGTCACCCGTGTGTAGAAGAGCTGGCTGGACGACCCGGACAGCAGGTCGTCGGCCGAGCCCTCGAGGCCACCGCCGGCGCCGTAGGTGTAGGAGAAGTAGCCGGTGACGTGGCTGTAGGGGAACGGCTGCCCGTAGGTCCGCAGGTACTTGATCTCCTCGTTGGGCGTCGGCTGCGACACCGCGATCGGCTGGTCGCCGAGGAGGATCGCCCCCCGCTGACGGGAGTAGTTGTCGAGCAGCGTCCGCCGGTTGTCGGGACGGGCGTTGATCGACGGGGCGTAGACCACCTGGATCAGCGTGGTCGAGATGAACAACGCGGCGAAGAGCAGCGCGACAACGGTTGAGACACGACGCAGGGGACCGTTCACGGCATGGCCACCACCTCGGTGGCGTTGTCCGCCGCCTGGACCTGCTGGTCCGGCGCACCGACCGGCTCCTCGGTCTCCGGCCGGCGGGCCTGGTCGGAGATCCGCAGCAGGATCGCCATGAGCGTCCAGTTGGCCAGCAGTGAGGACCCGCCCAGGGACATGAACGGCGTGGTCAGACCGGTGAGCGGGATGACCTTGGTGACGCCCCCGATGACCACGAACACCTGCAGCCCGACGGAAAAGGCCAGACCGAAGGCGAGCAGCTTGCCGAACCCGTCGCGGACCCCCAGGGCGGTGCGCAGACCTCGCTCGACGAAGACCGCATACAGGGCCAGCAGGGCCGCCACCCCGAACAGCCCCAGCTCCTCGCCGAAGCTGGCGAAGATGAAGTCGCTGTTGGAGAAGGCGACCAGCCAGGGCCGCCCTTGCCCCAGCCCGGTGCCGAAGAGACCACCCGAGGCCATGCCCATGATCCCCTTGGCCAGCTGGTCGGACTGCTCCAACGACGCCTGCGAGAACGGGTCGAGCCACAGCTCCACGCGCGACTGGACATGGTCGAAGATCTTGTATGCGAGGTAGGCGCCGGCGGCGAAGAGGACCAGACCGATGGCGATCCAGCTGACCCGCTCGGTCGCGACGTAGAGCATCGCGACGAAGACGCCGAAGAAGAGCAGCGAGGAGCCGAGGTCCTTCTCGAAGATGAGGACGGCGAGGCTGACCAGCCAGGCGATGAGGATCGGTCCCAGGTCGCGGCCACGGGGGAAGGTGAAGCCGAGAACCTTGCGTCCGGCCAGAGAGAGCACGTCGCGGACCGAGACCAGGTAGCCCGCGAAGAAGATGATCAGCGCGATCTTGGCGATCTCCCCAGGCTGGAAGCTGAGCGGTCCGATGCGGATCCAGATCCGCGAGCCGTAGATCGTCGTGCCGATGCCTGGCAGCAGCGGCAGGAGGAGGAGGACGAGACCGACGGCCATGGCGGTGAACGTGTAGCGGCGCAGCAGACGGTGGTCGCGCAGGAAGATGAGGACCAGGGCTGCCACGACGACCGAAAGGGCGGTCCAGATCAGCTGACGACCGGCGTCGCTGTCGATGCCGGTCTGACCCGCAGCGAGGTCGAGCCGGTGGATCATCACCAGCCCAAAACCGTTGAGCAGCGTGGCAATCGGCAGCATCAGCGGGTCCGCGTAGGTCGCCCGCCAGCGGACGACCAAGTGGAAGGCCAGGGCGAGGGCGAGCAGGCCGCCGCCGATGGTCAGCAGCTGAGCAGGTACGGCCTCGCGCACGCCGAGGTCGACGCTGATCCACGCGAGCAACGTGAGGCCGACGGCGAAGACGGTGAGCAGCAGCTCCACCCCGCGACGCGTGCGCGGCGTGATCGTCTCGACCGTCGTCCTCATGGCGTCTGCCTCGTGGTGATCGAGACGTTCGGCGTGACCGGCAGGGCGGTGCCCGCTCCGGGCAGCGTTGCCGTGTCGGTGGGCAAACCGCCGGACGTTGTCGCCGTGCCCGAGGTCGTCGGGCTGGGGACGATGACGGGGTTCTGGCCGCAGGGGACGCCCTGTGCCGCCTGGTCACGGCAGTCCATGGCGGAAGTTCGCAGCGTCTCGACTCGCGTGGTGGCATCGGCGAGGCTGCCCAGCGGTGTGCCGGCGCTGACGACGTCCTGGACGTAGGTCGGCAGCTGCGAGACCGGGATCTCGGAGACTTGGTAGACGTGCGACAGCCTGAGCGGTCCGAGGTTCTGGCCGACGCCCTGCCAGATGGCGACGTAGCCATCGGACGGCTTGACGTAGTACTGGTTCTGGGTCCAGGCCCACGCCCCGTAGGCCCCGCCCGCAAATATCAAGAGGAGGGCTGCGACGAGGATCCCGCGGCGCACCCAGACGACGCGCGTGGAGCGCGGCTCGTCGGCGAGTAGGGGACCGTCGTCGTCGTCCTCTCCGTTGCCCTTCCGGACCGAACGGGCCAGACTCGCGGCCTTCTCGGCGGGGCTGACCGGAAGCCCGCGGGTGCGTTTGCCCTCGCGGTCGCGCAGCGAGGCGGCGCCGACGATCTGCGGTGAGGTGCTGGGCGCCTCCGAGCGCTGCAGGTCGACGACGTCGGCGACGACGACCGTGACGTTGTCGCGGGCGCTGGCCTTGAGGGCCACCTCGATGAGCCGGTCGGCGGCGGCAGCCGGGGTCGGGGAGTCGGTGAGGATCTCCTCGATGATG
>JBKPKI010000222.1:0-17026 GCA_046731055.1 Actinomycetota bacterium | reverse complement strand
TGCTCGGCCATGGCGCCAGCGGCGCGCACGGTGAGGTCGAGGCTCGTGGGGCGGCCGTCCAGGCCTTCGCGCGGCCCGAGGTCGCTGGTGCCGTCGACGACGAGGACGATCTGGGAGTCCTCGTCCCCGTACGTCGACGTGACGTGGAGGGTGCCGGTCCGCAGAGACACCGGCCAGTGGATCCGCCGGAGCCGGTCGCCGACCTGGAAGGGGCGGAGCCGGTCGAACTCGCTGCCGCTGCCCGGCCGGGACGACCGGTAGGCCCCGACCAGCCCCTCGGGGTGTGGCATGGCCGCGGACGGAGTGAAAACGGCCGGTAGCGGGAGGGTCACGAGTCGTTGAGGCATCGTGTCGACCGGGCCGCTGCGATAGGCGCCCCAGGTCGACCACGCGCCGCACCGGACCGCGCCGACGGTGCGCACGCCCCAGCGAGTCGAGCGGAGGGCGATGGCGGTGCCGACGCGGCGGGTCAGCGGATCCGCCTCGATCGGACGGCCGACGTGGAGACCGATGACGCGGATGCCGAGGGGCGGGTCCTGCTCGAGGAATACCGACGGCGACACGGCGAGGACGACGTCGTCGACGCCGTCGGGCACGGTGACCTTTGCTCGCAGCACGGTCGCCTCGCCCTCCCGCACCGTATGGTGGCCCAGCGCCGAGGTGATGGACACGCGCTCCCGTGGACGGCGCAACCAGGCCCACGTCGTGACGACCAACCACGGCGTGACGAGGACGAGCAGGTCGGGCCGGTTCATCGCCAGAGCAGTCACGGCGCCGACGACGCCGAGCAGCGTGGCGCGGAAGTGTGCGGCCGTCGGGCGCCAGGGCGGCAGAACGGTCTCGGGAGAGGAAGTCTCGATCACGACGGGCGGGCCTCGCGGGCCAACGGGGTCGGGACCGTTGCCAGGACGCTGTCGACGACACTGCGGCCGGTGACGTTGCTCATCCAGAGCTCCGGCTTGACGGTGATCCGGTGCGACAGCACTGGCGACGCGACCGCCTTGACGTCCTCCGGAGTGAGGTAGTCCCGGCCACGGAGGACCGCGTGCGCGCGGCCGACGAGCATGAGCGCCAGGGATCCGCGCGGGGACGCCCCCAGCAGAGAGTGCTGGTGCTCGCGGGTTGCGGTGGCCAGGGCAACGCAGTATGCGGCGACGGTGTCGTCCACGGTGACGGTCTCCACGGCGTCCTGCATGGCCAGGAGACCGGCGGCGTCGGTCACCGCGTCGAGCGCCACCTCTTCGCGCTGACGGGCGATCCGGTTGCGGAGAACGTCGATCTCCTCCGACTCCGTCGGGTATCCGAAGGACACCCGCATGAGGAACCGGTCGAGCTGCGCCTCGGGCAGCGGGTAGGTGCCCTCGTACTCAACGGGGTTGGCCGTGGCGAGCACATGGAAGGGCCTAGCCAGGGGGAACGTCTGACCCTCGACGGTGACCTGCCGTTCTTGCATCGCCTCGAGGAGAGCCGACTGGGTCTTCGGCGGCGTCCGGTTGATCTCGTCGGCCAACAGCAGTCCGGTGAAGAGCGGACCGCGCCGGAACGCGAAGTCCTGGCTCCTCTGGTCGTAGACGAAGGAGCCGGTCAGGTCGCCGGGCAAGAGGTCCGGTGTGAACTGGGCGCGGGTGAACTCCAGGCCCAGCGTCGTCGCGAACGACCGAGCGGCCAGCGTCTTCCCAAGGCCGGGAAAGTCCTCAATAAGGACGTGGCCGCCGGCAAGGATGGCGCTCAGGACCAGGGTCAGCGGCTGGCGCTTTCCCACGACGGCGCGCTCGACCTCGTCGAGGATGCGCTGACCCTGCTGGGAGACCTGCGAGAGAGGCATACTCACGGCGACTCGATTCTGTCGAGGACGGCGGCAAGGTACTGAGCATCCGCGAGCCTCATGTCGGGCGGACGAGTCATGATGTCGGCAAGGTCGGACGGGAGAGCGTCGTGAGCCAGCTCGGGGTGCGCAATGAGGTCCCAGCCGCGTTCTCGGCGCACCCGGTCGGCGAGCACGACCCGCAGCTGTTTCTGGAGGTCGGCGGCCAGGTTTCGGCGCTGGCCGGGCTCGTGGACGCGGGCCTCGAGGCGCCGGGCGAGGGCAGACGTGCGGTGGTCGGAGCCCCGGCCGAGGCCAGCCGTCGACGGTGGGTTGACCACCCACGGCTCGACGTGGCTGTCGATGAACCGCTCGCTGAACACCGCGAACGCCGTTGTGGCAGCGACGAAGAAGGCCGCGATGACCACCGGCGACGGCGACAGGTCGAGCAGGACGAGGAGGACCATGGTGGCCGCATACAGCAGCGCTACCCGGACCACGAGCCGGCGGCCGGACGGCAGCTCTCGCAACCGACTCACCGGTCGGGCATTCCTCGGGCGGCGGCCGCCTCGGCCTCGGCGATGGCGGCGCGGGCCGCCTCCTCGTCCGCGACCCGCTGGAGATCCGTGTGGATCGTGGTGAGCCGGGCGATGGCCTCCTCACGGTGCTGCTCGGTGACCGGGTGGCGGGAGTACCGGGCCTCGCGATAGAGCTCGGCGAGCCCGCCCAGGGCGGCAGGGGCGATATCCCACGTGTGAAGGACACGAATCGTGTACTCCGCGGCCGTCTCGGCCGGGTGCCGAGGCAGCCCCGCCGCCGACGCCGAGTCCTCCAGGTCCACCCAGCAGGCGACGATGGCGTTGCGCGGCTCGCCCTCCTTGAGCAGCGCGAGACGGGCGTCGGCCGTTTCGACCAGCTCTTCGGGCAGTGCCGGGAGAGCCTGCAGCGGGCGTCGCGGGATGGTGCGGCTGCTCATCCGCGGAATGCTCCGCCACGCATACCGGAGGATCAGGTAGAGCACCCAGAGGGACAGGCCGACCACCACGAGCTGGATCAGCGCCACGACGGCGGCGGGAAGCTCGGGCAGCTGCGACAAGTTGGCAAACGGCCCGGTGGTCGGGGTGGTCGCCGTCGGCGAGCTCATCGGGGTGCTGGGCGGCGTGACCACCGTCGCCGTCCCGCCGCCGGATCGCGGCTGGCTCACGACATCGACCGGCGTGGACGCGGTGACGACGGTCAGCAGGGCGAGCGCAGCCAGCGCCGCGCCCACCAGCCACGGCGCGGGCCCACCCGGTGGGCCGGGCAGATGGATCTCCCGCGTCCCGCCGGCCATGCCTGGCACCGTACCTCTGGAGCGCCGACGCGCGCGGGGGTGTCGGCACGGCTCAGGTCACCCGCGCTGACGCGGCTCCGGCGGCACGATTTCAGCGTCGCGGACCGCGAGCGAGGAGGACGGCTCATCGACCGCGTAGGCCAGCTCACGGACCCGTCCCGCCGAGCGCAGGTCACCTTCCGCGGTTCGCACGCGGTCGAGCTCCGCCGCCCGTCCGGCGAGGGTCATGCCGGTGATCTCGGCGCGCATACCGACCTTGGCGTCGGACTTGGCCTTGCGGATGCCGGTCAACGCTTCGCCGACCGCGGTGAGGACCGCCGGGTCGGCGCCGCGGGCGTCGCCCAGCTCGGCGGTCGTCGGCCAGGGCGCCTGGTGTACGGAACCGGCTGACGGGTCGTGAAACCACGACCAGACCTCCTCCGTCGCGAACACGAGCACCGGTGCCAGCAGACGCAGTTGGACGTCGAGCGCCAGTCGCAGCGCGGCGCGGGCCGACACGGCACCAGGATCGGCTTCATCGGACTCGTCCGCGTCCGAACCGGCGGCGCGGCCGTAGGCCCGGTCCTTGACCAGCTCGAGGTAGTCGTCGCAGAACGACCAGAAGAAGGACTCCGTCACCTCGAGGGCCCGCGTGTAGTCGAGCGCCTCGCTCGCGGTCGTGGCCAGGTCCACGACCTCACCAAGGCTGGCCAGCATTGACCGGTCCAACGGCTCGGTGACGAGCTCGGACAGGGCGCGGTTGTCGAGCGCTTCCCCGACATCGCCGAAGGACAAGGCGAACCGGCTGGCGTTGAGCACCTTGATGGCCAACCGCCGGCCGACCTTCATCTGCGCCGTGTCGAGGGCGGCATCGATGCCGAGCCGGGCCGACGCCGCCCAGTACCGGACGCCGTCGCTGCCGTGCTCCACCAGCATCTCCAGCGGTGTCGTCGCGTTGCCCTTGGATTTGCTCATCTTCTTGCGGTCGGGGTCGAGGATGAACCCGTTGACCGTCGCGTGCTGCCACGGCAGCGAGTCGAACTCGTAGTGCGCGCGCACCACCGTGGAGAACAGCCAGGTCCGGATGATGTCGTGGCCCTGGGGCCGTTGATCCATGGGAAAGATCGCTGAGAACAGCTCGGGGTCGGACTCCCAGCCGCCCGCGATGTAGGGCGTCAGCGACGAGGTGGCCCAGGTGTCCATGACGTCGAGGTCGCCGTGGAAACCGCCCGGCTGATCACGCTGCTCCTCGTCGAAGCCGGCGGGAGCCTCGGCCGCGGGGTCGACCGGCAGCGCGTCCTCGGACGGCAGGATCGGATGGTCGTAGTCGACCTCGCCGGCGTCGGTCACGGGGTACCACACGGGGATCGGCACGCCCATGAACCGCTGCCGGCTGATCAGCCAGTCACCGTTGAGGCCGCCCACCCAGTTCTCGTAACGGGCTCGCATGAAGCCCGGGTGGAAGTCGAGCTCCCGCCCGCGCTCGAGGAACTCCTCGCGGATCGCCTCGTCGCGACCACCGTTGCGGATGTACCACTGCCGCGACGTGACGATCTCGAGCGGTCGGTCTCCCTTCTCGTAGAAGTTGGCTTTCCGTTGCGTCGGAACGGGATCGCCGACCAGGTCGCCCGACTCGCGCAGCGCGTCGACCACGGCTGTACGCGCGGAGAAGATTGTCTTGGTGGCCATCTCGCGGAACGTCGCGCGTCCCTCACCGGTGGTGATCCACGCCGGCGTCTCCGCCTGGATCCGCCCGTCTCTCGTCACGATCGAGCGCGTCGGCAGCTGCAGCTCGCGCCACCACTGCACATCGGTGAGGTCGCCGAAGGTACAGCACATCGCGATGCCTGCGCCCTTGTCCATCTCGGCGAGCGGGTGCGACAGCACCGGCAGCTCGACCCCGAACACCGGCGACGTGACCGTCGTGCCGAACAGCGACGCATACCGCTCGTCGTCGGGGTGGGCGATGAGGGCTACGCACGCCGGGAGCAGCTCGGGCCGGGTGGTCTCGATGAACACCGGCTCGCCGCCCGGCTGGTGAAAGGCCACGCGGTGGTATGCGCCGGGGTAGTCCCGTGCCTCGAGCTCGGCCTGCGCGACCGCGGTCTGGAACGTGACGTCCCAGAGGCCCGGCGCCTCGGCCTGGTAGGCCTCCCCTCTGGCGAGGTTGCGGAGGAAGAACGCCTGGCTGACCGCGCGAGAGCGGTCGTCGATGGTGCGGTAGCTGATGTCCCAGTCGTAGGCGAGACCGAGCCGGCGGAACGTCTCCTCGAAGAGGACCTCGTCCTTGACGGTGAGGACCTCGCAGAGCTCGTTGAAGTTACGCCGGCTCACCAGCACCTGGTCGGCGGCCTTGTCGGACGCTCCGCCCTCGTGCGGCGGCACGAAAGCGGGGTCGTAGGGCAGCGTCGCGTCGCCGCGGACGCCGTAGTAGTTCTGCACCCGCCGCTCGGTGGGCAGGCCGTTGTCGTCCCAGCCGATCGGGTAGAAGACCTCGAGCCCGGCCATCCGCTTGTACCGGGCGATGCAGTCCGCCTGCGTGTAGCCGAAGATGTGGCCGATGTGGAGTGAGCCGCTGGCGGTGGGCGGTGGCGTGTCGACGGCCCAGATCTGCTCCCGGCTTCCGGCGAGCGCCCGCGCCCGGTCGAACGTGTAGGTTCCCTGCTCCTTCCATACCCGCGCCCACTTCTCCTCCAGGCCGTCCACGGACGGCCTGTCGGGGATGCGGGGTGCCGCAGTGGCGGCACGGGCGGGTGTGGAGGTGGTCATGGGCAGGGATTGTCCCAGACCGTGAGCGGCCGCTTCCAACCGCTTACCCGCCCGCCGAAAGGGCAACTTGTGTCGCTCTCGCGGGGCGCCAAAACGACCAAACTTGGCTTCTCGACCGATCGGGGGCCGGCTGCTGGACGACGACCCAGGCCGCTCCGCCGAGTCACACCGCTGAGACGGACGCCTCCGTCACCCGTCGCACACACCGCTTGCTTCTCGCGTGGCCTACTGGGCTACGGTCCCGTAGGTTAAGGCCATGGAGCCGGTGTACTCGGGCGTCATCGGAATCGCTCGCGTGGTGTTCGCCGCGCAGGGCCTGCGGTTCAGGATCACCGGTGTCGAGCACGTGCCCCGCACGGGTGGCGCCGTCATGGTCATCAACCACACGGGGTACATGGACTTCACCTACGCGGGGTATGCGGCGCGCCCGGCCCGCCGGTTCGTCCGGTTCATGGCCAAGGAGAGCGTCTTCACTCACAAGGTGAGCGGGCCGCTGATGCGGGCGATGAAGCACATCCCCGTGGACCGAGCGGCCGGGGCCGCCTCCTATGGGCAGGCGGTTCGTCGCCTGCGGGCCGGCGAGATCGTCGGGGTCTTTCCGGAGGCGACCATCTCGCGGTCCTTCGAGCTCAAGGCGTTCAAGAACGGCGCGGCCCGGATGGCTCAGGAATCCGGCGTTCCGATGCTGCCCGTCGTCATCTGGGGATCGCAGCGCGTATGGACCAAGGGCCATCCGAAGCGGCTGGGCCGCAGCAACGTCCCCATCAGCATCGCCGTCGGCGACCCGATCCCCGTCACCCCAGGCGAGAACGTCGACGAAGCGACGGCGAAGATCCATGCGGTGATGGAGACGATGCTCCACGACGTCCAGGAGGCGTACGAGCCGCTCGGCCACGACGAGCTCGACTTCCTGCCCGCGCGGCTCGGCGGCACAGCACCGACGCTCGAGGACGCGAACCGCATGGACGACGAGGAGCGCCGCGACGCCATCCGGCGGGCGAGCGCCGCCCGCAAGGCGGAACGTGCCGCCGCGGCGTCCACGGACAGCACGTCCTAGCGTCGGAGAGCGTGCCGATTTCCTGATGCGGACCGCGGTCTCCCCCTGCGGCACATCCCGCTCGACGACTGCGGCCCCGTCCTCACCGCTCCCGACGCCAGAGCCTGGACAGTGCGGCTGGCGGGGAGGACGCTCGGCGCATGGCGCGGCCCGGTGGATCCCTTCGGTATCTCGCCGCCATCGTGGGTGGCGCAGCGGCGTTGGCCGGCCTCGGCGCTGCCGCCCAGTCGCTGGCGACCCGACGCGACGCACGACGGTATCCACCTCCGGGCGTCCTGGTGGACGTCGGCGGCTGCCGGCTGCACCTGAACATCCAGGGCGGAAACATCCAGGGCGAAGGGCAGGGCCCCGCGGTGGTCCTCGAAGCCGGGATGGGTTCGTT
Organism: Actinomycetota bacterium; assembly: GCA_046731055.1. Taxonomy (GTDB): domain Bacteria; phylum Actinomycetota; class Actinomycetes; order Actinomycetales; family Dermatophilaceae; genus Lapillicoccus. The sequence goes on along the minus strand of JBKPKI010000222.1, from coordinate 9,702 downwards.
TTCATCGAACTGGTACTGGGTGCAGAGCGAGCTGGCGAAGACCATGCGCGTCGTGTCGTACGACCGAGCGGGCCTCGGATGGAGCGAACGCGGGCACCGACCACGGGACGCCGCCAGCATGGCGCGCGAGCTGCATACCGCTCTGCACGCCGCAGGAGTCGACGGTCCCTACGTGCTCGCCGGTCACTCCTTCGGCGGACTCCCGGTCCGCGCGTTCGCCGGACTCTTCCCGGACGAGACGGCCGGTTTGGTCCTCGTCGACGCCTCACATCCGGACCAGTGGCTCCGCTGGCCGGTTCACCGCGCGGACCGGATGATCGCGACGTCCCAGCGCGTCAGTGCGGCGCTGGCCCGCATCGGGGTGCTCCGAGTGGTCGACCTGTCCCGGCAGCTCTCGGTCGGCCTCCCTGAACGCCAGGTCGCCGAGCTGCGGGCCCGCTCCGCCCTTCCTGGCGCCTCGGCGGTGGAGGCCGAACAGATGGACGCCTGGCCGGAGAGCCGCACCCAGCTCCCGGCCAGCCTCGGCGACCTGCCGCTGGCCGTCCTCGGCGTCAGCGAGCAACCCCGGGGTGCCGCGACCCTGACCGAGCTCCAGTCCGAGCTGCCGAGCCTTTCCACCAACAGCGCCAGACAGGTTGTTCAGGGAGCCACGCACGAGGCCCTCGTCTCCCGACGAGAGCACGCCATGGTGGTGGCGGATGCGATCCGCGCCGTCGTCACCGGCGAGCCGGCCCGCATCCTGACGCCCGTCCCGGAGTAATGCTCGAGCGAGTGTCGCCTCCACTACTCTGCGGCGCATGGCTGGACCGCGCGTGCCCGAGGGACCGCCGCCAGCGCCGGTGGTGCAGCGACTTCGGCTGCGGTATGCGAAACGGGGGCGGCTTCGGTTCTCATCGACCCGAGACTTTCAGCGTGCCCTCGAGAGGGCCCTGCGCCGCGCGGACGTTCCCATGGCATTCAGCGCGGGGTTCCACCCGCACCCGCGGATCTCGTATGCGAACGCCGCTCCGACGGGGACGGCCAGCGAGGCAGAGTACGTCGAGCTGGCCCTCAGCGAACGTGTCGACCCGGAGGCCGTCCGAGCGGCGCTTGACGAAGCGCTCCCGACGGGGCTGGACGTCCTCCAGGTGGTCGAGGCGTCCGGTGGGGCGCTGGCGGACCGGCTCGAGGCGAGCGATTGGGCGATCGCCGTACGCGGTCTCGACGCCGACACGGTGAAGGCGGCCATCGACGCATACCTGGCCGTCGACCGCGCAGAGGTGACCCGGACGTTCAAGACGGGACCGAAGACGTTCGACACGCGGTCGGCAGTCGTCGGGATGCGCGTGGTCGCGGCGTCCGAGGTGACGGCGGGCGTGCCGGAGGCGGTTCCGGCAGGAGAGCCTTCGTGTGCGATAATTCGACTGGTCGTGCGGCACACCACACCGGCCGTACGCCCCGACGACATTCTGACCGCGCTCCGTGCTATCGCGGGTCTGGTGCCGCCTGCGCCACCCTTGGTGACGCGGCTGGCACAAGGTCCGCTGGCTCACGAAGTGGCGGCGGTGGCTGATCCACTGGCGGCCGACCAGAAGGTCGGCGGCAGCTGAACCGGTGCCGCGTTCGCCGCGAACCGATCGGCTGTAGCACCACGACTTTCCGCCGTGGCTGGAACCCTGGCGACGGCGACACCGACACCGCACACGAGAGATGGGCCCGCAGGGCCGGTGTGGCGCCTCCCGCTTAGACGGAGAGGACGCCAAGATGGCATCCCAGTACGACCAGACCGACGAGCAGAGCACCAAGACCTCCGAGCGCGTCCATCCCGCCGACGACGGCACCCCTGTGGTGGAGTCGTCCGACGCCGGCGTCCCGGAAGACCGAGGCGCCGACCCGGCGCCCGACGACTCCCCTCGTCGGGCCAGGGCCAAGGCCCTGAAGACGGCCAAGGCGACCAAGCCGGCCGCCGGCAAGGCGACGAAGGCGCCGAAGGCTCCCAAGGCGACCAAGACGACCAGGGCCGCGAAGGCGTCGGCCGCCAAGAAGGCGGGGACGCCGGTCGGGGCGGGCGCGTCGCCCGCCGACGACCTAGGGTCCGAGGTCACCGACGGTGGTGCCCCGGGGGTGGCTCCAGTGAAGCGTGGCCGCCGACGCGCAAGCCGCCCCGCGGAGGAGCAGACGACCGGCGAGACCCCGGCGAGCGTCGTCGACCAAGAAGCTTTGATGTTTGACGCGCTGAAGGCTCCGGCGGAACCCGTCTTCGGGGAGATCGCCGCGGACGACGACGATGCGAGCGGAGCCGCTACCACCGACGTCTCGGACCGCACGGCCGAGCCCGACCCGGATACTGGCGCCGCCGCATACGGACCGTTGTTCCAGGCTCCGACGGTGGCCGGCCGGCGTTCCCGGCGGGCGTCGGCTCCGCCCACCGCTCCGTCGGGTGGCGGTGAGACCGCCGACCGCGACGAGGCGGAGCGTGAGTCCGGCGGCGCGCCCGACCATGAGGAAGCCTCGGAGACGACCGACGAGGGCGGCGAGGCGGTCGAGTCGGCGGAGACGCCGCGCCGCCGGCGCCGGCGCGGCGGCAAGGGTCGGCGCAGCCGTTCGTCCGCGGCGGTCGGGGGGAAGTCCTCCGACGACGTTGAGGCCTCTGACGCGACGACCGCGGAGACCGACAAGGGACGCGAGGATCGGGAAGCCGAGAGCGAGGCGGAGGACGAGGACAGCCCGACCAGCCGACGCCGGACCCGTCGCCGTCGCCGCAGCGGCAACGCCGACACGGACACCGACGAGCCGGGCGTGACGACGAAGGTCCGCGAGTCCCGCCGCGACGAGGTCACCGCGCTCAAGGGGTCGACCCGACTGGAGGCCAAGAAGCAGCGCCGGCGCGAGGGCCGCGAGGCGGGCCGACGGCGGACGATCATCACCGAGGCGGAGTTCCTCGCCCGGCGGGAGAGCGTCGAGCGGGTCATGGTCGTGCGTCACGTCGGCGACCGGACCCAGATCGGCGTCCTCGAGGACGGCGTCCTCGTCGAGCACTACATCTCCAAGGAGACCAACGTCTCCATGGCCGGGAACATCTACCTGGGCCGGGTCCAGAACGTGCTGCCGTCGATGGAGGCGGCCTTCGTCGACATCGGCAAGGGTCGCAACGCCGTCCTGTACGCAGGAGAGGTCAACTGGGACGCCGCTGGTCTGGACGCGAGCCAGCCCAAGCGCATCGAGAACGCCCTGACCTCCGGCGAGAGCGTCCTCGTGCAGGTCACCAAGGACCCGATGGGCCACAAGGGGGCGCGGCTGACCTCACAGATCTCACTGCCCGGCCGATACCTCGTCTACGTGCCGAACAGCGCCATGACCGGCATCTCGCGCAAGCTGCCTGACACAGAGCGGTCGCGGCTGAAGAAGATCCTCAAGGAGGTCGTCCCGGACACGGCCGGCGTCATCGTGCGCACCGCCGCCGAGGGGGCGTCTGAAGAGGAGCTGCGGGCCGACGTCGAACGGCTTCGGTCGACCTGGGCCGACATCACGGCCAAGGCTGAGGCGGCAAGCGGGTCGGGCAAGAAGAACAAGAGCGGCGGGGCACCGCTGCTGCTCCACGGGGAGCCCGACCTCACGGTCCGCGTCATCCGCGACATCTTCAACGAGGACTTCGCCTCGCTCGTTGTCGCCGGCGATCGAGCCTGGGAGGAGGTGTCGGACTACGTCTCGACCGTTGCCCCTGATCTCGCCGACCGCGTGACCAGGTGGACGAGCGAGGAGGACCTGTTCACTCACTACCGGGTGGACGAGCAGATCGCCAAGGCGATGGACCGCAAGGTGTGGCTGCCGTCGGGCGGCTCGCTGGTCATCGACCGCACCGAAGCCATGACGGTCGTCGACGTCAACACCGGCAAGTTCATCGGGTCGGGAGGCAATCTCGAGGAGACGGTCACCAAGAACAACCTCGAGGCCGCAGAGGAGATCGTCCGGCAGCTTCGGCTGCGGGACGTCGGCGGGATCATCGTCATCGACTTCATCGACATGGTGCTCGAGTCGAACCGCGACCTCGTCGTCCGGCGGCTGCTCGAGTGCCTCGGACGTGACCGGACGAAGCATCAAGTGGCCGAGGTGACGTCGCTGGGACTGGTTCAGATGACCCGCAAGCGCGTCGGGTCGGGGCTTATCGAGGTCTTCTCGGAGACCTGCGAGGTCTGCGGCGGCCGGGGAATCATCGTCCACAGCGACCCGGTCGACAAGAGCGGGAATGGGCAGGACCACAGTGACAACGGGTCCGGGACGGGCCGTGCCCAGAACGGCCGCAGCCAAGGACGCACCCGGGTGCCGGAATCGCCGCCACACCGGCCTGGAGGGCCCACCCCGGCCCAGATCGCGGCAGCGGCGCACGCGGCCGCCGTCAAGTCGAGCGGATATCCGGACGGGGCCAGTGATGACGGTGACGCGAGGGTAAGTCAACCGGCGCAGGACGAACCGGTCGACGTGGTTCGCGAACAGGACCTCGAGGAAGTCGTTGGCGCACCCACAGCCGCCGAGGAGCCGGCCGCCGGCGAGCACGACTCGAACGAGCGCGAGTCGGACGCGGTCGAGGAGCCTGTCGTGGTCGAACCGGCTGTCGAGGCGCCAACACGGAGCCCACACCCGGTCGCCGAGTCGGACGGCTCCGAATCCGCCGACTCGCTCGACACGGCCGCTCTCGACGGCGTCCAGGTAGACGCTGCCCCCCTCGACGCCGCCTTTCTCGACGACGCCCCGGTAGACGCTGCGCCCCTCGACGCCGCCCCGGCAGACGCCGCGCCTCTCGAGGCGGCCGCCCTCGAACCGGCCTCCCCGAACTCGGCCGCCGAGCCCTCGGGCAGCGGCGCCGTCACCGGCCCCGGCGAGGAGGAACCCGCATACGCACCGGTCGTCGCACCCCCGGCCACGCCTCGCCGGCATCGGGGACGCGTCGTGGCGCCTGCAGGACCGCCGCCGACCCGTTCGGACAGCGCCGACGACGCTCCGGAGGCCGCGGTCGACGAGGACCGGTGATTTGGGCGGGCGGTCGGCCAACCGGTACGATCGTGCGTTGGTGCGCCCGCCGATCTCGGGCTCCGCGAGACCGCGGACGCGACGGAACGGTTCGAGTGCGCGCCTCTCGGCGTGACGCGATTCCTGATGAGAGCGAGTGACCTGTGTACGCGATTGTTCGCGCTGGCGGACGCCAGGAGAAGGTGTCGGTGGGCGACGTCCTGCTCGTCGACAAGGTGGCCGGTGAGCCCGGCGACACCGTCGACCTGACACCGCTGCTCGTCGTCGACGGCGGCACAGTCACCAGCGACGCGGCGAAGCTCGCCAAGGTCAAGGTCACCGCTGAGGTCGTCAAGGCGGCCAAGGGCCCCAAGATCCACATCGTGAAGTTCAAGAACAAGACCGGGTACCGCAAGCGCCAGGGGCACCGTCAGCCCTTGACGCAGGTCAAGGTCACCACCATTGACGTCTGAGAGAGGACGGGCAAGACATGGCACACAAGAAGGGCGCCTCCTCGTCCCGCAACGGGCGTGACTCCAACGCTCAGCGTCTCGGCGTCAAGCGGTTCGGCGGCCAGCAGGTCAACGCCGGCGAGATCCTCGTCCGTCAGCGTGGCACGCACTTCCACCCGGGTGACGGTGTCGGCCGCGGCAGCGACGACACCCTCTTCGCCCTCGTCGCCGGTGCCGTGAAGTTCGGCACCAAGCGAGGCCGCCGCGTCGTTGCGATCGAGCAGGCCGACGCCTGACCTAGAACAGCTTCACTCGAAGGGCGGGCCACGGGTCCGCCCTTCGTCGTCCGGAGAGAATCACCGTATGCCCGCCGCCAGCTTCGTCGACCGCGTCGTGCTCCACGTCGCGGCGGGACACGGCGGCAACGGCGTTGCGTCCGTGCGGCGCGAGAAGTTCAAGCCGCTCGGCGGCCCGGACGGCGGGAACGGCGGCCGCGGCGGCTCGGTGATCGTCCGCGTCGACCCCCAGGCGACGACGCTGCTCGACTATCATCACCACCCGCACCAGACCGCCGGCAACGGCAAGCCCGGTGCGGGGGACGAGCGCAACGGCGCCGACGGCGAGGACCTCATGCTTCCGGTCCCTGCCGGGACGGTCGTCAAGGATGCGTCCGGAGTCGTGGTCGTCGACCTCGTCGCCCCAGATCAGGAGCACGTCATCGCGCGCGGCGGTCGGGGCGGGCTCGGCAACAAGGCGCTCGCCTCGCCGCGCCGCAAGGCGCCTGGATTCGCGCTGCTCGGGGAGCCCGGTGAGGCGTTCGACGTCGTCCTCGAGCTGAAGTCACTCGCCGACGTCGCCCTCATCGGTTTCCCCTCCGCGGGCAAGTCGTCACTGGTCTCGGTCCTCTCCGCCGCCCGGCCGAAGATCGCCGACTACCCCTTCACGACGCTGGTCCCGAACCTCGGCGTCGTCACGGCCGGTGACACGCGGTACACCATCGCCGACGTCCCGGGCCTCATCCCCGGCGCGCACCTCGGCCGTGGGCTGGGGCTGGAGTTCCTTCGTCACGTCGAGCGGTGCTCCGTGCTCGCCCACGTCATCGACTGCGCAACCCTCGAGCCCGGACGCGACCCCCTCACCGACCTCGAGGTCATCGAGGAGGAGCTCGCTGCCTACGTCCCCGACGCGGACCTCGGCGGCCGCCAACTGTCGGAACGCACGCGCGTCGTGATCCTCAACAAGGCCGACATCCCGGAGGCGCGTGAGCTGGCCGAGATGGTCAGGCCCGACCTCGAGGCCCGCGGGTACGACGTCCACATCGTCTCGGCCGTCGCCCATCTCGGGCTGACCGAGCTCTCGTATGCGTTGGGTCGCCTCGTGACCGCCGCCCGCGAGGACGTCGCCGAGATCGTTCCGCCGCGAATCGTGCTGCGTCCCAGAGCCGTTGACGACACCGGGTTCGTCGTGCGTCGGGAGGAGACGACGGACGGACCCGCATACCGGGTCGTGGGGGAGCGCCCCACTCGATGGGTGCGGCAGACCGACTTCACCAACGACGAGGCGGTCGGCTACCTCGCCGACCGGCTGGCCCGGCTGGGGGTCGAGGACGCGTTGGTCAAGGCCGGCGCCGTCGCCGGAGACACGGTGCTCATCGGGGCGGCCGACGACGCGGTCGTCTTCGACTGGGAGCCGACGCTGCTCAGCGGCGCCGAGCTGCTCGGGCAGCGAGGCAGTGACCTGCGGCTGGACTCCTCGGCGCGCGCGACGCGCAGCGAGAAGCGGGAGGCCGCCCGCGACCGGTATGCCGCGCGTCAGGCGACTCAGGACGATCTCGACGCAGAGCGGCGCGCCGGCCACTGGGCGACCGCTCGGGACCCCGACGACTGAGCGCTGACCTCACCGCCGGAACTGGTCCTCGGCCAGGGCCACGTACGCCTCGGCGTCGTACACCGAGACGATGATCGCGACGACCTGGCTCGCAATCCCCGCGACGACGGCGTCCTGGACCTCCGCACGAGGCAGGAGGCCGGCTTGGGACGCGGTCACCGGGGCAACGAACGCATTCAGCGGGAACCGGGACGATCCCGCGCGCAGCGTCCAGGCCAGCAGGTCGCCGGGCGCTTCGAGGTCGGCCCATCGCAGGATGCGGCCGTCGACGACGCTGTAATCGCCCGGATGGTCCACGAGGCTGGGGTCGCCCGGCAGCGCCAGGTCGTCCTCGACGAGCAGGCACCCGCCGCGGGGGTGGCGGGTCCTGAGATAGGACAAGGCGACCGCATCCGCATCCTCGCTGCGGATGCCGCGCCCGACGTCGTCCAGGCCGCCGGCGCTGTGCCCGGCCGGCGCCAGCAACGTCGCCACGACGAACCGCCCGACCTCCGCAGCGACCTCGTGGGACAGCAGGGCGCCCTGCGCCAATGACCGCTGCACCCAACGGTGAGCCTGCGCGGCGTCCAACGGTGCGCCGGCGCGTTCTGGGGAGTCGCTCATCGCGGGAGGATCCTTCCGTCGGGGAAGACGCGGTAGAAGTATCCGTCCGGAGACCGCCAGTCGTAGTGCGGCCCGATCGGCCCGGGATGGTCCAGATCGGGGTGGAGGGTCTCGCGCGTCGTCGGGTTGTACCACGCGCCGCGCTCGGAGCCCGGAGGGCCGGCACCTCTCCATTCCCATCCCGGTCCGGGCGAGACACTCGGATCGCGGAAGTCCGGCGGCGAACTCGGCTCCACAGGTGTGCCGCCGCCGGAACCGGAGCCCGACCCAACCGATGAGCCACCGCTCTCCGAGGCCTCGTTGAGGTAGACGCCCATCCCGCCCAACACCGCCGCGCCGGAGGTCGCGAGAACGAACGCTCCCGAGACGGTCGGCACGAGCACCAACGTCCCCAGCGTCGTCGCGGCCAAGGCAACCGGCGGGAACATCAGCAGTCCCCAGAGGAAAAGCGCCAGCCCCAGGACGACGAGCATCGACCCCACTGCGTCGAGGGCGTGGACGTTCGTCACGAGGGTCCGTTCGGGGGTCCCAGCAGCGACGATCCCGGCGGCAACGAGGGCCACACCGGCGACCACGGCGCCGGCGCCGATGCCGATCCGAACGCAGCACCGACCGACCGTCTCACCCGCCGGCGCGCTCAGCCAGGCGCCCCGGCTCCGGACCAGCGGGATCAGCTGAAGGACGAGAAGAACGATCCCGGCTGCACTGCAGGCGACCAGCACCCACGACCCCGCCGACGTCCGGAACATCCCCTGCAGCTCGCGGGTGGCGGGGAACCCGCCGACCACCAGGTAGAGCAACGCCGGTACGAGGACGACCAGCCAGACCAAGACCCGCCAGTCGCGCAGCAGGCGGCCGATCGTCGCCAACACTGCGCCCGGTCCGCCAGGCACATCCCGCGTCGCCTCCGCCCAGCGAGCCGGGTCCCTCGCCCCATCCATCTCCGCGCGGGTCTGGGCGACGAGGTCGACGAGTCGGTGGTCGGCAGGGTCGAGCGCCGACGCATACAGCGCCGCGCGCCGGCTCAGGACGAACCGCCCCGCGACGAGCGCCGTCCATGGTGGCGCCACTCGCGCGAACCGCCACAACGGACGGATCTCAAGTCCGTCCGTGCGTTCTCCCCTGAGGAGGACCTCGGGATGCGCTTCCCGGTCGGAGGCCAGCGTGAGGCGGTCGAGGATGACGGCCGTGGCCAGGGCGGCGAGCACGAAGAAGCCGAGGCGCTGGTGCACCCATCCGGCGACGGCGTTCACCGGAGCCAGCCCACCGCTGACCGCGCCAGTAATGACGGCGTAGTTGTAGAGCATGTGGTCGGCGCAGGCGTAGGCCACCGGGACCACACCCCACCATCTCCGGGCGCCGGGACGGCGCCAGAACCATCCGATTCCGGCGCCGGCGAGCGCGGTCCAGGCGAGATGGGAGATGCCGCCGGTCGCAGGACCGAGGATCGCTTCGGTGCTGGTCGGCTCGGGCAGCCACGCGGTCAGGGTGGTGCCGACCCGCGGCACGACCACGGCTCCGCCCAACGACGCCTGGACGAGATAACCGTCGTCGACCGACGTCGTCAGCGCTCGCACGGTGCCGAACCGCATCAGCGACTCGAACAGGCCGAATCCCGCCCCCGTGGCCGCCCCGACGAGCAGGTAGTCGGTGAAGCCGAGCTGTCGACGCACTCGCGCCAGGAGGACGCCCACGAGGACGAGCGGCAGGACCTTGACGACCTCCTCGATCACGGGATCGACGGTGTACGAGGCGGTGTCGACGACCGTGGCCA
>JBKPKI010000221.1:0-2148 GCA_046731055.1 Actinomycetota bacterium | reverse complement strand
CGCGCCAGCCGTGCTTCTCGGCGTAGCGCAGGTACATCCGGAGCAAGTCGCCGGCGAAGAGCGCCGACTCCTCGCCACCCTCCCCCGCCTTGACCTCGAGGATGACGTCGCGGTCGTCGTCCGGGTCGCGCGGAACGAGCAGGTGATGCAGGCGCTCCCGGGCCGCCTCGGCGGTTTCCTGGAGTGCCGGCAGCTCCGCCGCGAACGACGCGTCCTCGGTGGCGAGCTCGCGGGCGGCGGCGAGGTCTCCTTCTGCACTCTCGACGGCCCGGTATGCGGTGACGGTCGGCCCGAGTGCGGCGTACCGCTTGTTGAGGGTCCGGACGAGGGCCTGGTCGGCGAACACCTCGGGGTCGGCGAGACGCCGTTCCAGGTCGGCATACTCCTCGAGCACTGCGCGACCGCTGTCGACCACGGAGTCCGTCACTGGTGGCACCTCCCTCACGAGACTGAACGCATACAACGAGATCGCCGGCCCCAAACCTGGGCGAACCCAGGCCGGGACCGGCGATCCGGAGAGCTACTTGGCGGCGGCCTTCTTGCCGTAGCGGGCCTCGAACCGGGCGACGCGGCCACCGGTGTCGAGGATCTTCTGCTTGCCCGTGTAGAACGGGTGGCACTGGGAGCAGACGTCGGCGTGGATCTGGCCGGACGCTGACGTGCTGCGGGTGGTGAACGTGTTGCCACAGGTGCAGGTCACTGTGGTCTCCACGTAGTTGGGGTGCAGATCCTTCTTCACAAACGCTCCTCAGGTCTCAGATGGTCCGGGTCGGCAGGCTTCTCGCGCCCTGATCGCCGTGAACCGGTCCAGCGGGTCAGTGTGCCAGAGGAGAGCACACATCCCCTAAACGGGCGAGCGGGCAGGAGCATTCCGGGCTCCGGCGGCCCGGGCTTCCCCGATGGCGGTACATCCGAGCGCTCTAGCGCTCGCCTGGGCCTCCACCCCAGCGTCGGATCAGTCGTCGGCGCCGTCCAGCCGACCCGACGAGCTCATCTGCACCTGGCGCAGGAACTCGATGTTTGTCCGGGTACGCCGGATCCGGTCCAGGAGAAGCTCCAGCGCCTGCTGCGGCTCAAGGGCACCGAGCACGCGGCGCAGCTTGTGCACGATCTTCAGCTCCTCCGGCCCGAGGAGCAGCTCCTCACGCCGGGTGCCGGACGCGTTCACGTCGACCGCGGGGAAGATCCGGCGGACTGCGAGGTCGTGATCCAACGTCAGATCCATGTTCCCGGTGCCGGTGAACTCCTGGAGGATCGCCTCGTCCGCCGACGAGCCGGTCTCGATGAGGGCGGTCGCGAGAATGGTCAGCGAACCGCCGTTCTCGATGTTCCGGGCGGCGCCGAAGAACTTCTTCGGCGCGTAAAGGGCGGCCGGCTCGATCCCGCCGGGCAGAATCCGGCCGGAGGCCGGTGCCGTGACGTTGTACGCGCGCCCGAGCTTGGTGATCGAGTCGAGCAGGACGACGACGTCGTGACCCAGCTCGACGAGCCGCTTGGCCCGTTCGATGGACAGCTCGGAGACGCCGGTGTGGTCGTCGGCCGGCCGGTCGAAGGTGGACGCGATGACCTCGCCCTTCACCGCGCGCTGCATCTCAGTGACCTCCTCGGGCCGCTCGTCGACGAGGACGACCATGAGGTGGCACTCCGGGTTGTTCTGCGTGATCGCGTTGGCGATGGTCTGCAGCACCGTGGTCGCGCCGGTCTTGGCGGGCGCGGCGATGAGACCGCGCTGGCCCTTGCCGATCGGTGCGACGAGATCGATGACCCGGGTCGTGAGGAGGCTCGTCTCGGTCTCGAGACGGAGCCGCTCCTGCGGATAGAGAGGGGTGAGCTTCCCGAACTCGACCCGCGTCCTGGTCTGGTCCGGCTGCAGCCCGTTAATGGTGTCGAGCCGGACCAGCGCGTTGAACTTCTGCCGCCCGCCGGAGCCGTTCTGGGGTTGCTCGCCGTCGCGGGGCGCCTTGATCGACCCGGTGACCGCGTCGCCCTTCCGCAGCGAATACCGCTTTACGAGGCCGAGCGGGACATAGACGTCGTTGGGCCCCGGCAGATACCCCGATGTGCGGACGAAGGCGTAGTTGTCGAGGACGTCGAGGATCCCGGCCACCGGCACGAGGACGTCGTCGTCGGTGATCTGCAGCTCCGGCT
>JBKPKI010000220.1:0-5365 GCA_046731055.1 Actinomycetota bacterium | reverse complement strand
GACGCGGCCGAGAACGCCGCGCCGGTCGTCGGGGCCGAGACCCAGGAGACCGTCGCCGCCCAGGCGCCTGAAGCCGCCGCGGCCGTCCAGAACGAGCAGGGCTGAGCCATGTTGATTCCCCGTCGAGTCAGGCACCGCAAGCAGCATCACCCGGGTCGCTCGGGTGCTGCTACGGGCGGCACCCGCATCGCCTTCGGCGACTACGGGATCCAGGCGCTGGAGCCCGCATACGTCACCAACCGGCAGATCGAGTCGGCGCGTATCGCGATGACCCGCTACATCAAGCGTGGCGGCAAGGTGTGGATCAACATCTACCCAGACCGGCCGCTCACCAAGAAGCCGGCCGAGACCCGGATGGGTTCCGGCAAGGGTTCGCCCGAGTGGTGGATCGCCAACGTCAAGCCGGGTCGCGTCATGTTCGAGCTGTCCGGCGTGTCCGAGCCTGTCGCCCGAGAGGCGATGCGGTTGGCCATGCACAAGCTGCCGATGAAGTGCCGGTTCGTGAGTCGTGAAGGTGGTGACATCTGATGGCCGTCGGGACCAAGGACCTGGCCTCCGAGAACCTGCGGGGGTTCGACGACGACCGCCTCGTCGACGAGCTGAAGAAGGCCAAGGAAGAGCTGTTCAACCTCCGCTTCCAGTCGGCCACGGGCCAGCTGGACAACCACGGCCGGCTGCGCGCCGTCCGCAAGGACATCGCCCGGATCTACACCGAGATGCGCGAGCGCGAGCTCGGCATCGGGCTGCCTCCGGCCAAGCAGGCGGCCGCCGCTGCCGCCGAGGTGAAGGACGCCAAGGCGGACAAGAAGGCGAAGAAGGCCGAGAAGAAGTCGAAGAAGAAGAAGACCGAGGACGAGTCATGAGCGAGCAGGAGACCGCCAACGTGGTTGAGCAGGCGGCCGCCCAGGAGCGCAGCCACCGCAAGACGCGGCAGGGCTACGTCGTCAGCGACAAGATGGACAAGACCGTCGTCGTCGAGGTCGAGGACCGGGTGAAGCACGCGCTGTACGGCAAGGTCCTGCGCCGCAGCAGCAAGATCAACGCCCACGACGAGGCCAACGCTGCGGGCGTCGGCGACCGCGTCCTGATCATGGAGACCCGCCCGCTGTCGGCCACCAAGCGCTGGCGCGTCGTCGAAATCATCGAAAAGGCAAAGTGATCCAACGATGATCCAACAAGAGTCCCGTCTACGGGTCGCCGACAACACGGGTGCCAAGGAGATCCTCTGCATCCGGGTGCTCGGCGGGTCCGGTCGCCGGTATGCCGGAATCGGCGACACCATCGTCGCGACGGTCAAGGACGCGATCCCCGGGGGCAACGTCAAGAAGGGCGACGTCGTCAAGGCTGTCATCGTGCGCACCGTCAAGGAGCGCCGGCGGGCCGACGGCTCGTACATCAAGTTCGACGAGAACGCCGCCGTCATCCTCAAGCCCGACGGCGACCCCCGCGGTACCCGCATCTTCGGCCCCGTCGGCCGCGAGCTGCGCGAAAAGCGGTTCATGAAGATCATCTCGCTCGCACCGGAGGTGCTCTGATGGGTACGCACTCCATGCGCATCAAGAAGGGTGACCTGGTCCAGGTCGTCTCGGGCCGCAGCCAGAAGAACGGCGGCGACCGGGGCAAGCAGGGCAAGGTCATCGCGGTCTACCCCGACACGCAGCGCGTCCTCGTCGAGGGCATCAACCGGGTCACCAAGCACGAGAAGGCCGGCGCGACCGCTCGCGGCACGCGCACCGGTGGTCTCGTGCACACCGAGGCCCCGATCCACGTGAGCAACGTGGCGGTCGTGGACCCGGACTCGAAGAAGCCGACGCGGATCAAGACCCGCGTCGAGACCGTGGAGCGCAACGGTCGGCAGAAGGTCAACCGCATCCGCGTGGCCGTGCGCTCCGGTAAGGACCTGTGATGACCGTCACCGAGATCGAGCGCACCACCGAGACTCGAACGTCGCCCCGGCTCAAGCAGCGCTACCGCGACGACATCAAGCCGGCTCTGCAGCAGCAGTTCTCGTACGGGAACGCCATGCAGGTGCCGGGCGTCGTCAAGGTCGTCGTCAATATGGGTGTCGGCGACGCGGCCAAGGACAGCAAGCTCATCGACGGCGCCGTCCGCGACCTGTCGGCGATCACCGGTCAGAAGCCGGTGATCACCAAGGCCCGCAAGTCGATCGCGCAGTTCAAGTTGCGCGAGGGGATGCCGATCGGCGCGCACGCGACACTGCGCGGCGACCGGATGTGGGAGTTCCTCGACCGGCTGGTCACCCTCGCACTGCCCCGGATCCGTGACTTCCGCGGTCTGTCGCCGCGACAGTTCGACGGTCAGGGCAACTACACCTTCGGCCTCACCGAGCAGTCGGTGTTCCACGAGATCGACCAGGACCGGATCGACCGCGTCCGGGGCATGGACATCACCGTCGTGACGACGGCGACCAACGACGAGGAGGGGCGCGCGCTGCTCAAGGCGCTCGGCTTCCCCTTCAGGGAGAACTGAGAATGGCCAAGACCGCGCTCATCAACAAGGCCAACGCGAAGCCGAAGTTCAAGGTCCGGGCCTACACGCGCTGCCAGCGCTGCGGCCGGCCGCACTCCGTCTACCGCAAGTTCGGCCTGTGCCGGATCTGCCTGCGGGAGATGGCTCACCGCGGCGAGCTCCCTGGCGTCACGAAGTCTTCCTGGTAATCGACAAGCACTAACACCGAAGGTCACGACGCATACGAGGTATGCATCGTGAAACCGCGGTGAGGAAGGGCCCGAAGCCCACATGACCATGACCGACCCGATTGCGGACATGCTGACCCGCGTCCGGAACGCCAACTCGGCGCACCACGACGAGGTCTCCATGCCGTTCTCGAAGCTGAAGTCCCACATCGCCGAGATCCTCCAGACCGAGGGCTACATCGCCGGCTGGAAGGTCGAGGACGCTGAAGTCGGCAAGACGCTGACCATCGACCTCAAGTACGGCCCCAACCGGGAGCGCTCCATCGCCGGCGTCCGCCGCGTGAGCAAGCCCGGTCTGCGGGTTTACGCGAAGTCCACCAACCTGCCCAAGGTGCTCGGTGGCCTGGGCGTGGCGATCATCTCCACGTCGTCGGGCCTCCTGACCGACAAGCAGGCGGCCCAGAAGGGTGTGGGCGGGGAAGTCCTCGCCTACGTCTGGTAAGGGGGAGCGAGATGTCTCGAATCGGACGACTTCCGGTCACTGTGCCCTCAGGCGTCGATGTCACCATTGACGGCCAGGCCGTCACCGTCAAGGGCCCGAAGGGCGCGCTCAGCCTCACCGTCCCCGAGCCGATCTCCGTAGGCCGCGGCGACGACGGTGCGGTGGAGGTCCAGCGGCCCAACGACGAGCGCGAGGCGCGTTCGCTGCACGGCCTGACCCGGTCCCTCATCAACAACATGGTCGTCGGCGTCACCGACGGATACGAGAAGAAGATGGAGATCCACGGCACCGGGTATCGCGTGGTCAACAAGGGCGGGAGCCTCGAGTTCTCGCTCGGCTACAGCCACTCGATCACCGTGGACGCTCCCGACGGCATCGCCTTCGCCGTGGAGAACCCCACCCGGTTCTCGGTGCAAGGCATCGACAAGCAGCAGGTCGGCGAGGTAGCAGCGAACATCCGCAAGCTGCGCAAACCTGACCCGTACAAGGGCAAGGGCGTGCGGTATGCGGGTGAGCACATCCGCCGCAAGGTCGGAAAGGCCGGGAAGTAAGTGATGGCAACGAATCTGAGCGGAACGATCAAGCGCGGCCGGAGCAAGGCCGCTGCGCGGGTCCGTCGACACATCCGCGGCCGCAAGCGGATCAGCGGCACATCAGAGCGTCCGCGCCTCGTCGTGTCGCGGTCGAGCCGGCACCTGTTCGTCCAGATCGTCGACGACACCGCGGGCCGCACCGTGGCCTCCGCATCGACGATGGAGGCTGACCTGCGCTCGTTCGACGGCGACAAGACGGCCAAGGCGAAGCGAGTGGGCGAGGTCATCGCCGACCGCGCAAAGGCCGCCGGCATCGAGGCGGTCGTCTTTGATCGCAGTGGAAACAAGTACCACGGCCGAGTCGCGGCGATCGCCGACGGCGCCCGCGAGGGAGGCCTGTCCTTATGACCAGCCTGCACGCGCATACCCATACGTTTGAGATGAGGACCATCTGATGCCCGGACCACAGCGTCGAGGCACCGGCCCGGCGGCCGGAAGCAATGACCGGACCGGAGACCGGGGCGACCGCCGGGGCGGCCGCGACGGCCGCGATGGTCGTTCGGGGCGCGACTCCCGCGACTCCGGGGAGAAGAGCCAGTACGTCGAGCGGGTCGTGACGATCAACCGCGTCGCCAAGGTCGTCAAGGGTGGCCGTCGCTTCAGCTTCACCGCCCTCGTCGTCGTCGGCGATGGTGACGGCACCGTCGGCGTCGGCTACGGCAAGGCCAAAGAGGTGCCCGCCGCCATTGCCAAGGGTGTCGAGGAGGCCAAGAAGGCGTTTTTCAGCGTCCCGCGGATCCAGGGCACCATCCCGCATCCGGTGCAGGGTGAGGCCGCAGCCGGCGTCGTCATGCTGCGCCCGGCGTCGCCCGGTACCGGTGTCATCGCCGGTGGCCCGGTCCGCGCCGTGCTCGACTGCGCCGGCATCCACGACGTCCTTAGCAAGTCGCTCGGGTCGAGCAACGCCATCAATATCGTCCACGCGACGGTCGAGGCGCTGCGCAGCCTGGAGCGGCCTGAAGCCGTCGCCGCCCGTCGTGGCCTGAGCCTGGAGGAGGTCGCTCCGGCGGCGATGCTCCGGGCGCAGGCGGCCGGCCGCCAGGAACAGCGCGAGCGCGCCGACCGCCAGGTGGCCAGCAGCGGGGCGGGTGCTTGATGCCGCGCCTCAAGGTGACCCAGACCCGATCGGAGATCGGCGGCAAGCGCAACCACCGCGAGACGCTGCGCAGCCTCGGTCTCAAGCGCATCGGCGACGTCGTCGTCAAGGAGGACCGTCCTGAGATTCGGGGCATGGTCCGCACCGTGACGCACCTCGTCGCCGTGGAAGAGATGGAGTGATCCATGGCTGACACCACCGAGAAGAAGCCCGAGAAGAAGGTCCAGGAGGGCGCGACGCTCAAGGTCCACCACCTGCGCCCGGCGCCGGGGGCGCACACGCCCAAGACCCGGGTCGGTCGCGGTGACGGCTCCAAGGGCAAGACCGCCGGCCGCGGCACCAAGGGCAGCAAGGCGCGCAACCAGATCCCCGAGCGGTTCGAGGGCGGCCAGATGCCGCTGCACATGCGGCTGCCGAAGCTGCGCGGGTTCACCAACCCGTTCCGCGTCGAGTACCAGGTCGTCAACCTCGACCGGCTGGCGGCGCTCTACCCCCAGGGCGGCGACGTCACCGTCGA
>JBKPKI010000219.1:0-1273 GCA_046731055.1 Actinomycetota bacterium | reverse complement strand
GCCGTCACCGCATACCCGCCGGTGACGGTCTCGAGCCGGACGAATGCCGCGCCGAGGAGGTCCCGGAGCTGCTCCTCGCGCGGCAGCCAGACCACGTCGTCCTGCTCGACGCTGTCGAGGGCCCACTCCGTGGTGCCGTTGAAGCCGATGACGTTGCCGTTCTCGAACCGGTGCACGTCGGCGATGACGTTGCTGAGGATGAACACCTCGTCCTTCATGTCGGGCAGCGGCAGGACGAACCGGTCGCCGGGCTTTGGTTCCCAAGCCAGTCCGGCGGCGCGCAGCTGCTGGGCGAGGACGACGTCAAGCACCCACCCATCCTCACATCCGCGACGCCGAAGCACTCACACGAGGCGCAGCACCAGCTCCAGCCCGTGCGAGGGATCGTCGGTGCGCGGCAGGATGAGGGTCCGGATGCCGAGGGCGGCTGCCCCAGCGTCGTCGCGCCAGGCATCGCCGACCATGAGGACGTCCGAGGCGGGCAGCTCAAGGATGTCGAGCGCCCGTCGGAAGATGCCCGGGTCCGGTTTCACGACACCGACGGCATGCGACAGCACCGCGCCGTGGATGAGGGCATGGACGCCAGTTCGTTCCAGGGTGGGCGTGAGGTCGAAACCGACATTGGACAGCATCGCCACGCGAATCCCCTTGTCGCGCAACGCCGCCAACACTGGAAGCACGTCGTCGTAGACGTCCCACTGTCGGTGCATGATCTGGTACAGGGCGTCGGCCAGGTCTGGGTCGATGCCCGGCGCTTCGGCGACGACCTGGTCGAACACCGCCCGGTGCCGACTCGAGTCGAGGTCGCGCTCGCTTTCCGGGTCGACGACCCGAGCGGACTCCCACAGCTGGTCGAGGAACTCCACGGCTTCGGTATGCGTCCGCGCCCCGAGCGCGGTGACCGGGTCTCCCGCGCGGCCGAGATCCGACCAGGCCTGGTCGAGCCACACGGCCGGGTCGCCCGCGTGGGCGAGCGTGTGGTGGAAGTCGAAGATCACGCCGCGGATGGGGGGCGCGGGCGGGACCGAGGGCACGCCCGGACCCTAGCGGGCCAGTGCTGACTCGCCTCGCGGGCGCCTGTGGGCGCGGACGAGGACGTCCAGAGCCACGGCCTCCGCGGCGGTGTCCACGCCAGTGGCAGACCCGGCAGCTCGGTCGGTTCGGTGAGCCTCCGCTCCCTCAGCCTTGACGACCCGCTCGACGCGCTCGGCACGGTCCACAGCCACGTCGGTGCCCGCGAGGTCGGCGACGACGTCCCGTTCCGTGAAGAGCA
>JBKPKI010000218.1:0-14911 GCA_046731055.1 Actinomycetota bacterium | reverse complement strand
CCCTGACGCCGACAGCGTCGCCGGAGGACTGGTCTACGAGCCGAAGTGGGACGGGTTCCGTTGCGTGGTCGTGCGCGACGGCGACGATGTCGAGCTGGCCAGTCGGGGCAGCCGACCACTCACGCCGTACTTCCCCGAGGTCGTCTCCAACGTCAAGCGGCTGCTGCCCGACAAGTGCGTCATCGACGCCGAGATCGTCGTCCGCAGCGGCCCGCCCGGTGAGGAGCGGCTCCAGTGGGAGCACCTTTCACAACGCATCCACCCGGCGGAGTCGCGGATTCGCAAGTTGTCCCAGGAGACGCCGGCCGAGCTGGTCTGCTTCGACCTGCTGGCGCTGGGCGAGGAGTCGCTGATGGACCTGCCGTTCCGGGAACGCCGCTCCCGACTTGAGAAGGCGCTGCCAAACCTCCGGGAGCAGGACCCGGTGCACCTCACCCAGGTGACCACCGACGCGGAGGTCGCCCGCGACTGGTTCGAGCGGTTCGAGGGCGCCGGACTCGACGGGGTCGTCGCCAAGCCGCTGGAGCAGGCATACGCGCCGGGCAAGCGAACGATGCTGAAGGTCAAGCACGCCCGCACGGCGGACGCGGTCGTCTACGGGTACCGCGTCCACAAGTCCGGCCAGGGCGTGGGGTCGCTCCTGCTCGGGCTCTATACGGACGTGGACGGCGAGGACAAGCTCGTCGGCGTCGGCGGGATCGCGGCGTTCACCCAGACGCGGCGGCTGGAGCTGGTCGACGAGTTCGAGCCGTTGGTGATCCGCGACGACGAGGGCAAGCCGATGGCCGCCGAGACCGACCGGTCGCGCTTCTCCTCGGCCAAGGACGTCGCCTACGTGCCGGTCCGGCCCGAGCGGGTGGTCGAGGTGGCCTTCGACCAGATGGAGGGGATGCGGTTCCGACACGCCGTGACCTTCCTGCGGTGGCGACCGGACCGCGAGCCGACGTCGTGCCGGCTCGACCAGGTCGAGCGCGCACCCGCATACGACCTGGCCGAGGTGCTGACCTCCGGCTGAGGTCTGTTCGAGGTCCCCGCGAAGTATCGGAGCGAAGCGCAGAACTTCATGAGGTTACCTAGCGGCGACGCCGGCGGTGCGGGGAGTCCCAGCCGCCCGGCGGCTCCTCGGGGGTGTCGCGCAAGTAGCCGCCTTCGTCCGGCAGGTACTCGGCGTCGTCCTCGTACTTCTTCTTGGACGGCTGTACGCGCGGCGGCTCGCCCGGCATCTTCGGGTAGTCGGGCGGGAAGTTCAGCTCGGGCAGGCCGTCGGACACGTCGCGCTCCCACCACTCCAGAGCGCCGTCGATGGTGCCGACCGAGTCGGGCATCGACGCCCACGGATCCTTCGACTCGGCGACGATCCCAGGCACCGTGCGGACGGTGAAGTCGGCCGGGGTGACGTCGGTGAGGTCGTCCCACGCCACCGGCATGCTCACCGGCGCACCGGGAATCGGACGCGGACTGAACGCCGAGGCGATGGTCCGGTCGCGGTTGGCCTGGTTGAAGTCGACGAACACCCTTTCGCCGCGCTCCTCTTTCCACCACGACGTCGTGACCAGCTCGGGCAGCCGCCGCTCGAGCTCGCGGGCGACGGCGATGACCCCGTGCCGGACGTCGAGGAACTCGTGGGTCGGCTCGATCCGGGCGTGCACATGGACGCCACGGTTGCCTGAGGTCTTCGCGTATGCGGTGATGGCCAGCTCCGCGAGGACGTCTCGGAGGGTGAGGGCGGCGGTCGCGGCGTCGTGGAAGTCGCAGCCGGGCTGCGGGTCCAGGTCGATGCGCAGCTCGTCCGGGTTGTCGGTGTCGCCCTTCGTGCCCGTCACGCTCACCGGCCAGGGGTGGATCGTGATGGTGTTCATCTGCACCGCCCACACGGCCACGGCCAGCTCGTTGAGGACCAGCTGCGGGTGCTTCCGTCCGGACGGGTAGGTCAAGGTGACGGTCTGCGCGTACTCAGGGACACCACGAGGGGGGTTCTTGGCGAAGAACTCTTCGCCGTCGATCCCCGTGGGAAACCGCTGCAGCGTGATCGGGCGGCGTCCCACAATCGGCATGAACCAGGAGCCGACGCGCACGAAGTACTCCGCCAGCTCGAGCTTGGTGATGCCGGTCCGCGGCCAGAGCTCTCGGTCAGGACTGGAGATGCGCACCTCGCGCACACCGTCGGGACCCGGAACCTCCACCGTCGTCGCGTCCTTGGCGGCCATGCCCGCCAGCCTAGACAGAAAGCCGGGCGGGAATCTTGACCCGCTGTTTACCTCGTATGCCTCGCGTCACGTCGGGAGGCCCGGCTAGGTTTCTGCGATTCCCGCGCTACCCCGCCGCGGCTCCTCTCCGTTAACCACCGATATTCGGAGCGCTTTGTGTCGTTGTCGTCGTCGCGGTCTTCGTCCCTGCGCCGCCTCGCCGCGCTCGCCCTGCTTCCGCTCGTCGGGACTACAGCCCTCGTCACGGCTGCGCCTTCCGCTTCGGGGGTGGACGTCACCTCGCCCGTGGTGATCAGCGAGGTGTACGGCGGTGGCGGCAACACCGGCGCGACGTACCAGAACGACTTCATCGAGCTGTACAACAACAGCGAGGCACCGGTCGACGTGTCGACGTGGTCGGTGCAGTATGCGGCGACCACGGGGAGCTCGTGGCAGCGCACCAACCTCACCGGATCGGTTCCGGCCAAGTCGTTCCTGCTCATCCAGGAAGCGGCGGGAGCGGGTGGGACGACGCCGCTGCCCTCGCCGGAGGTCACCGGCACGATCCCCATGGCCGGTGGGGCGGGAAAGGTGGCGCTCGTGAACAACCAGACGACCCTCGGCTGCGGCGGCGACTGCGACAGGGCCCTGTCGGTCGTCGACTTCGTCGGGTACGGCGCCGGCACCAACGACTTCGCCGGGTCCGGTCCGACCGGCACGCTCAGCAGCACGAGCTCCGCTCAGCGCACCCTCGAGCCGTTCGCGAACACCGGGAACAACGCCGCAGACTTCACCGTAGCCAGCCCCACACCGAAGGCTCCCCCGGTGGTCGCTCCGCCGCCGGTCGACTGCTCGGCCAGCCCGACTCCGCCGGAGTGCATCCCGGGGCCGAAGACGATCCAGGACATCCAGGGCAGCGGGTTCCTCTCGCCTGAGCGCGGCAACGTCGTCGAGCGGGTCGCCGGCATCGTCACCGCCGTGCGGTCGATCGGGAGCAGCGGGGGGTTCTGGATTCAGCAGCCGGACCCCGACCCCTCGCGGCCGGCGGCGTCGTCCGGGATCTTCGTTTTCACCGACCTTCGGGCCACTGTCGGCGACTCGGTCGTCGTGACCGGACGGGTCAACGACTTCTACGACCTGTCCGACGGCACGACGCTGGCGACCACGACCAGCCTGTCCGTCACCGAGATCAACGCCACGGCGGTGACGGTCGTCAGCAAGGGCAACACCCTGCCACCACCGCTCATCATCACCCCGACGACCGTTCCGGACACCTATGTGCCGCCGTTGCCGGCCGGTACCACCAACGTCGAGTCGATCACGACCGTCGACCCCTCCCGCTCCACGCTCGAGTTCTGGGAGGCGCACGAGGGGATGCTCGTCACCGTCAACGACGCGCGTGTCGTCGGCCCCGGCCTGACGCAGTTCCGCGAGATCTACGTGACGACCAAGCCCGACGAGCTGCGTACGCCACGCGGCGGCACCTATCTCAAGAGCTACACCGAGACGCCGTCCGGCCGAATGCTCATCATCCCCGCCAACGGTTCGGTACCCGCGGCCAACGTCGGCGACGTCCTTCAGGGCGCCACGACCGGTCCGGTGGACTGGTCGAGGTTCGGCGGCTACACCATCGCGGCGACCACACTGGGTACGTACATCGACAACCACCTCCAACCCACGTCCGCGACGGCGCAGGCCGACGACCAGCTGGCCATCGCCACGTACAACGTCGAGAACCTCGACCCTCGGGACCCCGAGAGCAAGTTCATCCGGCTGGCGGAGGGCGTCGTCAAGAACCTCGCCCAGCCCGACATCGTGGCGCTCGAGGAGATCCAGGACAACAACGGCCCCACGGACGACGGCACCGTCGCGGCGGACCAGACCCTCTCGATACTCACCGCGAAGATCAAGGACGCCGGCGGACCCACCTACGCGTGGGCCCAGATCAACCCGGTCAACGATCTGGACGGAGGCGAGCCCGGCGGCAACATCCGTTCGGCGTTCCTCTACAACGCGGACAAGGTAACGCTGGTACCCAACACACCGGGCGACTCCACGACCGCGGTGACGGTCTCCACATCCGCCGACGGGACGGCGTCCCTCAGCGTGAACCCCGGCCGGGTGGACCCGACCAACGCCGCCTGGAACGCCTCGCGAAAGCCACTGGCCGGCGAGTTCCTCTTCCAGGGACGCAAGGTCATCGTCGTGGCCAACCACTTCAACTCCAAGGGCGGCGACCAGAGCGCCGACGGCCGGTTCCAGCCACCGATCCGAGCGTCTGAGGTGCAACGGCTCGAGCAGGCGGCGACGCTGAACGCCTTCGTCAAGCAGGTGCTGGCGGCCGACGCCAACGCCAACGTCGTGCTCGCCGGCGACTTCAACGACTACCAGTTCTCCGCACCGATCCTTCGGGTGACCGACAACGGTGCGACGCTCACCGATCTCATCACGACACTGCCGGAGAACCAGCGGTACACCTACGTGTTCAACGGAATCAGCCAGGTCCTCGACCACATCTTCGTGACCAAGCCGGTGACCGACGTCCAGTACCAGGTCATCCACAACAACGCCGAGTTGTCCGACCAGGCGTCCGACCACGACCCGCAGGTCGTCCGCATCCGGCCGACGATCCGGCAGGGCACGCTGAGCCTGGACCCGGCGGGGGTCTTCGTCGGTGACACGACGACCGTGCGCTTGGCCGGTTGGTACCCGAACCGCACCTTCACGCTCGCCCTGGACGGCACCACCATCGGCACCGTCACCACCGACGCCGCCGGATCGGCGTCGTTGGCCCTCCCGATCAGCTCCGCGACCGGACTCGGCACGCATACCGTCACCGCGACGTCGGCCGTCGACGGCGCCTCGGCGTCCGCGACGCTGACCGTCAAGGTCAGCCTCGGCACCGTGGTGCTGTCGCCGCCCAAGGTCAAGGCAGGCAAGCACGTGAAGGTCGAGCTGTTCGGATGGTCGCCCAGCGCCACGCTGACCGTGTCGCTCGACGGGGTGACCGCCATGGGAACACTGGCGACGGACGCCTCCGGGTATGCGCAGGCGAAGGTCGTCGTCCCGGCGGCCACGTCCGCCGGACAGCACCAGATCGTGGTCCGCGCACCGGACGGCGGGCAGGTCTCGGCGCCTCTCGAGGTGAGCCGATGACTCGACGGGAACGCCGGTCGCACCCTGGTTGTTGACCAGGGTGCGACCCCCACGACCCGATCCTGAGGAGACCAGGTGAGCCTGTTCAGCCATAAGACCCTTCCGTCGACCGACCCGAGCGGCACCGCGTACCCCGTGGCTAAGAGCGACGACGAGTGGCGCGCCGAGCTGTCGCCGGCCGAGTTCCACGTCCTGCGAGAGGCGGGTACCGAACGGCCGTTCGTGGGCGAGTACACCGACACGAAGACCGAAGGCGTCTACTCCTGCCGCGCGTGCGGTGCCGAGCTGTTCCGGAGCGACACCAAGTTCGAGTCACACTGCGGCTGGCCGTCGTTCTTTGCGCCGCTCGCCGAGGACCGCGTCGAGTACATCGAGGACCGGTCGTTCGGGAGCGTGCGTACCGAGGTCCGCTGCAAGAACTGCGGCTCGCACCTCGGGCACGTGTTCGAGGGCGAGGGGTATGCGACGCCGACCGACCAGCGTTACTGCATCAACTCGATCAGCCTGCGGCTCGAGCCGAAGAGTCAGAACTGATCACCGGAGGTTCGCGACGACGTCCTCGATCGAGGTGCGCGTTCCGGTGTAGAACGGCACCTCCTCGCGGACGTGCCGGCGGGCCTGTGAGGCACGCAAGTCGCGCATGAGGTCGACGATGCGGTGCAGCTCGTCGGCCTCGAAGGCGAGTACCCACTCGTAGTCGCCGAGGGCGAAGGACGCGACGGTGTTGGCGCGGACGTCCGGGTAGCCGCGGGCCAGCTGGCCGTGCTCGACCAGCATGTCGCGGCGCTCGGCGTCCTCGAGTAGGTACCAGTCATAGGACCGCACGAACGGGTAGACGCAGACGTACGCCCGCGGCTCCTCCCCCGCGAGGAATGCCGGGACGTGGCTCTTGTTGAACTCCGCCGGACGGTGCAGCGCAGCCACCGACCACACCGGTTCGAGGGCGGCGCCGAGCTCCGTGCGGAGGAACCGGTGGTAGGCCGACTGCAGCTGCTCGATGGTCTCGGCGTGCCACCAGATCATCAGGTCCGCGTCGGCGCGCAAACCTGCCACGTCGTAGACGCCCCGCACCACGACGTCCTCGGCCTCAAGGTCCGCCAGTAGGGCGGCGGCCTCGCTAGAGAGTTTCTCGCGATCCTCTCCCAGCGGCTGCACCGAGGCGAAGACCGACCACATCGCATACCGGATCGAGTCGTTGATCGCCCGAACGTGCGAAGGGGCGGGCTTGCGGGTCGGTCGGTCGGTCATGCGCTCATTGTCGCTGGCGGACCTTGGTGAGCACCTCGCGGGCTGCCCGCCGCCCAGACGCAACGCACGCGGGTATGCCGACGCCCTCGCACGCGGCACCGGCCACTCCCAAAGCGGGCTGCCCAGCGACGGCCTCGAGGACCGCGGAGATGCGGTCCAGATGGCCGACGGCGTACTGGGGTAGGGCGCCGCCCCAGCGCTGGACGTGGGCGTCGATCGGTTCGGGCAGGTCCGGTCCGAGAACCGTCCGCAGGTCCGCGACCACCGTCCTCAGGAGGTCCGCGTCCTCGCGCTGGAGGACGGTAACCTCACCGGCCCGTCCCAGAGAGGCGCGGAGGAACGCGACGTCCGGAGCGGCGGCGTCGAGCCACGCCCACTTCGTCGAGCTGAAGGTGGCGGCCTTGATGGTGAGTGGCTCGACCGGTGGGACGAGGAAGCCGGAGCCGTCGAGCCGGCCCCGGGCAGAGCGGGGCAGCGCCAGCGTGACGACGGCGACCGACGCATACTCGACCCCCTCGAGGAGGCGCGCAGCCACCGGGACCGTCGTCCGCAGGAGCCGCCCGGTCGGCGTCGCCGGCGCAGCCAGCACGACGCCGTCGACGTGGAGCTGTACTGCGCTGGTCGTTGGTCCGACCGTGAGCCGCCAGCCGTCGGAGCATCGAGACAGCTCTCGGACGGTCGCGTTGGTGCGGATGTCCACGCCTCGACCAACAAGGACCGACGCGACGTCGCCGGCGAGGGCCGCCAGGCCGCCCCGATAGCCGGCGAAGAGCGGTCCCCCGCTCTCGCTGTCGATCTGGCGGCCGACCAGCGGCTCTCCGCTGGTCGCCGCCGACCACAGCGCGGGGACGGTGACGCGCAGGGACAGTCGGCGAGCGTGACCCGCGTACACGCCGGCGAGCAGTGGTTCGACGAGCCGGTCGACAACAGCGTCGCCGAAGCGGTCCGCAACGAAGTCGCCGACGGAGACGTCCCCCGTCACGGGTTCTCCCACGCGCTCGGCGGCGGCCCGGGCGACCTCGTCGGGCGTGAGGACGCCGGCGGCGGTCGACGGATCGGTCGGGACGCCCATCACCGTTCCGGGCGGCAGCGGCCACCGACGGCCGCGGCTCCAGACGGCGGCAGGCACTCGGTTGGGGTGGGTCACCGCGCCGCCGAGACCCAGCTCTTCGGCCAGGCCGACCCCTTCGGGACGGCGGGCCAGCATCGACTCTGCTCCGACGTCGACCACGTGGCCGGCCACCTCGGCCGAGCGAAGTTTGCCGCCCACCGACGCGCCGGCCTCGAGCACGACGACCCGAATGTCGTCCTCCCGCACCAGTTCCCAGGCCGCTGCCAGCCCGGCGATTCCGCCCCCGACCACGGCGACGGTGGCACCGGACATGGGTCCACTGTCGCAGCCGAACCGTTATGCAACGGTCCGGGGCGTTCGAGTGTCCTGACGGGTGACCACGCACTGCCAGCCAGGAGGTATGCCGTGTCCCCTGTCCGCCACCGCCGTCGGGTCGCTGCCGCGGGCGCCGGCTTCCTCGCCGTCCTCGCCCTGGGGGCCTGTTCGTCCTCGGGAGGCAGCTCGGCGTCGAGCGCGCCCGGCGTGGACTCCAGCGCCGTCGGGCCGGCGAGCCCGGAAATGGGTGCCCCCGGCGCGGACGCTTCGGCGCCGGGCGCTGCGTCCGACGGTCAGCAGCTGGCGGACCCGTCCGCGTCGGGCGGGACAGTGGCCGGCTCGGGCAGCTCGGCCAAGGGATCGAGCCCGGCCTCCCCGGCGGACATCGCCGCTGCCGACAAGCTGGTCCGGACCGCCTCTCTGCAGGTGCAGGTCGACGACGTCGAGGCGAGGGCGGCGCAGGCCCGCCAGATCGCCGTCGCGGCCGGCGGCATGGTCGTCTCCGAGAACAGCTCAGCGGTGCCCGCGAGCGACGGGTCGATCGACAAGCAAGGCAGCCGCTCCTCGCTGACACTGGCCGTGCCCTCCGACACCCTCGACCGTGTCGTCGACGACCTCGGCAAGCTCGGAACTACCGTGCAACGGGCCTCGTCTGCGCGGGACGTGACGTCGACGTATGTCGACACCTCGTCGCGGATCGCGACGATGAAGGCCGGTCTCGACCAGCTGCGAGCGCTGCTCGGCAAGGCCACCGATCTCAACCAGATCGTCTCGCTGGAGACAGAAATATCGCGCCGGCAGGCCGACCTGGACTCGTTGCAGGCACAGCTCAACGCCCTCGACAAGAAGGTCGCCATGTCGACCATCACGGCCACTCTGGTGACCGCCGCCAACGTCGTTGTGCCGGAGGAGGCCGGTACCGGTTTCCTCGGCGGTCTCAAGGCGGGCTGGAAGGCGTTCCTGGGAGCTGGCAGCGGGCTCCTGACCGTGGTCGGGGCGATTCTGCCCTTCGTCGTGCTGCTGGGCCTCCTGGCCGCTCCGGTGATCTGGTGGTGGAGACGACGCGGCACCGCGCGTCAGCCGCAGACCGGGTATGCGTCGTGGGCACCCCCGGCGTCGGGTTCCGGAGGCCCGGGTGGCGGGTCCGCTCCGGACGAGGGTCCGGGTGGTCCGGGCGGTTCCGACGGCGGGACATCCGGCCCGGGTGGACCAGGCGAGGGGGCCGCTCAGAACCCGGCGACAACGTCCGAGGCATCGACCCAATCCGGTCCGACGGCCGGCTCCGAAGCTCTGCATGGGGAGTCGGTTGGAGGGCCGGTCGCCGGCGAAACCGGGCAGCGCGAGCCGGAGACCGCCGGAGCCGGTGCGCGCTGACCCGCCGACCAGGCTGAGGTGGCCGCGCAGGCAGGGGATGCGCGGCCACTTTGGCCTCAGCGAGCCGACGCTTCGTGCACCAGATCGACGACGCGCGTCAGGACGTCCGGGTCGGTCTCGGGAAGCACCCCGTGGCCGAGGTTGAAGATATGGCCCGGCGCTTGCCGGCCCTCGGCGACCACGCGGCGGACCTGCTCCTCGATCGCCGGCCACGGTGCGAAGAGGACCGCCGGGTCGAGGTTGCCCTGGATCGCATACCGCGGCCCGAGGCGACGGACCGCCTCGGTCAGGGAGACTCGGAAGTCGACCCCGACGACCTCAGCGCCGGCCGACCCCATGGCCCGCAGCAGCTCGCCCGTGCCGACGCCGAAGTGGATGCGCGGGACGTCGAGATCGGCGACCGCGGCGAGGGCGGTGGCGGAGTGGGGCCGGACGTACCGCTCGTAGTCGGCGAGGGGCAACGCACCCACCCACGAGTCGAACAGCTGCACGGCACTGGCGCCGGCGTCGGCCTGGACACGGAGGAACGCGCCCGATATCTGGGCGAGTCGCGCGCAGATATCGTTCCACAGCGCCGGATCGCCGTACATCAACGCCTTGGTGCGCTCGTGGTTGCGGCTGGGACCGCCCTCGACCAGGTACGAGGCCAGGGTGAAGGGCGCCCCGGCGAAGCCGATGAGCGGTGTGCCGCCGAGGTCGGCGGTGATGCGGCGCACGGACTCGGCGATGTCCGGGACCTGGTCGGCAGTCAGCTCGGGCAGCCGGTCGAGGTCGGCGCGTTGCCGGACCGGCTTGGCGACGACCGGCCCGGTGCCCGGCACGATGTCGAGATCAACCCCGACCGCGGCGAGCGGGACCACGATGTCGCTGAAGAAGATGGCGGCGTCCACGCCGTGACGGCGGACCGGCTGCATGGTGATCTCCGCGACGAGGTCCGGGGTTCGGCAGGCCTCGAGCATGGGGACGCCCTCGCGGAGCTCCCGGTACTCGGGCAGCGAACGACCGGCCTGGCGCATGAACCACACGGGGGTCCGCTCGACGTGCTGCCGGCGAGCGGCGCGAACCAGGAGGCTGTCGGACGGGTCGGCGGCAGCGCTCACGCTCGTCATCGTCGCACGCGATGCCGCGGGCTCTCCGGTGGAGGTATATCCGAGCGCCCTACCATCTCGGCTATACCTCCACCCAAGAACCGCTCAGCCGGCGGCGATGGCGACGACCCCGGCCATGGCGAGGGCGACGCCGACGTTCTGGATCGCGCGCAGTCGCTCGGCGAGGAACGCCCGGGCGAGCAGGATGGTGACGACCGGGTACAGCGAGCCCAGGACCGCCGCGACGCTCACCAGCCCCTGCGTCGACGCGGCCACGAACAGGGCGTTGGCCCCGAGGTCGGCCAGCCCGACGAACACGAGCGTCGGCCAGTCCCGGCGCCTCACTCCCCCGGTCGTCCGGCGAACCGCGGCGACCGCCGCATACACGACGAGGCTGGTCAGTCGCATACCCCACAGCGTCGAAACCAGCGACACCCGCGCTCCGCGGTCCATGCAGAACAGCACCGTGCCGAACCCGACCGCCGCCACGCAGGCGAGTGCGACCGGCCGGACGTGCAGGCCGGCCTGAATCTCGGGGCCGCTGGCGAGCACCGTTCCGAGCACCGCGATCCCCATGCCGACCCAGGCGATGACGCTCGGGCTGTCGCCCGTCGCCACGCCGAGCAGCACCGGCACCGCAGCGCCGAGCGACGCCACCGGCGCCACGACGCTCATGGTCCCGGTGGACAGGGCCGCGTAGAACGCCGCCAGCGCGACCGCACCGGCGATGCCGGAGGCGACGGCCCACCCCTGCCAGCCAGACCCGGCCAGCGGATTGCCCAGCACCACGACGACCGTCAGCGCGACGAATCCCACCAGCTGTGACCAACCGACGACCGCCGCCGGAGGGAGCGTCTTGGACTTCAGGCCGGCGACGAAGTCACTCGTACCCCAGAGGAGCGACGAGCAGAGGGCGAGCAGGGCGGACACGGGCGCCACCGTAACGGCGTGCCTTTCTGGGCCTGGAGTCGTGACCGACATACGCTCATCCGGTGCGTGGTCGATCACTGACGGGCGAGCACCCCGCCGAGTTCGCTCGGGCGATCAGCGCCCTGCGCGAGGTCCGGCTGCGCCCCGAGGTCCGCCTCACCGAGGTGCCCGCTCCGCAGCGCATCGCTCCGTATGCGGTGGCGCTCACCGCCGACGTCGTGTCGAGTGCCGGGGGCGACGAAGAGCTGGCCTCGGGCCGGTTCGTCCTCCTCCACGACCCGTCCGCGCCCGGCCCCTGGGACGGCGAGTGGCGGGCGGTGACCTTCGCGCGGGCCGAGCTCGAACCGGAGCTGGCCAGCGACCCGATGCTCGGCGCCGTGGGCTGGTCCTGGCTGGTCGACGCGCTCGACGCGCGCCAGCTCGGATATGTCGCGGAGGCCGGCACGGTGACCCGGGTCGTCTCCGAAAGCTTCGCGGGGCTCGCCGACCGCGAGCCCACCGTCGAGATGGAGGTCCGCGCGTCGTGGACCCCGCGGGGGGAGATCGGCGGCCACCTGTTGGCGTGGTCCGACCTTCTCTGCACCATTGCCGGGCTACCTCCGCTTCCGGAGGGGGTCGTGGCGCTACCCGGGCAGCGGCGGTGAGGTCCGAGGTCGGGGCCGGGCAACCTGACGACACCACGGACGACATCACAAATGACGCGACGGTCGACGACACGCCGAACGATGGCCTGCCGACGGAGCCGCGGCGGCCACTGACGCCGCTCGTCATGCCGCACGACGGCATCCCCGACGTCGTCGTGGACGAGCGCCGCCTGCTCGAGGCGGGACGGGCCATCGCCGCTGGTACCGGCCCCGTGGCGGTGGACGCCGAGCGCGCCTCCGGGCATCGGTACGGACAGAAGGCGTACCTGGTCCAGCTGCGCCGAGCCGGGTCGGGCACCTGGCTCATCGACCCGGTCGCCTGTCCTGACCTCGGACCGATCGCCGACGGCATCGGCCACGCCGAGTGGGTGTTGCACGCCGCCACCCAGGATCTGCCGTGCCTGGCGCAAGTCGGTCTACGCCCGACGAAGCTCTTCGACACGGAGCTCGGCGCCCGTCTCGTCGGGCTGCCACGCGTCGGCCTCGGCGCGGCGGTCGAGCACTACCTCGGGCTCTCGCTGGCCAAGGAGCACTCGGCGGTCGACTGGTCGACCCGCCCGCTGCCCGAACCGTGGCTGCGCTACGCCGCCCTCGACGTCGAGGAGCTCATCGAGCTGCGCGACGCCGTGGCCGCCGATCTCGAGGCGCAGGGCAAGACGCAATGGGCGCTGGAGGAGTTCGATGCCCTCCTGCACTTCGAGGGACCGCCCGTACGGGTCGACCCGTGGCGGCGCACCTCGGGCCTGCACCGGGTCCGGAAGCGCCGTGGCCTCGCGACGGTCAAGGAGCTGTGGCTGACCCGCGACCGCATCGCGGAGCGCCGCGACACCTCGCCGGGGCGAGTCCTCTCCGACGCGGTCCTCGTGGAGCTGGCCAATCTCGCACCGACGTCGGTTCAACAGCTGAACGAGACCCGTGAGCTGCGCCCCGCGCGACGCAACGCCAAGGTTTGGCTCGACGCCATTCGCCGTGCTCAGAGCCTTCCGGAGAGCGCCCTGCCGCCGCTTGCCCTGCCGGGCACGGGGCCGCCGCCCGCCCGAGCGTGGGCGGAGCGGGAACCCGTTGCCGCCGCTCGCCTCGTCCAGGCGCGGGCGGAGATCGCCGCGTTCGGCGCCCAGCATTCCGTTCCCGTCGAGAACGTCCTCACGCCTGACGTGCTCCGCCGGCTGTTGTGGGCGCCGCCGGCCGACCTCAGCGAGGCCGGCATCGCTGCCGCCCTGACCGCCCTGGGCGCCCGCCCGTGGCAGGTTGCCATCACCGCCCCGATCATCGCCCGAGCCTGCGCCGACCACCCCTAGGCCGCATTTCCTGCTGTCGCTTCTGACCGAGGTATCTCATATCTGAGATATGGTGCCGGGCGTGACGGTCACCGACACCTATCTCGAGCGGATCGGCTCCCTGATCCGCGACGCGCGGAGGCACAAGGGCCTCACGCAGGCAGAGCTCGCGCGACTGCTGGGGACGAGTCAGAGCGCCGTGGCTCGGATCGAGCAGGGCCAGCAGAACCTCAGCCTCGAGACCCTGGCTCGGATCGGCGAGAGCCTCGACTCGGAATTCGTATCCCTCGGGCACTCCGGGCCGCAGCACCTGCGCATCGTCGGCGGCCAGAAGCTCCGCGGCGCCATCGACGTCAAGACGTCGAAGAACGCGGCGGTCGCGCTACTGTGCGCGTCCCTGCTCAATCGCGGCCGGACGACACTGCGCAATCTCGCCCGGATCGAGGAGGTCAACCGGATCCTCGAGGTGCTGCACTCGATCGGCGTCCGCACCCGCTGGATCCCGGGCAGCAACGACCTCGAGATCGTTCCACCGGCCGAGCTCGGGCTCGACAGCATCGATGTCGAGGCGGCCCGCCGCACCCGCACCGTCATCATGTTCCTCGGGCCGCTGCTCCACGAGACCCCCACATTCCGTCTCCCGTATGCGGGTGGCTGCGACCTCGGTACTCGCACCGTCGAGCCGCACCTCGCGGCGTTGCGTCACTTCGGCCTGGACGTCGTGGCGACCCACGGGTTCTACGAAGCCACCGCCGACCCGAACCGCCGGCCTTCGCGCCCGATCGTCCTTACGGAGCGCGGTGACACGGTCACCGAGAACGTGCTGCTCGCCGCGGCCCGCCACGACGGTGTCACCGTCATCCGCAACGCGAGCCCGAACTACATGGTTCAGGACCTCTGCTTCTTCCTGGAGCGCTTGGGCGTGCGCATCGAGGGCATCGGGACCACGACCCTCACCGTCCACGGGGTCGCCGAGATCGACGTCGACGTCGAGTACGCACCGTCCGAGGACCCCATCGAGGCGATGAGCCTGCTGGCTGCCGCGGTCGTGACCGAGTCGGCCATCACGATCCGCCGAGTCCCCATCGAGTTCATCGAGATCGAGCTGGCCACCCTTGAAGGCATGGGCATGACCTACTCCACATCCGAAGAGTACCGCTCGGCCAACGGACAGACGCGGCTGGTCGACCTCACCACGATCCCTGGTGCGCTGCACGCGCCCATCGACAAGATCCATCCGATGCCCTTTCCCGGGCTCAACATCGACAACCTGCCGTTCTTCGCCTTAATCGGCGCGGTCGCCGAAGGGTCCACCCTGATCCACGACTGGGTCTACGAGAACCGCGCTATCTACCTCACCGAGCTGACCAAGGTCGGCGCGAGGGTGCAGTTGCTCGACCCGCACCGTGTCCTCATCGAGGGGCCGACCCGTTGGCGGGCGGCCGAGGTGATGTGCCCCCCGGCGCTGCGTCCGGGTGTCGTCGTCCTGCTGGCCATGCTCGCGGCGCCGGGCACGTCGGTGCTGCGCAACGTCTACGTCATCAACCGCGGCTACGAGGACCTCGCCGACCGGCTCAACGCGCTCGGCGCCACGATCGAGGTGTTCCGCGACATCTGAGCC
>JBKPKI010000217.1:0-11682 GCA_046731055.1 Actinomycetota bacterium | reverse complement strand
AGCGAGTCACGGTCCATCTCCTCGCCGACCTTGAGCCGGACCATGCGGTCGACGTACTCCTGCGGCGTGCCCAAGCCGTAGATGCACGACACGGAGGCGACTACGACGACATCGCGCCGGGTCAGCAGCGAGTTGGTCGCGCTGTGCCGCAGCCGCTCGACCTCGTCGTTGATCGACGAGTCCTTCTCGATGTAGGTGTCCGTCTGTGGGATGTAGGCCTCGGGCTGGTAGTAGTCGTAATAGGAGACGAAGTACTCGACCGCGTTGTTGGGCAGCAGCTCCCGGAACTCGTTGGCCAGCTGCGCCGCCAGGGTCTTGTTCGGCGCCATGACGAGGGTCGGCCGCTGGACCTGCTCGACGACCCAGGCCGTTGTCGCCGACTTGCCCGTGCCGGTCGCGCCGAGCAGCACGACGTCGTTCTCGCCGCCCTTGATGCGTCGCGCGATCTCGTCGATGGCCGTCGGCTGGTCACCGCTCGGCGCGAAGTCGGAGACCACCTGGAAGGGGGCCACCGTGCGCTTGATGTCGGTCGTCGGACGCATGCGTCAACGGTATGCCTCGGCTCCGACAGGTGCTGGGGGTGCTCGGCGAGCTGCGCTGGTACCTACCGCGGAGTAACCGCCGGGCTCGGCTGGCCTTCCGCCCACCCGGTTCGACGGGCCCAGTCCACGACGTGGACGTATGCGTCGGCGAACCAGGGCTCCTTGGCCTCGGCGTACTCCGCCGCATTGGGAGCACCGGCCGCGAGCGCCTGCTTCAGCGACGCATACCGGTGGCGGGCGTCGGGGTTCGCGCGCAGCCAGTCACGGAACTGCAGAGCGAACCGCCAGCCGGGAGAACCGATCTCGCGGATGTGGATGTTCGCCGCCCGCCCCGGGTCCATCGAGACGTGGAACCGCTTGGCCCAATGGGCGGAATCGCCGTCCGGCGTATGCGGGCTGTCCGCGGTCATCTCGGGCAGCCGGATGAAACCGCGTTCGGTCAGATCGGCCACGAACCCGGACTCGTCGGCGTCGGCGAGAGACGCGACACCGATCTGCAGGTCGATCACGTCCTTGGCGGGCAGGTTGGGGACGCTCGTCGACCCCACGTGGTCGACCCGAACCGCGCGGGACGTCAGGGCGTGGGCGACCCGGGCGACGAGGCGGTCAGCCTGGTCCGGCCAGCTGGCATCGGGGTCGACGACGGCCAGCGGTGGCCGTGGGCTGCCTGTCCCCGTCAGGAGGTTTGCGTTGTACGGCACCAGTCGGTCGAACCAGAGCCGGCGAACCTGCGCCTCGGTAGCCGAGAGGTCGCCGTCGTTGTCGACCCAGACGTCCGCGGCGGCCCGACGCTCGGCGTCGCTGGCCTGCCGCGCGATCCGGTGGCGGACGTCGGCCACGTCGAGCCGGCGCTGATCGACGAGTCGCCGGACGCGCGTCTCGGCATCGGCGCCCACCACGACGGTGAGGTGCTCACGCGGCCAGAGCCGACGCTCGACGAGCAGCGGCATGTCGTAGACCGAGATCGTCTGCGGGTCGGCCGACCGCCGCAGCGCCTCGACCCGCTCGGCGATCGCCGGGCCGGTGATGCGGTCGAGGTCGGCGAGCGCCGACGGGTCCGGGAAGACGATCGCGGCCAGGCCGGCCCGGTCCAGGGAGCCGTCCTGCCGGACCAGGTCCCGCCCGAAGCGCTCGGCGATGGCGGCCAGCGTTGGGGTCCCCGGCTCGACGACCTCGCGGGCAACCACGTCGGCGTCGATGACAGTCGCGCCGAGTCCCCGCAGCAGTTGCGCGACCGTGGACTTCCCCGAGCCGATGCCCCCCGTGAGACCGACGTCGAGCACGTCGACAGCGTAGGACCGTCTTAGTGTCCGTGGACACGGCACGATGTGGGTGTGACGAGGACACCGGAGGCAGCGACCGGGTACCTGCCGGGGAGCGCCGGCTACCGACGGGTTCTTGTGGCGCTCTTCGTGGCGGGGCTGGCCACCTTCGCCGTGCTCTACAGCCCGCAGGGCCTCTTGCCGGAGTTGTCGGCCGAGTTCGACGTCTCGGCGACCAGCGCCACCCTGACCTTGTCGTTGACGACCTTGGCGCTCGGCGCCGCGCTGCTCGTCGCCGGTCCGCTGTCCGACGTCGTCGGCCGGACGCGGCTCATCCACTTCTCGATGTGGGCCTCCGCGATCGTCGCCGTCGCCTGCGCGTTCGCCCCGGGATGGAACACCCTGCTCGGCCTGCGGCTGGTCCAGGGCATCGTCCTGGCCGGTCTGCCGGCGGTGGCCACCGCATACCTGCGTGAGGAGCTGCACCCGTCGACCCACGCCCGCGCAGCCGGCCTGTACATCGGCGGAACGGCGTTGGGCGGGATGGCCGGCCGTCTCGTGGCGGGGTTCGGAGCCGACTTCGGGGGCTGGCGCTGGGGTTTCGGGGCCGTCGCCGTGGTAGCCCTTGCCTGCGCCGTCGTCGTTCGAGTGCTCCTGCCCGCGTCCAGGCAGTTCGTCCCTGCGCCGAGCGGCGTGCGCGAGCTGCTCCACATGGGCCGGGAGGCGCTCAGCGACCGAGCTCTTGTCGCGCTCTATCTCATCGGCGGTTGCGCGATGGGCGGGTTCATCGCCGTCTTCAACATCATCGGGTTCCGGCTCACGAGCGACCCCTTCGACCTTCGCCTCGCCGCCGCGAGCCTGGTGTACCTCGTGTACCCGGTCGGCGCGGTCAGCTCCGTGGTGGCCGGCCGGCTGGCCGACCGCTTCGGGCGGCGGGCGGTCATGCCGTTCGGGTGCCTGGTCGCCATTGCCGGGGTGCTGCTCACCGTTGCCCCGTCACTGGTCGTGCTCATTGTCGGGATGGCGCTGCTGACCGCCGGCTTCTTCGCGGTCCACGGGCTGGCCAGCGGATGGGTGCCGGTACGCGCCCATGCGGAGGGCGTCTCGTCCGGGCAGGCCGCCTCGCTCTACCTCTTCACGTTCTACCTCGCGTCGTCCGTTTTTGGCAGTCTGGCCGGATCGGCGTGGCACGCGGCGGGCTGGCTGGGTGTCGTCCTTCTGGCGGTGCTGCTGTTCGCGGTCACCGCGGCGCTCGCACTGTGGCTGCGACGGATCCCGACGCTAGTGACGTCCCCGCCTCGCTGAGCTACTGCAGCGTGCCGATCCTGTCGGCGGACATCATCGTGTACCAGGGCTGCGCGTTGGCGTCGACCGTGACGCCAAACGGCCCGCTGCCCTTGACCACCTTGCCCTCGGTGATGACGCCGGCGTTGGTGATGTTCGCGAGATTGCCCTTGGTCTCCTGCGTGAACCACACCGTCCCGTCGGGCGAGGCGGCGATCCCCTCCGGACCCGTGTTGGGTATGAGGAACAGGGTGACCGACCCGGTGGCCGGGTCGAGCCGCCCGACGGCCTGCGGCGTGAACCGAGCGGTGAACCAGATCTGACCATCGGTGGCCACAGCAACGGCCCTAGGCGCCACCGTCGTGGAGCCGTCGCTGGTCGGCGACCGCGTCACTGCGCCGGTCACGGCGTCGATCCGGCCCAGAGTGCTGGTGTCGGGCTCGGTGATCCAGGCATTGCCGGCCGCGTCCACGGCGACGTCAGATGGGTCAGTGGCCGGGACCGAGGTGAACTCTCCGCTCGAGATGCGGTACCGCCACACCACGTCGTTGTTGAAATCGGTGATCCAGACGTCGTCCCCCGAGATGGCGAGGGTCCCAGCCAGGGCACTGGTGTTGGGCATCTGGATCGGAGGCTGAAAGGTGCCGGTTGTGACGTCGAACCGGATCAGCGTGGGGTCGTTGGACGTGGCATAGAGGATTCCGGCGGGACCGCTGGCGATGTCGGTGAGGATGCAGTCGTTGCACCCGTCGGCAACGCCCGGTGCGAACTCGGTGATCACACCTGATGGAGTGATGCGCGCGATCTTCGCCGGTGCCGCGGTGAACTCAGTGCCTTCGGTGAACCATCGGTTGCCGTCTGGACCGTTGGTGATCGCTCGCGGCTGGCTGTTGGCCGTCGGCACCCTGAACTGCTTGAGCCTCACCCCGGGCGCCGCGACCGCTGAACCCGCCGTCCATACCAGCACCGCCACGATGGTCACGCCCAGAACGCTCGACAGCCGCCGGACCATGAGTACTCCCCTCAACCTGCCCCGAGAGAACGCAGGAACTCGACGCCACCAGCGGTGGTGTCCACCGGTGATAGACGCCGGTATGCGGAGCTGGGTTCAGCCTCGAGGTGACCGCGGCGAGGAGTTTGGCCATGGAGTGTTCGACGGTTGGGGCCCTCGGTGGCGGAACTTAGTGGTCCGAGAGGAGCGGGAAGCCGTCAAGAATCTGCTGCAGGTGCATGACCTGGCGCGGGAAGAACTCGGCGATGGTGAGGCCGACAACGTCGGCCGCCCCGCTGACATCAGCAATGAGTCGGCGGACCTGCGAGTTGGTCAGACCGCCAGGCACGGCACCCAACCCGAGGACGATCTCGTCGCTGTCGACGGTGTCGAAGTGGACGGCGACGCGCGAGCAGCCCGTGGCCGCCAGCCACTCGAGCAACACCCACGACGACTCGCGCAGCTCATCCGGGCCGAACGACCGGATGCACGGCCGTGGCGTGGAATCCGGGTAAGCGCTCGCCGGCGCTCCGATGCCGGGATGTGAGTCGACCCACACGATCGCCAGGTCGTCGCCGTAGCGGTGGGCGAGGGCCGAGAACGGAGCCACGCTTAGGGCGCACTCGCCGCCGAGAGTGGCGATCCGCGTCGGGTCGTGCGGTGCGATCCCGTCAAGAGCGGCACCCAGCTGGTCGAGAAGCACCACCTTGGCCTCGACGCCGTCGACCGCATCCAGGCCCTCGTCCGCCAGCGTGATCGGTACCACCGCGGTGGGTCCCGGGACTCGCCGGCAGCACGGCGCTGAGGACGGAGGCTCCGACCGCCTACCCCCTGCGTGCCACCTCGAAGGGGAACTCGGACGCGAGCTCGCGCACACTCGACGTGCCGGCGCCCTGCCACTGTGGGCACGTCAGGCGCAGGGTCGAACCCGTCATGCCCGGGAGTATCGCGCCAACGGCTCAGGTACCGCGACCCGCCCGCGTTGTGGCCGTTGCCTCGCGAGTCCATACTGCTCGTGGCCTACGAGGGAGGAGAGTCTTGGCATGAGGCGCAGTCGGTTCCGTCTTTTGAGCATGGCGATCGCAATGCTGTCGTTCGTCGTGGGGTTGGTGACAATCGCCCCGCCGGCGATGGCGATCACTGGCGGCCAACGCGACGACGTCCACACCAACGTGGGTCTCATCCGGTTCACAACCCAGGAGGGCCGGTTCCGCTGCTCCGGAACGCTCATCTCCCCCACCGTCGTCCTGACGGCTGGGCACTGCACGGGAGACACCGGCGACAGCCCCGCGACCAACGTCTACGTCTCCTTCAACACCGATCTGGCACTCGACCCCCTCGCGAGCGGGATCACGCCCGAAGAGCGCGCGGCGCGCGCCGCGAACTACATCACCGGCACTGCGTACCCCGACCCGAACTGGACGGGCAAGCTATCTATCTCCCAGCAGCACGACCAGGGCGTCGTCGTCCTCGACGCGCCGGCCGCGTCGAAGTGGCCGGGCATCACGCCGGCGCCGTTGCTGCCGGTCGGCACGCTCGACGCGAACCAGGGCGCGCTCAAGAACGAGACCTTCGTCCTGGTCGGCTACGGCGTCGAGATCGGCGCGAAGAAGGCGCAGCTGGTCATCAGGGAGCGTCGCTTCACGACGTCGTTCCTGAAGAACGTGCAGAGCGAAGTGGTCACGTTCCAGATCAACGACCGCGACTCCAAGGCTGGCGGTGGCTCCTGCTTCGGCGACTCCGGTGGGCCGGCATTCCTCGGCCAGTACGTCGTCGGCGACTCCTCCTTCGTGAACTCACTGTCGTGCAACGCGACCGCCGGGTACCAACGGGTCGACACCCCGTACGCCCGTGCCTTCCTGGAGCAGTTCATCTAGGTCGCGTCCGTACCCTGCGCGGCATGGCAGACAACCTCCAGCATGATGCCGTGCGGGTCCAGGAAGTACGTCGCGTATGCGTGCTCGCCGTACTCCGGGAAGGCGCGCGGGGGGTGGACGACCTCCGAGCCGCGCTCCGCAGCCCACTGATGGGCTTGCCGCACGACGAGGCGCTCCGGAACCACAAAGGCCAGGTGCTGCAGTCCGGTGCCGCGACGTGAGTAGGCGCCCGGTTCGTCGGCTCGGTAGAAGAAGATCTGTGTCCCGGTCGCGCCTTTGGGGCCGTAGTTGAACTGGTGCTCGTCGGCCGGGAACCACTCCGTGAACCCGACGATCGCCGCGAAGTCGTCGTAGTAGCGCTTGGCCGCCGCGAGGTCCGGCACCCCGATGCCGATGTGGTCGATCGCGGCCGAAAAGGTCTGCACCCCGCGCATGGTGTCAGCCGACTCCGGTGCGGACAAGCAGCGACAGCGCCGCGGGTACCGTGGGACCACCGGCGAAGGTGAGGCGATCGGTGAGCACGACAGGTCCGCAGGACAGTCCGACCTGGCCGCCGGCGCCGCCGCAGCAACCACTAGCCGGGCCGAGCCAGCCGGGCCCTCAGGACCGGGTTGCTTCCCCCGGATCGACCCCGCCGGGCGGCCTTCCCGCAGCCGCTCGGGAATCCCACCTTCGGCGGCCGCGCCGCCATCCCGGCCGGATCGCCGCCGCGGCCGCGGGTCTGGTCGTGCTCGCCGGCGCCGGAACCGCGATCGCCCTGGGGGGTGTGGGTCCCCGGGTCGAACGA
The DNA here is from genome assembly GCA_046731055.1 of Actinomycetota bacterium. GTDB lineage: Bacteria > Actinomycetota > Actinomycetes > Actinomycetales > Dermatophilaceae > Lapillicoccus. The sequence continues at coordinate 4,939 of JBKPKI010000217.1, read as the reverse complement.
CGAGAGATCTTCAGCCACCAGGTGACGGCTCTGACCATCGACGCCGGCGCCGGCGATGTCACCGTTCGTAGCGGGGCGAGGACCGACACGGTCGAAGTCATTCGCCGGGCCCGAGGCTCGTTGAGTGACGCACCGGCAGCACGCGGGACGTGGGACGGCACTACCCTCGTCATCCGGCCGGAGTGCCCTGACGGCTGCGGTGCCGACTACGAGATCCGACTTCCCAACGGTGTGGCCGTGACGGCCGAGACCGGCTCGGGTGACATCGAGCTCGGCGGCACCCTCGGCACCGTGTCCCTCGAGGCCGGCTCAGGTGACGTCGAGGCTGATGTCGCGGTCGACAACCTCACCACCCGGACCGGCAGCGGCGACATGGGGCTGCGACTGCGGTCGGCGCCCGCTCTGCTGAGTGCCACATCGGGATCGGGCGACATCGCAATCCGCGTGCCGAGCGCGCAGACCTACGCCGTCGCGGTCGACACCGGGTCTGGAGACACGGACATCGACGTCCCCCGGCAGGACACGGCGAGCCACCGCGTACAGCTCAGGACCGGCTCCGGAGACATCTCCATGCAAGCTCGCTGACGCCGCACAGACCCGCCCACGGTCCGTGTGGGGTCAGCCCTACCCGACCCTCGGACGGTCGTGCGTTCTCCTTCATCCCCGCGCTCCGCCGACGGGCCGACGGTGCGGACGGCGCCTTCACGAGACGCTTCTTGATGTCAGAAGACGTTACTAATCAAGGAGATTCGAGATGACGCACACCGCCCAGACGCTCACCGACCAGACGCTTCGATCGGGTCGTACCCCCACCTTCTTCGAAGCCGTGGCCGCGACCGCGGCGCGGATCCGCATCCGCCGACAGGCCACGAAAGCGACGGTCCACCCCGTTCCATTCGACCCTGAGCTCCACCTCATGCCGCCCTTCGCGCTGCTCGTCACCGGGCCGCGCTGAGGCCACCGGGCCCTGTCCCGCACGCGACCTCGGCCCGAGCGGCGGATCGTAGGCTGAGGAGATGAACCCGCAGGAGGACGCTGCCGGCCCCGTGCCGCAGCGTTCGACCTGGCGGGTTCTCTTGTCGTATGCGCGTCCACACTGGCCGATGCTGCTTCTGGGCGGACTGCTCAGTCTGGCCACGGCCGCCAGCGGCCTGGCGCTCCCGCTCGTGGTTCGCGAGCTCATCGGCACGCTCGGCACGGACGCGCCCGTTGCCGGTCTCGTGGCCCTGATGTCGCTGCTGGTGGTGGCCAACGCCGCCATCGGCGCCCTGGGTGGGTACGTGCTGCGGCGGACCGCCGAATCGGTGGTCCTCGAGGCGCGACGCGGTCTGTTGGCCAGGCTGCTGCAGCTGAGGCTCTCGGCCGTCGAACGCCACGAGCCCGGCGACCTGATGTCTCGCGTCACCGCGGACACCACGCTGCTGCGCGACGTGACCATCGGGACGCTGGTCGGCGGCGTCACCGGCGTGCTGACGCTGGTCGCCACCGTGGGGCTCATGGCCCTACTGGATCTCGTCATGTTGGCCGTGACCGTCGCGGCGCTGGGCCTGACCGTCGCGGTGATCGGTGTCGTCGGCCCGCGCATCGACCGGGCCTCCAAGCGTGCGCAGGAGTCGGTCGGGCGGATCGGCGCCACGCTGGAGCGGATGTTCGGCGCCTTCCGCACCGTCAAGGCCTCGGGCGCCGAGGAGCGCGAGCGGCGGAGGCTCGACGACGCGGCCACTGAGGCGTGGCGGGCCAGCGTCCGCGCCGCGGCCTGGGGCGCCATCGCCGGCAACGCCGCCGCGCTGTCGATCCAGGTGGCCTTTATCGCGGTCCTGGCGGTCGGCGGCGCTCGCGTCGCGGCCGGGGACATCAGTATCGGAACCCTCGTCGCGTTCCTGCTCTACGTCTTCTTGCTCATCTCCCCCGTCAGCCAGCTCGCCGGCGCCGTAACCGAGTACCACGTCGGCGCGGGCGCGGTGACCCGCATCCTCGAGGCTCAGGCCCTCCCCGTCGAGCCCGCCGCCGCGCCGGCCGATCTACCCGAGCCGGGCAGCCCGCCGGCGTCGGTCATCTTCGACGAGGTGACGTTCCGGTATGCGGCGGACCTGCCGGTTGTGCACGACCACGTCAGCTTCGCCGTCCCACCCGGCGGGATGACCGCCTTCGTCGGCCCGTCGGGGGCCGGCAAGACGACCGTGCTCTCGCTGCTCGAACGCTTCTACGAGGCAGATCAGGGTCGGGTCCTGGTCGACGGGATCGACGTCCGCGACTGGCCGATCTCGCGGCTGCGCGCGTCGATCGGCTACGTGGAGCAGGACGCGCCAGTGCTGTCCGGGACGCTGCGCGAGAACGTCTTGTTCGGCGCGCCCGAGGCGACCGAGGACGACCTGCAGTCGACGCTGCAGACCACCCGCCTCGTCCCACTGGTGGCGGGTCTGCCCGACGGCCTTGACACGACGGTTGGCCACCGCGGCATGAAGCTCTCCGGCGGGGAGCGCCAGCGCGTCGCCATCGCGCGTGCCCTGCTGCGCCGGCCTCGGCTGCTTCTCCTCGACGAGGCGACCTCGCAGCTCGACGCGGTGAACGAGTCGGCCCTGAGAGCCACTATCACCGACATCGCGAGGACCACCACGGTGCTCGTGGTCGCCCACCGGCTCTCCACAGTCACGGCAGCGGACCGCATCGTCGTGATGGACGCCGGCCGCGTCCGAGCGGTCGGCAGCCACGCCGACCTGCTCGAGGCCGACACCCTCTATCGGGAGCTCGCAGCCACCCAGTTCCTCGTCACCGTTCACTGAATCCTGGAGCGAGGTGTGGTGGCCGCGCCGGCTTGGGGTAAAACCACTCGCCACTAGAACACGACTATCAGCCGGCGGCTGAAACGACAGCCGGTGATCGGCGACGCTGCATCCAGATGCGCCCCTTCCACGGAATCGACAGCACCGGAGCACGTCACCGACGGGGTGCGCGTCCCGGTTTCCCCGAAGGAGATGTCATGCGTATGCGCACACCTCTGGTTGCCGGAGCGGCAACCGCCCTTGGCCTCGGGCTGGCCCTCGTCCCGGCCGCCTCGTCCAGCGCGGCTCCCCAGGACACGACCTGCCTCAGGGCCGGTCTGCGGACCCTGCAGGGCGCCGGCTTGCTTGACGACGTGGCCCGGGGCGGCCTGCCCATCGCCACTGCCGTCGCCCTTGGAGTAAGGCCTCGCGCCGGCACCGACGTGGCGTCGCTGCCCGACCCGTTGCCGCTCAGGGTCGTCCTGGCCGACCACCGGGCGGGGGACGACAGCCTATTCGTCTACCCCTGGTGCGGCTGACCTGCTGACCGGCTGCGTGGTCGGCTGACGGGCCGGCTGACGAGCAGAGCCGGTCGACCGTCTCGGCGGCCTTCGGGGAGCCACCGCGCAGGTCACCAGTGGGTACGGCGAACGGCCCGGAACCACATCGGTTCCGGGCCGTTCGTGCTGTCCGGAATCAGGTCAGCAGCGTCCGGTGCGCGCGGCTCACGCGGCGAGCCGCCGCATACCGGTCAGTTGCCGGTGAGCTTCTCCCGCAGCGCCGCGAGCGCCTCGTCAGACGCCAGCGTGCCCTCGGACGACGGCGGCGCCGGACGCGCCGCGCTCTCCTCGGGGCCCGTCGAGGACGAGTACGAGGTCGGCGTCTCGCTGCCGCCGGCGGCCGCCTCGGCGTCGGCCTTGGCCGCCGCCTCGACCTGCGCCTTGTGCGCCTCCCAGCGGGCGTGCGCTTCGGCGTACTGCTTCTCCCACTTCTCGCGCTGAGACTCGAAGCCGGGCAGCCACTCGTTGGTCTCCGGGTCGAAGCCCTCGGGGTACTTGTAATTGCCCTGCTCGTCGTACTCGGCGGCCATGCCGTAGAGCGTCGGGTCGAACTCGGCGACCGGTCCGCTGTCGTCGTTGGCCTGCTTCAGCGACAGCGAGATCCGGCGCCGCTCGAGGTCGATGTCGATGACCTTCACGAAGATGTCGTCGCCGACCGAGACGACCTGCTCCGGAAGTTCGACGTGGCGCTCGGCCAGCTCGGAGATGTGGACCAGGCCCTCGATGCCGTCGTCGACGCGGACGAAGGCCCCGAACGGGACGAGCTTGGTGACCTTGCCCGGCACGACTTGGCCGATCGCGTGGGTCCGGGCGAAGTGCTGCCACGGGTCTTCCTGCGTCGCCTTGAGCGACAGGGAGACCCGCTCGCGGTCCATGTCGACATCGAGGACCTCGACGGTGACCTCCTGGCCCACCTCGACGACCTCCGACGGGTGGTCGATGTGCTTCCAGGACAGCTCGGACACGTGGACGAGGCCGTCGACCCCACCAAGATCGACGAACGCTCCGAAGTTGACGATCGAGGACACGACGCCGGAGCGGACCTGGCCCTTCTGCAGCTCCTTGAGGAACGTCGTGCGCACCTCGGACTGGGTCTGCTCGAGCCAGGCGCGACGCGACAGGACGACGTTGTTGCGGTTCTTGTCGAGCTCGATGATCTTGGCCTCGATCTCCTTGCCCACGTATGGCTGCAGGTCGCGGACCCGGCGCATTTCGACGAGCGACGCGGGCAAGAAGCCACGCAGACCGATGTCGAGGATGAGGCCGCCCTTGACGACCTCGATGACGGTGCCGGTGACGACGCCGTCCTCCTCCTTGATCTTCTCGATGGTGCCCCAAGCGCGCTCGTACTGAGCACGCTTCTTGGACAGGATGAGGCGGCCTTCCTTGTCCTCCTTCTGGAGGACCAGGGCCTCGACCTCGTCGCCGACCTTGACCACGTCGGCCGGGTCGACGTCGTGCTTGATGGAGAGCTCGCGCGAGGGGATGACGCCCTCGGTCTTGTAGCCGATGTCGAGCAGGACCTCGTCCCGGTCGACCTTGACGATGCGACCTTCGACGATGTCGCCGTCGTTGAAATCCTTGATCGTCGCGTCGATCGCGGCGAGCAGGTCTTCC
>JBKPKI010000216.1:0-7071 GCA_046731055.1 Actinomycetota bacterium | reverse complement strand
GCGTAACTGGGTCGAGGAGTCGGAACGAGCCGATGGGCTCCGGGCACCAGCGACTGCTCGGACGGCTGAGTCGGAGGAGGTGCGGACGCTTCGGCGGCGGGTAGCTGAGCTGGAGCGGGCGAATGAGATCCTGCGCACCGTGGCGCGCCGTCTGGCTGCGACGCTGTGACAAGTGGCCACCGGTGTGGCCTTGGACATGAGGCAACTCAGGTGCTCGCGCGATCGAGTGAGACTGGCCACCTGTGCGCAAGGGATGCGCCGGCAGGCGGCGAATGGACGCATGTACCGGGCGCCACGACTAGCCTGCGATCCTGAGCCGGAAACGAAGGAGATTCGTTATGCGATGAAGGCTCTGCGGTCTTCTAGGCGCCTTCGCTTCGCCCTAGGTTGTGGCCTTCTGGTGGCCGCCGCTGCCGTTGTGACGGTGAATGCCCATGTCTTCTGGCGCCACTCACCCACCGATGAGACTGACTCAAGCGCTATGACGCTGTTGCCGGGGTTGATGTTCGCTGGCATGGTCGGAGCTTTCGGCGTCTCGTGTCTGGTCTGGGAGTGCCCGCGACCTCCCGATCAGGGGCATTGAGGGCGAGCATCTCGTCACGGCTCGGTCCCTGCCACCGCCATCTGCGCGTTGCCAGCTCCGATGAGCTCGCGGCGTCGACATGCGGCGGAGATGCACCCATCGGGTCGCGTGCGCGGTGAAGCGACCGACAACAGCGCGAGTTTACGCCGCGCCCGCGACGAGCGATTGGCCGCGAGTCGCACACCGAGTGGACCTTCGGTTCAAAGGTGATCGGCTATCGGCGCTGGTGGCGCCGACGATCGAACGAGCAGCATATTTTGAAACGGCCAGCGGGTGTGTTTCTCACAGACCTACAGGAACTGGTTGATGAAGGCAAGCGCCTCCGCCGTGTCCACCCGGGTGGCGTAGTTTTGTCCCGCGCAGTTGTAGTTGGTGACGAAGGCGTTGACGCCGACGATGATGTTGCTGTCGTCGAGGAAGACCGGCCCACCCGAGTCGCCGAAGCACGTGCCGCCCTTGCCGCCGCCGGGGTTGCTGGTCAGGTGCAGGAACTCAGCACCGACCTGGGACTGCTCGGCAGGGACATTGATCAGGCGTTCGGTCGCCCGGTATCGGGTGCCGTACGCGCTTGGCTGCCGGCCACCCGGGCCGGAGGCGAACTGCTGGACTCCGTAGCCGACGGCGGTGAACGTCTGACTACTGGTGAATGAGGTGGCCTGCCCCTCCTCCGGAAGCGCCCCGTAGGTGGCGAGGTAGACCGGTTCGGCCAGAATGGCGATGCCAAGATCATTACGGGAATAGCCGGTCAACTGCGGGAAAACCGAGCCGTAGCCCTCCATCGTGTAGACCTCGGCGACCGCGACAGCGTTGTCCGTGTAGAACCACGGCTGGGTGGGGTCCGGGTTAACGACGGGGTCCGACTCGAACGTCACATAGGTCGGGGTGCCCTCAAACAAAACCGTGCAGTGGCCGGCGGTCAGAAAGACCGTCGGCGACAGCAGCGTGCCAGTGCAAAAAGTGTCGACATTGAAGATGACGCCGACGTAGGGATGGGCAGCTCCGTCCGGCTCACCGTTGGTGATGGCGCCAGCCGAGCTGGGCAACAGCAGCACCAGCAGCGCGGCAAGCAGCGGGATCCCCAACACGGCGCGGCGACTAACGATCCGGCGCATGACGCAACCCTCCTCAGCCTGTGTGGGTTGGCAGACTACTCCGCCACTGGTTGACCGGCCAGCAGGCGGCCGCAGGCACCAGTCGGCGTAAGATGCATCAGTTCGAGCGACGCTCAATGCATAAGCGATTAAGCCTTGGAACCGGCCGCGAAGCAATCATCGACACACCATCGAAGCGGCAGATCACGGCGTTCGTCTGGAGCGCCTCGGTTCTACCGGCTGGGCCGGATCCGCTGAACCAGGGCCGGTCGCTGCCCCGGGGTCAGCGGTCATAGACAGCGCGACCGGTGGTGTCCTCGGCGAGATCACCGTGGCGGCCACAGCCGCGGGTAAGTTGCCGTCTGCTGAGGCTGCGAAGATGGACGCAAGATCCAAGAGCACGAGAACATTCCCTTGCCGCCGGCGCAACGGTGGCCTGTCTGTAGGAGACATCTATGGATCCTGCTGCAGCAGGACTGGTTGGTGCAGCGATTGGGGCATTCGCTGGGTTGATCGGATCGACGCTCGCAGCCTGGCAACAGAATCGTGCCGAGCGGGAACGACGACGAGCTTCTCAGTTAGATGAGTTTGTTAAGGCGCAGAGGCAAGCCCTACTGCACCTCGCTGAGTTGGTAGCGATCGGATCGCAGGCGATGCTTTGGGCAGCTTGGGCAGCGAGCACCAAGTCGGGTCCCGAGGTCCGTCAGGAGATTGACACGTACGAAGCTCGAATGCGTGAGCTCCTGCCGAAATTGTTGGCGGCCCAGGCCGAGGCGGGTAGTATTAGCGACGACGCCTATAACCGGGTGAATCCGCTCGTTGACCAGCTGACGGTCCTGGATACTAGAATTGGGACGGCCGCGTCGAAGATGGACGACGATGAGCATGAGGCGAGGCGTCACATATCTGAGACAAAGGACGACGCGTTACGCCTCATGTCTCGGACGCTTGATGAGATCCGCACGGTACTGCGTAGCCTCGCGCCGTAGAGCTGCAACCCTTGGTGGCGTAAATCCTCTCAACGGAGGTTGCTTTATCTCAGCGTTGATGCGTGCAAGAGCGTGGAGCGGGTCTCAGCCAACTCGGCCGGCCTCTACTGGTACGTCACGAGGCTCATCGACATTGGTGGCAGAGTCGACGGCACGGCGAATCGTGACGACTTCGAGTCTGCACAGCCCCGACTCAGGGAACTGAAGACCCTCTTCCTCGTACGTGGGCGAGCCTGATGGACCCTGACCGGGGTCGGACCCGTGGCCGCCCGGGTCCTGGCCGACGTCGGGGACGTGGCCCGGTTCGCCGACCGGAACCGGTTCGCGTCCTGGACCGGTACCGCTCCGATCGAGGCGTCCTCCGGGCAGATGGTCCGGCACCGGCTGTCCCGAGCTGGGAACCGCAAGGCCAACCACGTGATCCACATCGCCGCCGCCTGTCAGATCCGCCTGGACACCCCGGGCCGGGCCTACTACCGGCGCAAGCTCGCTGCTGGGAAAAAGCCGCTCGAGGCGATGCGCTGCCTCAAGCGACGTATCTCCGACGCCCTCTATCGACCAGCTGATCGCCGACGCCCCGAGCCGTCGAACCCACAGCTGCAAACGCGGGTCCGGGAGGGCACCGCGGGGCGTCACTTCAATCCAGCGCGGCCGGCTCGAACCCGCACACCGGCGCTTCGGGTCAGCCACTTCCCGGACCCGCGAAACCGACGCTACCCGCGCTGTCGACCGACCGGAAGAGACCCATCCCGAAGCCCCTGCAACCGGTCCCTTTGACACAGAGGGGAGCCGGTGTGACGCGCCATTGGGGGGCGCGGGCGGAGAACCCATGTGCGTCCCATTGAGTCGGCCGCCCGGGTCAATCTCCGCGACAGGCCGGCCGTCGGCTCGGGTGGGTTGGTGGTACACGGAGCGGACCTGTTGACGGCATTGGCCCGCGGCCCAGACTTTCGTCGTGGCGTTCGTCGGCGGTGATCGCCTTGTCAGCCGTGCGCGTTGCCCGTCGGTGGGGTTCGCACATCTGGGTAGGTGGCTGGTGCGTGCACTGAGGTGGGTCGGAACCACCCCACAATCTGCTTCACCAGGTCGGGATCGCCGGCCGCCGTGACCGAGCCGTCTGCGAACGCGTCGTACCAATCCCGCCGGCCTCGCGCCAGCGCCAGAAGCGCCGCCATCGAGGCCTCGACGAAAATGTAGCGGGACTCATCCAGCAGTGGGTCCGCGAGACAGCCGTACGGCTCCGCGCCGCGCTGGAGCACGAGCCAGTACCTCCGATCAAGGCGGTGGGGCAGGCGGAGCTCCAAGACGACAAGCCGTCGGGGCACGCGGTCGGGGTCTGCTCGTTGGGCAAGCCAGCCGAGCACCACATCGGGGTCACGCTCCCACATGTCGGGGTCCTCCGGGAGCCACGTGACGGCCCAGGTGCGCAGCGAGCCGAGCGTCGCCATCAGGCCTTCACCGACCGCAGTGAGACGGTACCTCGAGTGCGGGTCTTGAGGGTCAGCGCGCGAGACCAGTCCGAGGGTCTCAAGGCGGCGCAGTCGATCGGCGAGCACGGAGCGCGAGATACGCCCCGGCAGCCCGGTGACCAGGCTGTTGAATCCCCCCGGCCCGAACGTCCCAAGCTGTCGGACGATCAGGAGGCTCCACCGGTCGCCAAGGTGCTCAATTGCCTTGGTGTACGAGCAATAGCCGATGACCTCGCTCGAGCCCACAACGGCCAGTGTCCCACCGGCGCGTCAGATCCTGCGGTTCGAAGTTCGAACTATCCCTGCGTGGCTGGCAGGCAGATCGTGGGACCAGGTCACATTCACGCCGAGGGGTCTCGATGACGACAACAAATTCGAACACGAACCGGCCGCCGGTTCCGGCGCATCCGCCGCGGCTACGCGACCGGTATGACCGGATGGTCCAGTCCGCCGGTGCCCGAGGCCGCTTCATCCGGATGCCGTGGGGCGGAACCGTTCACGTGATCGAGGCTGGTGACGGCCCGCCTGTCGTGCATCTTCACGGGAACAACACGTCGTCGCTGTCGCACCTGATGTTGCTCACACATCTCACGAGCGTGGGCTCGTTCCTCGTCGACCGACCCGGCCTCGGCCTCAGCGACCCCGAGACCTTCCCCCGCAGAACCTTCCGGCAGCACGCGGTCCGGTTCGTCACAGGGGTCCTCGACGAGCTCGGGCTGGACTCGGCTGCTCTCGTGGGCGCGTCCGGGGGCGGCACCTGGGCGGTCTGGTGCGCACTGGACCGTCCCGAGCGGGTGCGCGGTCTCGTCATGCTCGGAGCGGTCCCGCTCCTTCCTGGTGCCCGCATTCCGATCGGTATCAGGCTCATGGCGACGCCCGTGCTCGGCCAGGCGCTGAACCGTGCCGTAACCCCAGGCCCTCGGATGCTGCAGCGCCTGATGTCGTCGATGGGCGAGGGCGACACCATCCTTCGGCACCCTGACCTCTTTGAATCGCTCGTTGACGCAGCCCAGGACCCCGTCGCGACCGCCGCCAACGTGGCAGAGTTCCGAGCCCTCATCTCACCCTTCGGCCCGCGATCTGCGTCCCGAATCCGCCCCGAGGACCTCCGCCGGGTAGCCGCACCAACGCTCATGATCTGGGGAGACCACGACCCGGTTGTGTCGATCGCAGACGCCCGGTCCGCGGCAGAGTTGATACCGAACGCCCGCCTCGAGGTGCTAGCGGCAGGGCACGTGCCACAGCTCGGCAACTCGGACCGCGTGGCCCATCTCCTGCACGAGTTCGCACAGTCCCTGCCTGATCGTCCCTGATGAGACACCACCCAGCCACTCCGCCACCGGGTGAAATGAAGGGCAGTCGCATCGACTCGTCCCGCTCCCAGTGTCGTAACTCGTCGCCAGACAAATACCTGCGCTCTAATCGACAGATCCCCTACCACTGATGCGCCGATTGGCGGCGGTCAGACGCACACAGCAGCATGGTCGGGCGACCCGACAGCGGCAGGAGCGGACGTTGCTTTCGTCATGGCGCGGCACGCTACTTGCCATGTCGAACCCGGCGCGCCAGCGCACGTGAAGATGAGCTACAGACGCGGTGCGCGTACGACGGTGCGCTGACAGCCTGCAATGCCGTTGCCGGGGCGAGCAAGTTCGTTCACTTGTCCGGCAAGCGCACCTGGTCTGAGGTCTGCCAGTGAGGGATTCTCTTGAACGGGCTGCGGTGGAAGGCCAGACTCTTGTCGCGGGGGACTCCTCATGGCCCTGGCCTTGGCGCTGGCCTGGTCAGATGAATGCCCCGGGGTGCTCGTCGATATGAGGTCTACTGGCCGGGAGTTGTTGAATGGCACTGACCTTCCGACCACGAGCTCGAAGCGCCGTCGCCGCCATCGCCGCCCTTCTGTGGGGGTTCTTCTTCTTCGGCCTGGTTGACCTTCTGGTTCGTTTCGTACCCTTCGACGACTTCTACGACTACTACTTGCTCGAGACCGGCTGGGGCGTCTTGTACTTCATCCTCATCACCGTCCCGCTGCTGAGCGTCGCCTTCGTCCCGACGATCACGTCACCGGTAACCCAGGTAACCATCGCTGGGGTAGCCGTAGGGCTAGCCGCCTTGTTTACGGGAGTGGGGATTCAGCTGCTGCCGGCTGGCGTACTGGTCTTGATCGCTCTCATCTTGACCGTGCTGGGCGGCCGGCGAGCAGATCGCCCCCTGTTGCCGGAACGCCCTCACGTCAGACTCGCGAGCCGGATCGACATTCCCACCCTGGTGCTGACCGTTGTCGCCACCGCACCGCTCATCTGGTTCTCGGTGACGATGGTCTCCAGCGCGCGGGCCGGTCTGTATCCCAACGACGACATCAGCGCGGGCTTCAACCACTGGCCGATGCAGGCCGCGTTGCCGTTGGCGATCCTGGGCGGCGCCGGGCTGACGGCTCTGCACCAGGTGGGGTGGCAGGTCACGGCCTGGACGGTGACGGTCGGAACGGCGTGGATGGGGATCTTCTCGATCGCGTATCCGAACCATTCTGGGAGCTTCGGACTCACCGGCGGATCCGCGGCGATCCTCTGGTCGGCCCTACTCGCCATCGTGACCCGTCGCTCCTCTCATCGCGCGCAAGCCAGCGGCGAAGAACATCAACACTAGGCACTCCCCACAGCTGCTCTTAACGGCGGCGCGAAGCAGGTCTGCCGTGCGCGTCGCGGCATGGTCGCGCGTCCCGCCCGGACAGCGGCATAGGAACGCGTTGAAGCGTTCGGGTCTGGCGTAGGGAACGTCCTCCTGGTGCGCTTGTCGGGCTTGGAGTCCCCTCGCATCGAGGAGGACGTTCGTGTCTAACGGTAGTGGCGTGTCTCGTGGGGATCGGAATCGGAATGCTCGGCTGGCCCGGCTGCGGGAGGCGGTGCCTTGTTCGAACGCGATCGTGGGGATTGACCTGG
>JBKPKI010000215.1:0-2664 GCA_046731055.1 Actinomycetota bacterium | reverse complement strand
TGCGCGACCTCCACGAGCTGTACGACGTCGCCTCTCACCTGAACCTGGCCTGGACCATCGTCGAAAAGGCGGCGGAGGGCATCCGGGACGACGAGCTTCGGAAGACCGCCAAGTCCTGCGGCGGCGAGGTGGCCGGTCAGCTCGCCTGGCTGACCACCCAAGTCAAGACCGCCAGTGCTCAGACGCTGCTCGTCGCAGAGTGACCCACCGGCGGGTTTGAGCCGTCCTCGGGTGGGTATCCCGAGGCGGTTCATGCGAGATTTCCGCGAGGTTCGCGCCACGTTCGCCCCACGAAGGAGCCGCCATGACCGAGGCTGACCGCACCGAAATCGGCGAGTCGACCGCCCACGAGCGCCAAGGATCCGGTTCGGACGCCTCCGCCGCCGCGAATGACCCTGCCGGCCCCGTGGACGACCGAGAGCCCGGACGCGGCAGTCTCCCCCAGGTACCCGACGTGCCCGCCGAGGACGTGCCAAAGCCGGACCCCGACAAAGATCAGGGCTGACCGGACCGACGAGCTGGCTGTCCCGGCCGCCCTCCCCTGCGGGCCGCCGGGACGGCCCCAATCTCGAGGACGCGTCCGGCGACTGACAAACCGGGTTCGACCTGCCAGTCCGATCAGGACGTGTTTGTCTGGTGTCAGCAGGACCCAGCTCCAAACGCGCGGCTGGCCACGGATGACGAGGTGGCCGTCATGGCCCGCCAGACGGACGTATCCCTCGAGACGTATGCGGCGCGCGAGGAGCAGACGAAGTTGCTGCTCGTGCAGGCCGCCACCACGCGATGCCCGGAGCAGCAGCACCGCCTTCAGGAGCGGGCTGCCGATCTAAACCAGCCGATGGCGCTCGGCGTCGCCCGGCGCTACCACGGCCGCGGCGTCGACGACGACGACATCGACCAGGTCGCCCTCCTGGGCCTCTGGAAGGCCGTCCTCGGGTACTCCCCGAGCCCGGACTCGACCTTCGCCGCATACGCGATCCCCACCATCAGCGGTGTCGTCAAGCGCCACGTTCGCGACCACGGCTGGCTGGTGCGCCGCACTAGGACGGTGCAGGAGCACACGCTGGCGCTCAACTCGGCCACGAGCGAACTGCGCCACGACCTCGGCCAGGAACCCGACGACGAGGACGTGGCGACACACCTGGGCGTGACGGTCACCGAGCTCGACCGGGCGCGTCAGGCGCTGCGCGGTTACCACGGTCAGTCCCTGGACAGCCCGGTCCGAGGCACGACGCAAACGCTGGCCGACACTGTGCCCGATACCAACGACGCCTTCGCCCTCGTCGACACGGCGATCACCCTGCGGCACGCCATCGCGCGGCTCCCGTCGCGCGATCGGCGACTCCTGCGGCTGCGGTACTCGCAGGGTTTGACGCAGAGCGACATCGGCGACCGGTTGGGCATCAGCCAGATGCACGTCTCTCGGCTGCTCCGACGGATCCAGACGACGCTGCAGGACAGCCTCACGCTGCAGGCCTCCTAGCTACCGGTTTCGGCCGGCACCGAGGCGCGGTCTACGGCCGCCTCGAATACAGCCTCCCAGTCGGCGAGGAACCGCTCGAGACCGTACCGCCGGAGCGCCTCCTCCCGTGCGCTCCGGCCCGTCGCCCGGGCCGCCTCGGGGTCGTCGACCAGCCGGGCCGCTGCCGTCACCAGTTCCTCGGGGCTGCTGACGAGCACGCCGGCCGACGGCGTGACGGCACGGACCGCCTCCGTGGCCGCCAGGGCGACGACGGGCATACCGAGCTGCATGGCCTCGACCAGCGACAGTCCGAGCGACGTCCAGCGGGCGGTGTGCACGTAGACGCGACGGCGAGGCAGCTGGCCGTGCATCCGGTCCTGCGGCACGTCCTCGTAGACCCGCAGCCGGTCACCGAGCCCCAGCTGCCGCCCGAACACGTCCGCCCCCATCCCGAAGAGGTCCACGGGAACCGCTTCGGCGAGGTCCGCGACCAGGTCCGCGCCGACCGCCCGCCCCCGCCGCAACGGGTCGTTGACGACGACCGCCGCCCGCGCGAGCTCCCCGGTGTACCGGTAGCCCGGATCGGGGATCCCGTGCTCCACCACGCAGGTACGGGCGCCGCCGCAGTCCCAGATCATCCGGTTGAAGTGCGTGACGTGGACGATCGGGATGCGGTCCTGGTCGGCCAGCGGATGTCGGGAGAAGGGGACGTCACCGCCGGGAGTGTTGTGCTCGAGGAAGACCGCCGGCACGTCATGGCCCGGGCGCAGACCCGTCCACTGCTCGACGAGGTCGAGCTCATGAGAGCGTTGCAGGACAACGAGATCCGGCTTTGATCGGCGCAGGGCCTCCGGGCCGAGCTCGCGCACCGACGCCGGCCAGTCCCAGGTGCGCGCCCGCCCGCGCCCGTCGGGGCCGCGGTCCGGGAGCAGGGGTACCACGTACTCGTGCGGGCCTTGCACGAACGCGGTCGTCCACGACCCGTGCACGTGCCACACCAGGATCCGCACGGTCAGGCGCTCCGGCCCAGCGCCAGCATCCGCCAACCGGCGGCGCGCCACTTGTCGGGGTCGAGGGCGAGCCGGCCATCGATGACGCGCGGCGTGCGGACCGTCGTGGCCAGCGCGACCGGGTCGAGGCTGCGGTACTCGTCCCAGTCGGTCAGCAGGAGGACGAGGTCTGCCCCGGCGCAGGCCTCTTCG
>JBKPKI010000214.1:0-2319 GCA_046731055.1 Actinomycetota bacterium | reverse complement strand
CCTCCTGACCGACCTGCCGCAGGAACTCGCAGATCGGCGGCTCCATGACCGCGTCCACGGATTCCTCGCCGACATCCACGAGGGACCTACGGGCCCCGGACCCCTGCCCAGGCCTCAGTTCGAGACTCTCCTGAGTTGACGCGGCGTCGAACGTGAATACTCGGCGCGAGGTCTCACCCCAAGCTTCCGGCCACCACGCCGCGGCACAACCTCGATCTCGGGTGTGGGGATCGTTACGCCCTTGTGACACTCAGAGCGCGTCCTTCCGCCGCGAGCCGGACGGAACGCGCGACGATGCGGGCATCAGTTCGGACGCCGCGAGGGTGTGGCGGCGAAGCGTGACACGCTCCGAGGCCCAGCGTGTATCGATGCGAGCGGTGGGTGGGTTGCCGCCCGAAGGTTCGGGGTCAGCGTGGAGGCCATCGCCGGGGGCGAGGGGGTCGGTGACGCGGTGGTTTGGAGAGCAACGTTCGAACCAGCGTCACGTCCCTTGAGGCAGGGCAAGCAGTTTATCCCCCGCCTTTAGCCATTGTTCGGGGTCACGTCCTCCACCACCGCAGCCAAGGTCGCTCCCAGCTCGTAGGCCCTAGCCAGCGCGTCCTGTCCGACATCGCCCATCACTTCGAGAACACCAAACGCCTGGCGCCAGCCCAGGGCACCCGTTATCGACATGACGGAGCGGACGGCCCCGGTCGTGTCATACCGGCCGTGCACGTAGAGCCCAAACGGCCGACCGGTAGTGCTTCCGCTAGCGGGGGCCGCGCTCCCGTCCGGAGCGAGGCTTCCCCCGATCGCCAGGAACGTCGAGTCGAAGACGTGCTTCAGGGCCCCGCTCATGTAGCCGAAGTTTGCGGTGGTGCCAAGGAGGTAGCCGTCAGCCCGAAGAAGGTCATCAGCCGTCGCGCTGCCCGTCGCGAAGTCCAGGGCCTGGCACGCGAGGATCTCGACATCCTCGATGGCCTCGTCGTGACAGCCGGCGAGCACCGACTCGGTGATGGCGGCCACCGCTCTGGTCGGCGAGTGATGGATGAGGAGCAGCCGAGCCATTCCGCCATTACACCGCCCGGGCGGTCCGCTACATCACGGTCAGGGCGCCAGACGCTCCCCAGGCTCCTCGAACCGTCGGGCCCACCGACCCGGTGGTTGGTGTCTGGGTCTCCGGCGACCACGAGCTGCTCCGTGGCCCGGTACATCCGAGCCGGACGTTGTGAACAGCTCGCCGCCCTCGTCGCAAAAGGGCCCGCCGAAGCCGCTCCCACACAACCCGTTTGGACTCGGTGGGCGAAGTCCCAGTGCCGTGAGTCCATCTCCGAGCGCACTCCCGCATGTCGGCTGGCAGCCTCCGGTAACGATGAGTCGCCCGGTCACTAGGGCACCCTCCTTCGTGCGGGTATGGCTGCGGCGTGCGTTGTTGGGACTCGGGGACGGCCGGGGATGATAGCCGTCTCCGGTCGCCCTTCGAGGGCCTGGATGGCCGGCGTGCTGCGGCAGGCCCGGTAGCTCAGGCCTGCGTTCGCCGAGTCCGTCGGGTCGATTGCTGAACCCGGGGCGGCGGAGGAGGGTGGAGGGTGGTCGGCAACGCCACCGGGGCGTTGCCCCGAACACGAGGAGGTGGATCGTGTACGCACGCTCTACCACATTCCTGGCCAGGGTCTCATCCATCGATGAGGGGATCGCCCACATCCGCGATGAGGTGCTGCCAGCGCTTACGGCCGTCGATGGCTGTATCGGGTTGTCCCTGTTGGTCGACCGAAACACGGGGCGCTGCATCGCCACCAGCGCCTGGCAGTCCGAGGAGGCGATGCGCTCGAGCGAGGACCAGGTCGAACCGATTCGCGACCGGGCCGCGGAGATTTTCGGAGGCAGCCCGCAGGTCGAGCGGTGGGAGATCGCCGTGCTGCACCGTGACCACCGCTCGGGTGACGGCGCCTGCGTTCGGGCAACGTGGATGCAGGTCGAGCCGGCTCAGGCCGATCGCGCCATCGACATGTTCAAGATGGCCTCCCTGCCGGCCCTCGAGGATCTCGAGGGATTCTGCAGTGCCAGCCTCATGGTCGACCGCCCGTCCGGCCGGTGCGTGTCGTCGGTGACCTACGACACCAGGAAGTCGATGGAACGCAACCGGGAAGCGGCGGACGCAGTGCGCATGAGGGGAACCGAAGAAGCCCGCGCCGAGGTGCTCGACATCGGCGAGTTCGAGCTCGCCGTCGCCCACCTGCGGGTACCCGAGATGGCTTAACCCCAGCTCCCTGGCCTGCCGCGGCTGCCGCGGCAGGACAGCCCTGGCTGTGTGGTGTCCGATTGTTGATGATCAACCCC
>JBKPKI010000213.1:0-5261 GCA_046731055.1 Actinomycetota bacterium | reverse complement strand
CTCGAGGTGCTGCGGGCCGTCCCCAAGGTGGTGCTCCACGACCACCTCGACGGCGGACTGCGGCCGCAGACCATTCTCGACCTCGCGGTCGGTGACCAGCCGGTCGAGGACAATCTCCCGGCTCACGACGCGACGGCCCTCGGGAGGTGGTTCCGTGAGAACGCGGACTCGGGCTCGCTGGAACGCTATCTCGACACCTTCAGCCAGACCCTCTCGGTGATGCAGACCGAGGAGGGCCTGTCCCGGGTCGCCTCCGAGGCCGCCCAGGACCTCGCCGCCGACGGCGTCGTCTATGCGGAGGTCAGGTATGCCCCCGAACAGCACCTCGAGCGCGGGCTCACCCTCGAGCGGGTGGTCGAGGCAGTCAACGCCGGCTTCCGCGAGGGGGAGCGGCGGGCCGGCCAGTCCGGCCACCGCATCCGAGTCACGGCCTTGCTGACCGCCATGCGTCACGCCGCGAAGAGCCGCGAGATCGCCGAGCTCGCGGTGCGCTATCGCAACGACGGGGTGGCCGGCTTCGACATCGCCGGTGCAGAGGCTGGCTACCCGCCGACGCGGCATCTCGACGCGTTCGAGTACTTGCGTCGGGAGAACGCCCACTTCACCATCCACGCCGGCGAGGCCTTCGGCTTACGCAGCATCTGGGAGGCCATCCAGTGGTGCGGTGCCGACCGGCTCGGGCACGGCGTCCGGATCGTCGACGACATCACCGTCGAAGGCCTGCCCTTCCCGGCCTGGCTGAAGCGGGCCGCGGCTCGCGGTCTGACGACGTTGGCCGACGTCGACCTCGACTCCGTGTATCTCGGCCTGCTCGCGGCGTACGTCCGGGACGCACGCATCCCGCTGGAGATGTGTCCGAGCAGCAACATCCAGACGGGTGCGGCCGCGTCAGTCGGGTTGCACCCGATCTCCTTGCTCGCCCGGCTGCGGTTCCGGGTCACCCTCAACACCGACAACCGGCTGATGAGCGGCACCTCGCTGTCGCGAGAGGCAGAGCTGCTGGCCGCGGAGGCCGAATGGACCCTCGGCGACCTGCGCTGGGTCACGATCAACGCAATGAAGTCCGCCTTTCTGCCCTTCGACCAACGGCTGGCCCTCATCGACGAGGTGATCAAGCCCGGGTATGCGGCAACCGGCCTGCCGGTATGACCCACCGGCAGGCCGTTCCCCAGGTCGCAAGCAGGCCGCTCAGCCGATCCGGTCCGGGGCGGTGAGCCGCTGGCGGAGCGCCGAGTCCCGGGCCAGTCGTACGGTGTCGCGACGTCGGCGGTCCGCGAGGATCGCCGCCAGGACGTACTCGGGGTGGTTGCCCGGTGGCGGTGGCGGGGACACGTAGAGGCTCATCTCGGCGAGCAGCTTGCGGCCCATCTCCTCTCGGGCCTGCAGCGTCATCGAGGGGGCGGCGGGCAGAAACGTGCGCACCGCCATTGCCAGGTCGTCGGGAAGCTGCGTGATGTCGGCGTTCATCGCCCACGCGGAAAGTTGCGGCGGCATCGGCACGGGCGGCGGCAGCTCGGCCGTCACGCGGTCTCGCACCACGTAGGTCCCGGCCACCATGTCGCCGAGCCGCTTGCCCTTCTTACTGAGGATGGACGCGATGACCGCCGGAATGCCCCAGAACATGTAGACCTCTACTACGCCGAGGAGACCGCGGGCCAGCGCATGTCGGAAGGTGATCGGTCCCGCGTCGTCCCGGACGGTCCGCAGGCCGGCGGCCATCTTGCCGAGGCTGCGACCGCGGGTCAGCGTCTCCATGGTGACGGGGTATGCCAGCCAGGCAATCAGGAAGCAGACGAGCATGGTCGCGGCGATGAGGGCGTCGTCGAGCTGCTGCGACAGCGCGGCGCCGGCGGAGATCAACGTGAAAGTGGCCACCCAGACGATGAGGTAGTCCAGGAACCCCGACAGCATCCGCGACCCGATCGACGCGGGCGGCAGGTCGAGCGCGACGGCCTCACCGGTGACGAAATCGTCGTCACCGACGCCGAGGGTCGCGCTGCTCATGGGTTGATCGTAGGTGTCCGCCAACGGGTCGCGAGGGGATCTCCGAGCCGCCACCCGCCGGTGACCCAACGCATACAGTGACCGCGTGGACCTCGACGCCTACGTGCTCGCCCACCAGCACGAGTGGGCGCGACTGCACGAGCTGGCGTCGAAGCGCGGAAAGCTGACTGGCGCGGAGGGGGACGAGCTCCTCGACCTCTACCAGCGGGTGGCGACGCACCTCTCGGAGATCCGCACCCGGTCGCCGGAACCGACCCTGGTCGCCCACCTGTCCTCGATGCTCGCGACGGCGCGGCTGCGTTCGGCGGGGACGCGGACGTTCACCCTGGACGACGTCACCGGGTTCTTCACGAACACGTTCCCGGCGGCGCTCTACCGGATGCGCGCCTGGTGGCTCTGGACGATGGCGGCGAACGTCGTGGTGGCCTGGGTGATCGGAGCGTGGTTCGTCGCGAACCCCAGCGTCGAGTCTGCCCTTGTCTCACCGGAAGAGGTCGACCAGCTCATCAACAATGACTTCGAGAACTACTACAGCGAGTATGCGGCGGGCAGCTTTGCGCTGCGGATCTGGACCAACAACGCCTGGGTATCGGGGCTCTGCATCGCGCTGGGAGTGCTCGGAGTACCGGTGATCCTGTTGCTGTTGAACAACATTCTCAACGGCGCGGTCATCGGCGGCGTGATGTGGTCGCACGGGCGCGGCGACCTGTTCTTCGGCTTGATCCTGCCGCACGGCCTGCTGGAGCTGACTGCCGTCTTCATCGCGGCCGGAGTCGGCCTGAGGATCTTCTGGGCGTGGATCGAACCGGGACCACGAAGGCGTCTGGACGCGGTGGCCTCGGCCGGGCGGGCAGCGGTGTCGGTCGCTCTGGGCCTTGTCGCGGTTCTGTTGGTCAGCGGCATCATCGAGGCCTTCGTCACCCCCTCGCCGCTGCCGACATGGGCTCGGATCGTTATCGGGTTCGTCGCGTGGGGCGCGTTCATGACGTACGTCTTCACGGTGGGACGGTGGGCGGTGCGCCGCGGGAGCACCGGCGACGTTGCCGCGCGCGACGCCGGGGACATCGCACCCGTCGTGGGCTGAAACCGCCGCCGGTCACGCCCCTTCTGACATTGGCCTCAGGGTCTCCACCATGGTCGCTCGAGAGCGTGGTCGGTGCCACTGGTGCGGTCGAGTTCGTCGAGCGTGCGCATGTCGTCGTCGGAGAGCTGGAAGTCGAAGACCTGAGCGTTCTGCTCGATGCGCTCACGGTGCGTGGACTTCGGCAGCACGACGACGTCGCGTTGGAGCGCCCAGCGGATCAAGACCTGCGCCGGGGTCCGTCCAAGCCGCTCGGCCACCCGAGCCACGTCAGGGTCTGCCAGATGGCGACCGGTCCCGAGCGGGCTGTAGGCCTCGAGCGCCACGCCGCGGCGCTGGCACCCGTCGAGGAGACCACGCCGGAACTCGAAAGGACTGAACTGCACCTGGTTGACGACGGGCGGCACCTCGGCCTCCGCGAGGACGGCGTCGAGGTCTGCCACGCTGAAATTGGACACGCCGATGGAGCGGGCATACCCCTGCTTCTTCGCCCGCTGCATTCCGTCCCAGGCCCAGGTCGGCCCGCCCTGCGGCCAGTGGACGATATAGAGGTCCACCGTGTCGACGCCGAGGCGCTCCAAGCTGCGCTGCACCTCCGCCTCCGGGTCGCGGCGGCCGGGATAGAACTTCGTGGTGACGAACACGTCTTCGCGCGGCAGGCCGACGTCCCGGAGGGCGCGTCCGACGCTGCGCTCGTTCCGATATGCCTGCGCGGTGTCGATGTGTCGATATCCCGCCTCGAGGGCCCAGCGCACCGCGTCCTCGCACGTCCGCCCGTCGGGCATCTGCCACACGCCGAGCCCGAGGAGCGGGATCTCGTTGCCGTCGGCCAGCTTTCGAGACCGTCCATCTGCCGTTACCGCACCTGGCGCCATGAGGCGCTCCTTCCGTCGAAGATCAAGAGACCAGACACAGCCTCTCTCCAACGGCAGTCGGCCGCAGCCCGTGGCCCCGGGTCAGAGCAGGCCCTGGCTCTTCAGCAGCAGGTAGTGGTCGGCCAGCCGGGGTGGTAGATCCTCCGGACTGGCATCGATGACGGTCACCCCCAACCGGCCGAGCAGGGCGATGGTCCGCTGCCTCAGGGCCAAGGTGCGCTCGGCCGCCGCGGCGTCGTATGCGTGCCGCGTGCTGTCGCGCCGGGCAGCCATCTCCTCCAGCGCGGGGTCGCTCACCGACGCGAGGACGACCCGGTGATGGGTGGTCAACGCGGCCAACGTGGGCAGCAACGACTCTTCGATGGCGGCGGGTTCGAGCGCGGTGAGCAGCACCACGAGCGCACGGCGCGGCGCCGTGTCGGCGATCGCCGTCGCGAGCGTGGGCCACGACGCCTCGAGCAGGGCCGGCTCGAGCGGCGCCATAGCGGCGACGAGATCGCCGAGCAGGGTCGTCCGGCCTGATCCGGTCACCCGGGTGCGAACCCAGCGGTCTCCCGCGACGAAGTCCACACGGTCCCCGGCTCGGGAGGCCAGCGCCGCCAGAAGCAGCGCCGCGTCCATCTCGCTGTCGAGGCGTGGCATGTCCTCCACGCGACCGGCCGACGTGCGGGAGGTGTCGAGAACCAGCACGACCCGGCGGTCGCGCTCGGGCTGCCAGGTCCGGACGACGACGTGCTGCCGGCGGGCGGTGGCGCGCCAGTCGATCGAGCGCACGTCGTCGCCCTCGACGTAGTCACGCAGCGAGTCGAACTCCGTGCCCTGGCCTCGGATCCGTACCGCCGAGCGGCCGTCGAGCTGGCGCAGGGTGGCCAGCCGCGACGGCAGGTGCTTGCGGCTCGCGAACGGCGGAAGCGCCCGGATCGCTCCGCCCGTGCCGAACGACCGTTGCCGTGCGCCGATGCCGAACGGCCCGAAGCTGCGGACCGTCACCCGGTCGGCCAAGCGGTCGCCGCGCCGCGTCGGCTGCAGCGCCGTCGTGAACCGCCGGCGCTCCCCTCGGGGGAGCCGCAACCGGTGGCGCTCGCCGGTCGCGCCGGCGGACGGTTGCCACGCGTCGCGGATCCATCCGCGGACGCGTCGCCCCGAGGTGTTCGTCACCAGCAGCGACGTGGAACCCGCCGTCCCAAGCCGCACCTGACCCACCGGCTCCCGCTGGATGTCGAGCCGTTGGGGACTCACGGCCAGAGTCAGGTCGAGCAGGGTCAGGGCGACGCAGATCCCGACCCAGATCAGGACCATCT
>JBKPKI010000212.1:0-2803 GCA_046731055.1 Actinomycetota bacterium | reverse complement strand
GTGCGGTGGAGTGCCGCATACAGCCAGTCGCCGCTCCGGTCACCGGTGAACATCCGCCCGGTGCGGTTGGTGCCGTTGGCCGCGGGCGCGAGCCCCACGAGAAGCACGGGCGCCGCAGGGTCGCCGAACCCGGGACCTGGTCGCCCCCAGTACGGCTGGTTCGCGAAGGATGCGCGCATCCCGGTCCTGGCCACGGTCTCCCGCCAGGCGACCAGGCGGGGGCAGGCTCGGCACACCGAGACTCGCGCGTCCAGCTCGTCAACGTCCGTCGAGCCCGCCGCCAGCCGCCCGACGTCTGCCGCGTCCTCGGCCACGGGGGTATGCGACGTGGCTGGGTCCCCGGGCCAGCCCGTGCCCGGCGGGACCGGCGACGGGAACAGCTGCCGCGTCACCGGATGCGGCAGCGGCACGGCAGGCATGCGCGAATGCTGCCAGCCCACCGCTCGCGCCTGACACAGTTGAGCGCGTGAACGAGCTCGCCGTCGTCATCTCGGCGCTGGTCAACGCCCTCATCCTGGGCTTCATCTCGCGCCGACTGCTCGGTGTGCCGGTCGGCTGGCCGCGAACCATCGTCGTCAGCCTGATCGTCGCCTGGATGTTCGGGGGGATCGTCTCGCTCATCAGCCGGATCCCGGGCATCGACGCGGTAATTCAGTCCGAGGGGACGAGCGTCACGGCCGAGCTCAACACCCTGCAAGCGCTGCTACTGCTGCTGCTCGGCCTGGCCTGGGCCGTGGCCTTCGGACTGGCCATGCTCGTCATCCTCGAGGCGATCGTCCCGACCGGTTCGCTGCCACGGCTGCTGCCGTGGCTGCGCGGCATTCCCGCGCGATGGAGACGCAGCCGGCGGTATGCGCAGATCCTCACGATCGCGACGAAGCACGGGCTGGGCGGATACCTGCGGGGCCGCGCCGACGTGCCCACGGGCGAGAGCCAGAGTGCGCTCGCCCGCTCCGTGCGCCGAGCACTCGCCGACGGCGGCGTCACCTTCGTCAAGCTCGGGCAGATGCTGGCCACCCGCCCCGACCTCATCGGCTCGGACTTCGCCCGGGAGCTGTCGCACCTGCAGTCCGACGTTCCATCCTCTCCGTGGCCTCGGGTGGCCGCCGTGGTCGAGGTGGAGCTCGGCCGGCCGCTGAGCGAGGTGTTCCGGTCGATCAAGGAGGAACCGCTCGCCGCCGCGTCGGTGGCGCAGGTGCACACCGCCACGCTCCACGACGGGAGGCCGGTGGTCCTCAAGGTGCAGCGCCCCGAAGCCAGGGCCCAGGTCACGGCGGACCTCGACATCGTGCTGCGGCTCGCGACGTGGCTGCAGCGCAGGACGGCGTGGGGTCGCAGGCTCGGGATCCGGTCCCTCGCCACAGGGTTCGCGGCCAGTCTCGACGAGGAGCTGGACTACACCGTCGAGCTGGCCAACCACGCGGCGGTCGCCGCCGACCTCGACCCGCGCGACGGCGTCGTCGTCCCACACGCCTACCACGAGCTGAGCACGCCCCGGCTTGTCGTCATGGAGCGGATGTCGGGCACTCCGGTGTCCCGTGCCGCGCCACTCCTCGGGTCGCTCGAGCCTGGGCTACGGAGCGACATGGCGCACCGGCTCCTCCGGACGGTGCTCCGGCAGGTGATGGTGACCGGGGTGTTCCACGCCGATCTGCACCAGGGCAACGTCCTCGTGGACGAGTCAGGTGGCCTTGCCCTCCTCGACCTGGGCGCGGTCGGTCGGCTCGACTCCGGCTCGCGCAACGCTCTCGCCCTCCTGCTGCACGCGGTGGAGCGACGCGACTCGGCCGCGGCGACGGAAGCGATGCTCGACCTCCTGGACCGGCCGGACGATCTCGACGTCCGGGCGTTCGAACGCGAGCTAGGGCAGCTGCTGCAGCGGTTCGCGGGATCCGCCGCTGGCGGGTCGTCCGGGATGTTCCAAGCGCTCTTCGCCCTCGTCATCCGGCACCACTTCGCCGTCCCGCCTCAGGTCGCCGCGGCGCTGCGCGCGCTCGGTGCCCTGGAGGGGACCCTGTGGTCACTCAGCCCGGACGTCGACCTCGTGGCCGCCGCCCGACAGGAGGGCCGCGCGGTCCTGGCCGGCCGGTTCGGTCCCCAAGAGGTTCGCGCCGCGCTCGAGGACCAGCTCGTCACCCTGCTCCCGCTGCTGCACCGGCTGCCCCGCCGGATCGGTGCGATCACCGAGAGCTTTGAGCGCGGCCGGTCGATCATCAGCGTCCGCATCCTCGCCGACGAGCGCGACCGTAGCTTTGTCACCGGAGTGGTCCAGCAGCTGACCATGACGCTGCTCGCGGCGGCCTGTGCGATCGGCGGGATCGTTCTGCTCACCGCCGACACCGGGCCCTACATGCTGCCCACGGTGCGGTTGTATGCGTTCCTCGGGGCGACGCTGTTCTTCTTCGGCTTCGTGCTTGCCGCGCGTGCACTGGTCCTGGTGTTCCGGAGGTCGGCGCCCACGTAGTCATGACGAATTCCCTTGCTAATTATGCACATTCGCCTGTTTCAACCCTTGCATGAGCCCGAGCGATACGCTAGATTCGTACACATGTTCGAAGGGATGCGGCGAGACGCGGTGAGCGACCTGGACGGTCTGCTGTCCGCACTGCTGCACGTCGAGGACGGCTGGCGCCCCAATGCGGAGCGGATCGACCAGCTGGACGCCATCGAACGCGCCAAGGCCGCGCTGGGCGCGGTCCAGGCTCGCGTGACGGACGCCTTCGTGGCCGAAGAGGAGGTCGTCGCTGCTGAGTGGCGGGCCCAGGCCCGGGAAGCAGCAGACGCGGGCGATTTCCACGCCTGG
>JBKPKI010000211.1:0-3650 GCA_046731055.1 Actinomycetota bacterium | reverse complement strand
CTTCAACCGGCACCCCAACTTCGACGACCTGGAGGCCGCCGGCGGTAAGGGGGCCGGCTCGCTCGAAGAGGCCGTCGCCGACGCCGACGTGGTCTGCGTCATGGTCCCCGACTCCCCGGACGTCCGTGACGTCCTCGAGGGCGAGGGCGGCGTCTTCGACAGCGCCAAGCCCGGCACCCTCGTCGTGGACTTCTCGAGCATCCGCCCCGACGTGACCGTCGAGCTGGCGAAGACCGCCAAGGAGCGCGGGTTCCGGCTTCTCGACGCCCCGGTGTCCGGCGGAGAGGCAGGAGCGAAGAACGCCGCCCTGTCGATCATGGTCGGGGGTGACGCCCAAGACTTCCAAGAGGCCAAGCCACTCTTCGACGTCGTCGGCAAGACCGTCGTCCACGTCGGGGGCAGCGGGTCCGGCCAGACCGTCAAGGCGGCCAACCAGCTCATCGTCGCGGCCAACATCCAGGCGCTGGCCGAGGCGGTCGCCTTTCTCAAGGCCTACGACGTGGACCTGGAGTCGGCGCTGGAGGTGCTCGGCGGCGGGCTCGCCGGTTCCGCGGTCCTGAACCAGAAGAAGCAGAACATGCTCAGCGGCTCGTTCGAGCCCGGGTTCCGGATCGCTTTGCACCACAAGGACATGGGCATCGTCACGTCGGCCGCCCGCGAAGCCGGCGTCGTCGTGCCGGTCGCCGCGCTGGTCGCCCAGCTCATGGCCTCGGCGCTGGCCAACGGCGACGGCGGCCTCGACCACTCGGGCCTGCTTCGCGGGGTCGAGCGGCTCTCCGGCAAGGGAGGCGAGTCGTGACCCGGATGCGCACGGTCGACGCCGCGGTCCTCATCCTCGAGAAGGAGGGGGCCACCCAGGCCTTCGGACTGCCCGGGGCGGCGATCAACCCCTTCTACCGCGCCATGAAGGACCACGGCGGCATCAAGCACATCCTCGCCCGTCACGTCGAGGCGGCCTCGCACATGGCCGAGGGCTACACGCGCGCCAAGGCCGGCAATCTCGGCATCTGCGTCGGCACCTCCGGCCCGGCCGGCACCGACATGGTCACCGGACTCTACGCGGCAATCGCCGACTCCATCCCGATCCTCTGCATCACCGGACAGGCTCCGGTCGCCAAGCTCCACAAGGAGGACTTCCAGGCCGTCGACATCGCGTCGATCGCGGCGCCGGTCTGCAAGTGGGCGGTCACCGTCCTCGAGCCGGCCCAGGTCCCGGGGACCTTCCAGAAGGCGTTCCAGCTGATGCGGTCCGGCCGCCCCGGCCCTGTGCTCATCGACCTGCCGATCGACGTCCAGCTGGCGGAGATCGAGTTCGACATCGAGACCTACGAGCCACTGCCGGTCGCCAAGCCCACGACCACGCGCGCGCAGGCCGAGAAGATCCTCACTCTGCTCACTGCGGCGGAGCACCCGCTCATCGTCGCCGGCGGTGGCATCATCAACGCCGACGCGTCCGGGGTTCTCGTCGAGCTCGCCGAGACCCTCGGCGTGCCGGTCATCCCGACCCTGATGGGGTGGGGCACCATCCCGGACGACCACCCGCTGCACGCGGGGATGGTGGGGCTGCAGACGTCGCACCGCTACGGCAACGCGACGATGCTCGAGTCCGACTTTGTCATCGGCATCGGCAACCGGTGGGCGAACCGGCATACCGGCGGGATCGACACGTACACGAAGGGCCGCACCTTCGTGCACATCGACGTCGAGCCGACGCAGATCGGCCGCGTCTTCGCGCCCGACTACTCGGTGGTCTCCGACGCCGGCGAGGCGCTGAAGACCCTGGTCGAGGTCGCGAAGGAGTGGAAGGACGACACCCGCATCCCCGACTACGGCGTCTGGGCCAAGTCCTGCCAGCAGCGCAAGGGGACCATGCAGCGCAAGACGTCGTTCGACGTCGTGCCGATCAAGCCGCAGCGGGTTTACCAGGAGATGAACAAGGCGTTCGGTCCGGACACACGCTACGTCTCGACCATCGGGCTCTCACAAATACAGGCGGCTCAGCTGCTCCACGTGTTCAAGCCACGGCACTGGATCAACGCGGGGCAGGCGGGGCCGCTTGGCTGGACCCTGCCGGCCGCGCTCGGGGTGGCCGTCGCCGACCCGGAATCGACGGTCGTGGCACTCTCCGGCGACTACGACTTCCAGTTCCTCCTCGAGGAGCTGGCGGTCGGTGCGCAGTTCAAGATCCCGTACATCCACGTCGTCGTGAACAACGCCTACCTCGGCCTGATCCGCCAGTCACAGCGCGGGTTCGAGATGGACTACTGCGTCCAGCTGTCCTTCGACAACATCAACGCTCCGGAGGTCAACGGTTACGGCGTCGACTTCGTCAAGGTCTCCGAAGGCTTGGGCTGCAAGGCAATTCGCGTATTCGAGCCCGACGACATCCTTCCGGCGCTGGAGATCGCGAAGAAGATGCTCGTCGAGTTCCAGGTCCCGGTCGTCGTCGAGGTCGTCCTCGAGCGGGTGACGAACGTGTCGATGGGCACCGAGATCGACGGCGTCGTCGAATTCGAGGAGCTCGCCGAGCGTGGCATCGACGCGCCGACCGCGATCGCCTTGCTCGACTGAGGGCGGATCGCCGTGTCCACCGTGCTCGTGGCTTCCGACAAGTTCAAGGGCTCGCTAACCGCTGCGCAGGTCGCGGCGGCGGTGACCGCCGGGATCCGGCGGGTGTCGGACGTCGACGTCGTGACTGTCCCCATCGCCGACGGTGGCGACGGGACCGTCGACGCCGCGGTCTCGGCCGGGTTCGCCCGCGTCCCGGTCACGGCCTCCGGGCCCACCGGGGCACCGGTCGAGACCTCGTATGCGCGCCGGGGCGGGACCGCGGTCGTCGAGATGGCGGACGTGTCGGGGCTGTGGCGACTGCCCGAGGGCCAGCGGGAACCGATGACCGCGACAAGCCGCGGGCTCGGCGAGGTCCTCGCCGCGGCGCTCGACGCGGGATGCACCCAGATCGTGATGGGCATCGGCGGCAGCGCCAGCACCGACGGCGGCGCCGGCATGGTCGCCGCTCTCGGCGCGCGACTGCTCGACGCCCACGGCGACGACCTGCCCGATGGTGGGGCGGCGCTGGCCGACCTGTCCCGGTTGAACCTCGGCGCCCTGCGCAGTCGGATGGAGGGCATCACCGTCACGGTCGCCTCCGACGTCGACAACCCGCTCCTCGGCGAAGGCGGAGCCGCCGCGGTCTACGGGCCGCAGAAGGGTGCATCACCGGAGCAGGTGGCCCAGCTCGACGCCGCCCTCGCCCATTGGGCGGACGTCGTGGAGGAAGTGACCGGTCGTGACGAGCGGCACCATGCGGGCGCCGGCGCCGCCGGCGGGGTCGGCTTCGGTGCCGTCGCGGTGCTCGGTGCGAGCATGCGGTCGGGCATCGACCTGCTCCTCGAGCTCGTCGGCTTCGACGCGGCGCTGCAGCGGCTCACGTCGGACGATCTCGTGGTCACCGGCGAGGGATCCCTGGACGAGCAGACCCTGCACGGCAAGGCCCCGGCTGGCGTGGCCGCCGCTGCAGCCGCCCGCGGCATACCCGTCGTCGCTGTCTGTGGCCGAGCCACCCTCGATCCGGAACGCATGCGCGACGCAGGGTTCCAGGCTGCCTACGCGATCAGCGACATCGAGTCCGACCCGCAGCGCTCCTTCGA
>JBKPKI010000210.1:0-4882 GCA_046731055.1 Actinomycetota bacterium | reverse complement strand
TCGGCGGCAAGGACATCGTGTCCGTGCAGTACCAGAACGCGAACAACTCGGTTCGCGTCAACGACGAGTTCATGCACGCCGTCGAGTCGGGTTCGGAGTTCGCGCTGCGGGCCCGACTCGACGGCTCGGTCGTCGAGACGGTCGACGCCCGCGAGCTGTGGGACAAGATCGCCAAGGCCGCTTGGGAGTGCGCCGACCCGGGCATCCAGTACGACGACACGATCAATGCGTGGCACACCAACCCCGAGACCGGCCGGATCACCGCGTCCAACCCGTGCTCCGAGTACATGTCGCTCGACAACAGCTCCTGCAACCTCGCGTCGCTCAACCTGCTCAAGTTTCTCCGCGACGACGACACCTTCGACGCGGTCACCTTTGAAAAGGTCGTTGAGCTCATCATCACCGCGATGGACATTTCCATCTGCTTTGCCGACTTTCCAACCGAGGCCATCACACGGATCACGCGCGATTACCGCCAGCTCGGCATTGGCTATGCCAACCTCGGCGCGCTGCTCATGGCCACCGGCCATGGATACGACTCCGAGGGTGGACGAACGCTCGCCGCGACCATCACGTCGCTGCTCACTGGGGCTTCATACCGGCGGTCGGCGGAGTTGGCGGCGATTGTGGGGCCGTACGCTGGATATGACCGTAACGCTGACGCCCACAAACGCGTGATGCGCAAACACCAGGCGGCCAACGACAACCTTCGGCCTCTCGACGCTATGGATCGTTCTATTCACGAATTGGCTTCGAAGGCTTGGTCCGACGTCGTTTCCTTCGGCGAGAGTAACGGTTTCCGAAACGCTCAAGCCAGCCTATTGGCTCCGACGGGAACTATAGGTTTCATGCTGGATTGCGATACGACGGGAATCGAGCCTGATTTTTCATTGGTGAAGTTTAAGAAGCTCGTCGGCGGCGGGTCGATGCAGATCGTCAATCTGACGATCCCGCGGGCGCTGAAGAAGCTGGGTTACACCACGGAGACAAGCGAGGCGATCGTCGAGTACATCGCCGACAAGGGCCACGTCATCGACGCGCCGGGCTTAAAGCCCGAGCACTATGAGGTGTTCGACACCGCCATGGGGGCTCGGGCGATCTCTCCGATGGGCCACGTGCGGATGATGGCGGCCACGCAGCCGTTCCTGTCCGGGGCGATCAGCAAGACGGTCAATCTGCCGGAGACAGCGACGGTCGAGGAGATCGCCGACGTCTACATGCAGGGTTGGAAGCTCGGCCTCAAGGCGCTCGCGGTCTACCGCGACAACTGCAAGGTGGGTCAGCCGCTGTCCGACGGCGGGTCGACGGCGAAGGACGCCGCGGCCGACAAGGCGGCGGCCGCCGAGCCGCTGGTCCAGAAGGTCGTGGAGTACCGCCCGGTCCGCAAGCGCCTGCCGAAGCGGCGCCCATCCCAGACGATCTCGTTCTCGGTCGGTGGCGCGGAGGGGTACCTCACCGCCGGGTCCTACCCAGACGATGGCCTTGGTGAGGTGTTCCTGAAGTTCGGCAAGCAGGGCTCGACTCTCGCTGGTCTGATGGACGCCTTCTCGATCGCTATCTCCATCGCGCTGCAGTACGGCGTGCCGCTCGAGACCTACGTCGAGAAGTTCACCAACCTCCGATTCGAGCCGGCCGGCCTCACTGACGACCCGGACGTGCGGATGGCGCAGTCGATCATGGACTACGTCTTCCGTCGGCTCGCGCTCGACTACCTCGACTTCGATAGCCGCTCCTACATGGGCATCTACACCGCCGAGGAGCGGGCCCGGCAGCTCGAGACGGGCTCGTATGCGCCGGTCGAGGAGTCAGAGGAGGCCGTCGAGGAAGAGCTCGAGTCATACGCCCAGACGGCGCCAGTCGTGAAGCCGAAGCACACCGAGACATCGCCGGAGACATTCTCAGAGGTATCGCAGCAGCTGTCATCCGAGCCGAAGCCAGCCAAGGTCGCAGACCAAGCGGACGAGATCGCCGCGGAGGACGTCAAGTCAGGAGCGGGCGCCGCCTCGGCCCGTGAGGTCAGCGGAGTCCATTCCTCGGCTGAGCTGCTGGAGAAATTCCAAGGCAAGGCCGCAGACGCGCCCATATGCATGACCTGCGGGACCAAGATGCGGCCGGCCGGATCCTGCTACGTCTGCGAGGGCTGCGGCAGCACCAGCGGCTGCAGCTGACCGATCACGCGGAGGGATCCCCGATGTAACGCCTCGGGGATCCCTCCGCGGGCGCTTGGGCTCTAGGGCCGACATCAAGACATCAATTGAAATGATGCTATGATGTCCCATGCGTACGACGCTCACGCTGGACTCGGACGTGGAGGCGCTGCTGAAGAAGCTCATGCGAGAACGCGGGCTGACGTTCAAGGAGGCAGTTAACTCGTCAATCCGCCGCGCGTTAGCACCTGTGACACGCGTGGACGTCACGTTTCCGGTCTACGCAATGGGGGAATCCACGGTCGACATCACCCACGCTCTGCGTCTGGCCGCGAGCCTCGAAGACGACGAGATTATTCGCGAGTTGGGTCTCGGACGGTGAAGCTCGTCGACGCGAATGTCCTCGTCTATGCAGCGAACCGGTCGTCCCGAGAGCACGAATCATCTCGGGCATGGCTGTCGACGGCGCTGTCTGGCGACGAGGCGGTAGGCCTTCCCTGGGTGAACCTGCTCGCCTTCATCCGGATCACCACCAACCGTCGGATATTCGCGCAGCCGATCACGCCCGCACAGGCCCTGGCCACCGTGCGGGCTTGGCTCGAGTCTCCAGTGGCGGTGGCACCCGAACCCTCCATCCGACACTTCGAGGTTCTGGCCGCGATGATCGACCGAGCGGGGACGGCCGGGAATCTCACGATGGATGCACACGTCGCGGCCTTGGCCGTCGAACATCAGGCTGAGGTCGTCACATTCGACCGCGACCTCGAGCGCTTCGGTGTGGAGGTTGTCATCCCGTAGTAGCACGCATGGACGGTGGGGTCGCGGACCGCTGGCCACCCCACGGGTCTGTGCACCACGCCGACGTCACGCGCAGCTCGCCGTGAGCGCTCGGTCATCCGCCACCGGCACCGGCTCCGATCGGCGTGGTTCTGGTCCCCCGAGCGCGTCCCTGCTACCGCGGATCTCGCGCGACTTCTCTGCGTCTGCGAAATGGCGGCCAATGAACGATCTGGCCCCGTCGTTCAGGGGTGCGCGCGAGTCCAGGCGTCCCACACCTCGGGTCCCAGACGGCCTCGGTCGGACACCGGTATGCCGTGCTGCCGCGCCCACGCCCGAACCTCGCCAACGGGCGGCCGCCGCGCCTCGTCGGGGTCCGGCTCCCGAACCGACCGGGACGGCTTGGAGCTCACGGTCGCCGTCTCGGCGCTCGCAATCCGTGCGATCGCCTCCGCCTCGGTCTCCGCCCACACTCGGGCGGCCGCGAGGAAGCGGTAGGTCCACTCCTCGGCCAGGGAACGGTTCTCGCAGAAGACGATCGGCACATTCGGCCAGCGCACCTGCAGCTCCGCGAGCCCGTCCAGGACGAGCGCCGGCCGCACCCAGTCCACTTTCAGCAGCTGCGAATAGCGGTCCTCGACGACGACCGCCGACCGGGGCAGCGCCGCCAGCTCGCCGAGCGCGAACCGGAGCCGACCGTCCGTCACGCTGGAGACGAGGTCGGACAGCGACTTGCGTTCCACGGACGCGACCAGCTCCCCGCCGAGCTCCAACCCGTAGTCGCCGCAGGGCAGGGGAGCGGTCCGCGTCTGCACCTGCTGTCCGGCGAACCGGTAGGCGTACCGCTCGTGGGAGTCCACGACGATGGCGAGATCCGGCACGCCGGCGGCTCGGGCGGTCGGGACCGAGACGTTGGGTCTGGCTTGCTTCCGCGTCCGCGGCGACTGCCAGAACACCATGTCGCGACCGCGACCCTTGGTGTAGACGATCTGCGACCGGTTCTCACGGGATCGCGCCAGGACCAGGTCTATCGCCGCTCCCCGGCGGACGCAGGAGCGGACCGGTATGCGTTCGACCACCTCGGCCTTCTCGGGCCACTCCCGGACGTGCACGGGGTAGCAGAACAGCGCCTTGGTGCGCGGCCACGTGCCGGACGTCCGAAACACCAGCCCGACGCCAAGCGGAACTCGAAGCAGGTACGGCAGCGAAGAGTCCGGGTCGGGATTGCGGGCGATGAGCAGCTCGTCCACGAGACGAGTCTGGCGTATCACCGCGGGGCAACGATGTCATGAGCGCGGCGTGCGCAAGATGCATTAGGTGGCCAGGGCGATGTCCGATCTGCCGGCGTACCTGCAGCGCACGCCGGACATCGTGCACTTCACGCTGCCGGGGGACAGCTGGTCGGAGTTGAAGGAGATGACCGTCCGGTAGCCATGACGGGAGGGGCGGCAGCACTTTCGCCGTCATGTTGTCGGCGAGGGTTGTCGGTGCCAGGTGATGCCGTATTGGTTGACGGCAGGGGCCGGGTCATGCTCGGCGTCGAGTGATGCGACACGGCTCCCAGCGGAGGGTTGTTGCCCCTCCAGCGGCAACAACCCTCCGCCGGGAGGTTTGAGATGGTTCCACGACGTCCGCACGCCCGTCGGCCCGACGTATCAGTGGCTCATCCGTCGCTCTCCATCCGGACATGAGCCACGGAAACGCTGACCATGGTGTCACCACCCCCCGTTCCACGTTCTACGACCAGGGACGCTTCGGTCGGATGTTCCCGACCCTCCCGCCCTTCGCGGCGGACACTCCGACCATCCGGCGGGCCCTTGCCGAGATCGGCCAGGTCGGCGGCGTCATGGACGCCCAGGACGACCTGTCGGACCCGATCACGCTCATCACCGATCCCGCCAAGAGCCTGCACAACCCGAACAACCCCACGATGACGGCGGGGTTCACGTTCCTTGGCC
>JBKPKI010000209.1:0-14925 GCA_046731055.1 Actinomycetota bacterium | reverse complement strand
TACCGAGGCCTCATCTGCTCCACCGCCGCGGAAGCCGCCTCTCACAGAGTGTTGTTCTGCTCCAGCTCACGGATGGGCCGAGGTTCGGAAGCCAGCTCGCCGCCTCGCTCGAGGGCGGCCATGAACCGGCATCGGCTGTTCGGAAACGCCGGCTCGACGAACCCCATGCTGACGCTCCGGAGCCTGTTGGGGCCGCCTCGTCCGAAGGCCTGGCGTTCGTTCCTGTGGGCGGACACCGGTCGAATGCGAAACCCTTGGTCGCGGGGATGCGTCAGGCGCGGTTTTAAGGCATCCTTGTGCACTGTCCTGCCCCGGGGGCGCTGCGGGACGTCCGAGTTCATTCCACACGGGGCAGGAATGCACACGATGCACGTGGCGTCGGGGGCCATTCGGTGGCGGTCATTGCGATGCCATCGACCGGCGGCGTGTTGCTAGCTCCGACTTACAAAGGAAGGCCGCGAGCCAATGAGAATTGTGAAGGTGAGGAGGGCGGGGATAGCCGTTCTCCTCGGATGCGTACTGATGATGATTGCGCTGGTCCTGCCCGCGCTGCGCGTGAACGCGGCTCCGGGCGACGTCTGCCCGCCCCTGAGCTCGGGCAAGATCGACGTCAGTGGAGAGCAGACGTCGATCACCATTACCGCCCCATCCGGGTACCTCATCAGCGGGTACTGTGTCAAGGCGGGTTCGACCCAGGGCGGAACGGGTGGACCGGTGTTCGTGACGGTGGATCCGCCCATGCAGTCGGTGACCATCACCTACCCCGGCGGGAAGGCGATCAGCCACTACTCCGTGACCTACGTGCCCGTCTCGACGCCGACGACCACGACTACAACGTCGCCCACGTCGACCACGACGACGACGTCGCCGACCTCGACCACGACGACCTCGCACACAACGTCGCCCACGTCGACCACGACGACGACGTCGCCGACCTCGACCACGACGACCTCGCACACAACGTCGCCCACGTCGACCACGACGACGTCGCCCACCTCGACCACGACGACCTCGCACACGACGGCGCCTACGTCGACGTCCAGCACGACGACGGCGGCAGTAGCTCCGACAGGTACGGAGACGACCTCGGCCGGTGCATATGGGCTGTCGCCTGTCAACGCCGGGGCGAACTGGACCGCCGCGGACTTCCTCACTAGTCTGGGGCGAATCGCGCTGGTGCTCATCGGTCTAGTTGCGCTCTGGGTCGCCATCACCGGTCGGCTGCCGCGATTCAGTCGAGTGGAGACGACTGGCCGCCACAGGGGGTGAGTAACTCCTGGGGTCATCGGTCACGCGGAGGTCGCTAGGCCAACGCCGCAGGACCCGACGCCGCATAACCAGCACGGCGGCCCTTGTGGCCGCCGTGCTGGCCTTCGGCATGACCGCCGTCTCGTGCAATTTCCTGGGGACTTCCGGCGACGGTGGTGCGGGCGATGCAGTCGTCGCTGGGTTGCCGCCCCCCGCCTTGACGCAAGGCGGGAAAACCGGTTCAACGGTGAGCTCGACAACGAGCGTCGAGCCTGGACCGACACCACTAAGTACGTCCGCGCCGGATCAGACAACTTCTCCATCCAGTCCTGTGGGGACGGGTGAGGTGCTACCACCGGTCGTCAAACCGGTTCCGCGTGGTGAGCTCGTCGCCTTCCGCGTTCTCCGAGGCAATGCTGTCCTCATTGACGCCGCGTCCTCCGGTTTGGCGCGCTACGGCAACTCTCCCGCTTGCGAGGTTCCCGGTCAGCCGTGCTACGACGCCCCCTTCCTTGGCAAGGTGGCGCGAATCGATGTCGGTGCCCCTCCTGAGGTCCCGGGGACGCAGACGACTTTCGTGACGGGGCACTCCAATCGGTACCGACCCGATGATCCCGCCCAAGGGGTCTTCAGTCACTTGCAGGACGTTCGGTTCGGCGACCAAGTGGTCCTCGCCACCACAGCCGGCGTCTTCGTCTACGGCGTGACCAAGACCTTCTCCGTGCCATTCGATGAGCTCACGGCGAACCTGGACGTAGTCGCTGTCCGGAAGGACACCGTGGTCGCCATCAGCTGCCTGATTAGTCCCGACAAACGTACCTACGTCGGGAACTACGTCGTTGTCGCCGCGCTGCGCGGCTCCAGTCCCGCCTGAGCTTGTCATCCACGCAACCGCGTAGCACCGGATCGGCGGCCAACCTGCCGGGCCGGGGACGGGCGGTGCGAGCTACTGCCAGCCGTTCCGCCTGGGCCGCCCGGTAGCCGTTGACACCACTATTGCGGGTCACCTCACGCGAGACCGTCGACGTCGACCGGCTCAGGTCGGCAGCGATCGCCGTCAACGTCCAGCCCGCGGCCAGTCCCGCGAAATCGCCTCCCGCTCCTCTAGCGACAACCGCAACGCCGGCCTCGGCCGCCGCTGCCGAGGCCGTACGCCACCGGTATGAGCCAGCCAGTAGTGGCCTGTGGTGCGAGACACCCCTGCCGCGGTGGCCGCCTGACGCAACGTCGCCCCGCTCGCCCGAGCCCGAAGGAATATGGCCCGAAACCGCCGGCGACTTCGGCTTACGACCCACCCTGACCTCCCTCATCCACTGACAGAACGAGGTCAGGATCACCGGCCGACGTTGCGATGACCGGCTGAAACCGCCCGGCGCCACAGGGTCAGTCTTCACATGCCGGCGACAGCCTTCCATGGCAGTCGTCGTGGCGTCCTACGGCAGACTGCTCTGCCTACCCGACCGGGAGAGGCGCGAATGTCGTGAGCCGCGAGGACCTCGGAGACCGCGCGGCCCTGACGGCCGGTGCGCTTGCTAGGACCGGCAGCCGGCGGCTGCCCGCAATGCTCGGGCCGAGGCCGCATCCGCCGCAACAACTGTTGCGCTCGGCTCTCGTCGTGGCGATCCGGCCTGACATCGCGCAACTGGCGACCGTGATAGCGATCGTTGCGGCGTCGTGCCGGCCGATCAGGTCAGACCTGGGTGAGCGACTCCATCGCCGTCCGGAGAGCAGCGAGCCGCTGGGCCGCTGCCTCCCGTGACGCGGAAAGATGGTCACCGTCCGGCACCGGCTCGATCGCCTCGAGGTAGACCTTAAGCTTGGGTTCGGTACCGGAGGGCCGCACGATGACGCGGGACCGGTCGGCGAGGAACCAGCGCAGCCCGTCCGTCGGCGGCAAACCTCCGTCGCCGCGGGCCAGGTCGTCGACCCGGGCCACCCGCACTGTCCCGAGCTCGGCCGGTGGTGCCGACCGCAGCCGCTCCATGACCGGTGGGATCTGCGCGAGGTCGGCGACGCGGACCGAGAAGGCGTCCGTCGCATACACGCCGTGCCGGATCGCGAGGGTGTCGAGGACGTCAAGGAGGCTCTGTCCCTTGGCCTTGAGACCGGCGACCATCTCGGTCAGCAGGAGGGCGGCGCTGACCCCGTCCTTGTCGCGGACTACCTCGGGCGCGACGCAGTAGCCGATCGCCTCCTCGTAGCCGAAGACCAGACCGGGGACCCGTGAGATCCACTTGAACCCAGTCAGCGTCTCCTCGTGGCGGATCCCGGCCGCGGTGGCCATCGCTGCCAGCAGCCGCGACGACACGATCGAGGAGGCGAAGACGGCGTCAGGACCCACCCCGCGCTCTAGCACGTGGGCGCCGAGCAGGGCGCCGAGCTCGTCGCCGCGCAGCATCCGCCACCCGCCGGCGTCGAGCACGGCGGCGGCGCAGCGGTCCGCGTCAGGGTCGTTGGCGATGACGACGTCGGGGTGGACCTCGTGGGCGATCGCCAGGGCGGCGTCGATGGCGCCGGACTCCTCGGGGTTGGGAAAGCTCACCGTAGGGAAGTCGGGATCCGGAACTGCTTGTGTAGCAACGGTTTCCGGGTCTGGAAAGCCGGCAGCGGCGAACACGCGGCGCACCGTGTCGTCGCCGACGCCGTGCAGCGCGGTGTGCACGACCGCGATGTCGCGCGGCGCGTCGGGCGCGACGAGGGCCGACACCCGGTCGACGTAGGCGTCCTGGACCTCGTCGCCGAGGTTCTGCCACCCGTCCTCCGCGAGCCACAGGTCGCGGACCGAGGCGACGGCGGCGATATGGCTAGCGATCTGCGCGTCGGTCGGCGGGACGATCTGGCTGCCGTCACCGAGGTAGACCTTGTATCCGTTGTCCTGCGGCGGGTTGTGGCTCGCGGTGACCATGACCCCGGCATCCGCCCCGAGGTGGCGGATCGCGAAGGCCAGCACCGGAGTCGGCAGCGGCCGCGGCAGGATCGCCGCGCTGCCACCAGCCCCGACGACCACGGCGGCGGTGTCCCGGGCGAAGACGTCGGAGTTGTACCGCGCGTCGAACCCGACGACCACCATCGGCTCGGGGATCGCGCAGTCGGTCTGGAGGTAGGCGACGAGTCCGGCGGCCGCCCGCTGGACGACGGCCCGGTTCATCCGGTTCGGGCCGCCGCCGAGGGCTCCGCGCAGGCCGGCCGTCCCGAACTCGAGCATCCCAGCGAACCGGTCCTCGAGATCGGCAACGGCGGTCAGGTCGCCGTGCTCCGCGGCCTCGAGAAGGTTGCGCAGCTCCTGAGACGTCGCGGGGTCCGGGTCGTCGTCGACCCAGGCGCGGACCCGGCTGCCGAGCCGATCCCAGGGGTCGCCCACGGGGCTCACGCGACGATCCGCCTGACCACGTCGGCGAGCAGTCGGCCGCAGCGTTCGGCGGCCGCCCGGCCCGCCTCGATGACCTCTTGGTGCGACAGCGGCTCGTCGGAGATGCCGGCGGCGAGGTTGGTGACCAGGGAGACGCCGAGGACCTCCAGCCCGACGTGCCGAGCCGCGATGGCCTCGAGCGCCGTCGACATACCGACGAGGTCGCCCCCGATCCGCTTCGCCATCTGGACCTCGGCCGGCGTCTCGTAGTGCGGCCCCGGGAACTGGACGTAGACGCCCTCGTCGAGATCCGGGTCGACGTCGCGGGCGATCGCCCGCAGCCGCTCCGAGTAGAGGTCGGTGAGGTCGACGAATGTCGGGCCTTCCAGGGGCGACGTGGCGGTCAGGTTGATGTGGTCGCGGATGAGCACCGGGGTGCCCGGGCCCCATGCCGGGTTGAGGCCGCCGCACCCGTTCGTGAGGACGAGGGTCGAGCAGCCCGCCGCGCTGGCGGTGCGGACACCGTGGACCACCGCGCGGACGCCGCGGCCCTCGTAGTAGTGGGTCCGCGTCCCGTAGACAAGCGCCCGCCGACCGGTCTCGCCGATGGCGACCGACCGCATACCCCCGCGGTGCCCGGCCACGGCCGCGGCGTGGAAGCCGGGCACGTCCTCGCTGTCGACCGTCGCGAGGGTCGGCCCGATGAGCTCCGCGGTCTGGCCCCAGCCGGATCCGAGGACCAGTGCGACGTCGTGGGTCGGAGCGCCGGTCCGCTCGGTAATGACCGTGGCCGCGGCCTTGGCGACGTCGAAGGGGTCGGTGCCCAGATCGTTGAGATCGACGCTCACCCCGGCACCCTAGTGGCCGCAGCACGTCTCGCCCCGATGGTTGGATGGAGGGGTGATCGGGCACCCGACGTCGGTCGTCGTCCTCGGTGGCGGCCCCGGCGGGTACGAGGCGGCCCTCGTCGCTGCGCGGCTCGGCGCATCAGTCACAGTGGTCGACCGGGACGGGCTGGGCGGAGCCTGCGTGCTGACCGACTGCGTCCCGAGCAAGACGTTGATCTCGACCGCCGGCTTCGTGACGAACCGCGCGTCCGGCGGCGATCTCGGCGTGGGCCTGGCCGACGCCACGGTGGATCTCGCGGCCGCCAACCGGCGCATCCTCCACCTCGCCGAGGCCCAGAGCACCGACATCGCGGCTCGCCTCACGGGTGACGGCGTGCGGATCGTCCGCGGCATCGGGAACCTTCTCGAAGCCGGCGCGGTCCGGGCGGAGGCCGACGACGGGACCGCGGAGGAGCTCCAGGCCGATGTCGTCCTGCTGGCCACCGGCTCGACGCCGCGGACCACCCCCAGCGCGCAGCCCGACGGGGAACGCATCTTCACCTGGCAGCAGATCTACTCGCTCACCGAGCTGCCGGAGCACCTCGTGGTCGTCGGGTCGGGTGTCACCGGCGCGGAGCTCGCGCACGCCTACGTCGGGCTCGGCGCCCGGGTCACCCTCGTGTCGTCGCGGGACCGGGTGCTTCCCGGCGAGGACGCGGATGCGGCCGCGGTCATCGAGGACGTCTTCCGGCGCGACGGCATGGAGGTGCTCGGCCGGTCGCGGATGGCGAGCGTCCAACGGACCGACGACGGCGTATGCGTGACGCTCACCGACGGTCGCACGGTGGTTGGTTCGCACGCGTTGCTAGCCGTCGGCTCCGTGCCGCAGACCTCGGGAATCGGCTTGTCCGAGAACGGGATCGTGCTGTCCCAGTCCGGGCACGTCGAGGTCGACGGGGTCTCGCGCACCTCGGT
The DNA here is from genome assembly GCA_046731055.1 of Actinomycetota bacterium. GTDB lineage: Bacteria > Actinomycetota > Actinomycetes > Actinomycetales > Dermatophilaceae > Lapillicoccus. The sequence continues at coordinate 8,526 of JBKPKI010000209.1, read as the reverse complement.
GCGCGGAGTGTATGCGGCGGGGGACTGCACGGGTGTCCTGCCGCTGGCGTCGGTGGCGGCGATGCAGGGCCGGATCGCGATGTGGCACGCGCTCGGCGACGCGGTGGCGCCGCTCCGACTGAACGTGGTCAGCGCGAACGTCTTCACCTCGCCCGAGATCGCGACGGTCGGAGTGACCCAGGAGGACGTGGACTCCTCACGCGTGACGGCGCGGGCAGTGACGCTGCCGCTGGCGACCAACGCGCGGGCGAAGATGGACCGGTTCACCGACGGGTTCGTCAAGGTGTTCGCGCAGCCGAGCAGCGGCACGGTGCTCGGTGGCGTGGTCGTCGCGCCGCGAGCGTCGGAGCTGATCTACCCGTTGACCGTCGCGGTCCAGAACCATCTCAGCGTCGACCAGCTGTCGGGGTCCTTCACGGTCTATCCGTCGATGTCCGGGTCGATCGCCGAAGCGGCCCGGCGACTCCACACCCGCTGACGTCTCAGCTCTCGGGATGGTTCCGGCGCAGGTCGGGGTCGTTCTCCTCCGTGTAGCGGAACTCCTCCTCGTCCTCACTAGCCCAGCGCTGGCGCCGGTTCTCGGAGATCGTCCGTCGCAGCCACCGCATCAACGGCCAGAGCACGGCCAGGATCACGACCAGGATCAGCAGGTTCGTGACCGAGAATCCTTGCCACGGCATCTGATCCGCGTCGGCGAGCTGAGGCATACCTCGATCGTATGCGAGTGGGTCACGACGTGAGCGTCGCCCCGGACTAGGGTCGAGGCGGCGGGACCGATGACCCTCCGCCACGGGACCCATCAGAAGGGACAGGGGCGATGAGCAACGAGAGCTTCTTCGACAAGGTCAAGGACTTCATCAAGGGGCACCCGGAGCAGGCCGACCAGGGGCTCGACAAGGCCTCGGAGGTCCTGGACGAGCGCACCGGCGGGCGCTATTCCGAGCAGATTGGCAAGGGCGACGACATGGTGCGGGAGCGGTTAGGCATACCGGAGGACCAGGCGACCCTTCCGGAGCCGTCGCCCGATCCCGCCCCCGCCCCGGGGGACCCGCCATCGGTGCCGACCGAGCCCGCGCCGACTCCTGGGACGGCGCCAGAGCCACCGGCCCCGATCGACCCGGGCCCGGACCCTGACGCACCGGGCACCGCACCGCCCGTCCCCAGCCCCGACCCGGTGCCGACCTCCGCCCCGGAGACCATCCCCGAGTCGTCGCCCGAGACGACGAGTACCGACCCCGGGGCGCGTACCTGACGGCTCGGGCACCACGGGTGCTGGAGCGCTTGTTATCCCGAGCGCTACAGCACCGTTGGCGACCGGTCAGGCGTCCTTGATCTCCGCCAGGACGGTCCCGCTTGTCACGGTGGCGCCGATCTCGGCGCGCAATCCGGTGATGACGCCCGCCTTGTGAGCCGCGATCGGCTGCTCCATCTTCATGGCCTCCAGGACGACGACGGTCTGCCCCTGCTCGACGGTCTGCCCCTCCTCGACCGCGATCTTGACGATGGTTCCCTGCATCGGGGCGGTGAGGGCGTCACCCGAGACGGCCGCCCCGCCGTGCCCGGCGCCGGAGCGCCGGGGAGCCTTCTTGCGCGCGCCCGCGCCGGTTCCACCGCCGACGAGCGCCAGCTCCGCCGGCAGGACCACCTCGATCCGCTTGCCGCCGACCTCGACGACCACCGGCCGACGCTCGGAGGGCTCGGCCCCGTCGGCGGAAGCACCCGCATACGCCTCGATGGTGTTGTCGAACTCGGTCTCGATCCACCGCGTGTGCACGGTGAACGGCACCTCCGACGAGGGCGCGAACGCCTCGTCGCGGACCACCGCCCGGTGGAACGGCAGTACCGTCGGCATGCCGTCGACGACGAACTCGTCCAGCGCCCGGCGCGATCGTTCGAGGGCCTCCTGGCGGGTCCGCCCCGTGACGATGAGCTTGGCCAGCATCGAGTCGAAGGCGCCGGCAACCGTGTCGCCCTCGACGACACCGGAGTCGACGCGGACTCCAGGACCGCCCGGCAGCACCAGCCGGGTGACGGCGCCGGGGGCGGGGAGGAAGTTCCGTCCGGCGTCCTCACCGTTGATGCGGAACTCGAAGGAGTGGGCATGCGGCTCCGGATCGGTGTATCCGAGCGGCTCGCCGTCGGCGATGCGGAACTGCTCACGCACGAGGTCGACGCCGGTCACCTCCTCGCTGACCGGGTGCTCCACTTGGAGCCGGGTGTTGACCTCGAGGAAGGAGATCCCGCCGTCCTGCCCGACCAGGAACTCGCAGGTGCCCGCGCCGACGTAGCCGGCCTCCGCCAGGATCGCCTTGGACGCCCGCACCAGCTCGGCGTGCTGCGCCTCGGAGAGGAACGGCGCCGGTGCCTCCTCGACGAGCTTCTGGTTGCGCCGCTGGAGCGAGCAGTCCCGCGTGGAGACCACGACCACGCCGCCGTGCTGGTCGGCCAGGCACTGGGTCTCGACGTGGCGCGGCTTGTCGAGGAACCGCTCCACGAAGCACTCACCGCGACCGAAGGCCGTCACTGCTTCGCGCACCGCCGACTCGTAGAGGTCCGGGATCTCCTCTATCGTGCGGGCGACCTTGAGGCCCCGCCCGCCACCTCCGTAGGCCGCCTTGATCGCGACCGGCAGCCCGTGCTCCTCGGCGAAGGCCACCACCTCGTCCGGCCCGTCGACCGGGTCGGGGGTCCCGGGCACCAGCGGTGCGCCGGCCTTGAGGGCGAGATGCCGTGCCTTGACCTTGTCGCCGAGAGCGTCGATCGCCTCCGGTCCGGGGCCGATCCAGGTCAGCCCGGCGTCGATCACGGCCTGGGCGAAGCCGGCGTTCTCCGCGAGGAACCCATAGCCCGGGTGGACGGCGTCGGCGCCGGTTTTCGTCGCGACGTCGAGGAGCTTGTCGACGACGAGGTAGCTGTCGCCGGGGGTCGTCCCGCCGAGGGCGTATGCCTCGTCCGCTACCTTCACGTGCAGGGCGTCCCGATCGGGATCGGCGTAGACGGCTACCGAGCCGATTCCCGCGTCCCGGCAGGCCCGGGCGATGCGAACGGCGATCTCGCCGCGGTTGGCGATCAGCACCTTCGAGATCGGCATGGGGCGGAGCCTAGCGGGCGAGCGAATCGGTCCCGGGGGCCTCCAGCCGAGCCGAAGCAGGCGGCGGTCAGCGGGAGATCAGCTTGTCCAGGGTGATCGGGAGGTCGGTGACGCGGGTGCCGGTCGCGTCGTAGACCGCGTTCGCGACGGCCGCACCGACGCCGGTGATCCCGACCTCACCAGCACCGACCACGCCCTTCGGCATGGAGGGGTCCGGGTCGTCGAGAACGTGGATGGCGATGTCCGGGACGTCGGCGTGGACGGGCACGTGGTAGTCGGCCAGCGAGGCGCTCATGATCCGGCCGGTCCGCGGGTCGACGAGGGTCTCCTCCGTCAGGGCCATCCCAAGGCCCATGACGATGCCGCCGCGCAGCTGGCTGGCCACCGTCTTGGCGTTGAGCACTCGCCCGACGTCGAACGCGCCGACCCACCGGGTCACCCGCACCTCGCCGGTGTCGCGGTCGACGTGTACCTCGCAGAAGTGCGCGCCGGTGGCCGCCCGGACCCAGCGGCGCTGGTCCCGCAGGGTGCGGGCGATGAACCGCGCCTGCCCCGCCATGGCGCGCCACCCGAAATCCGACCCGACCGACACTTCGACGGAATCATGACGGGTGCGGGCGAGCGCGGCGGCCAGCGGCTCTCCGGGCCGGCCGCCCCATCGGCGGACCTGCCGCCGGATCCGCTCGGCAGCTGTGACGATGCTGTCGACGATGCTCGCCGACTGACCCGAGCCGCCGGCGCCGGGGGAGATGGGGAGGTCGGAGTCGCCGTACTCGACACTAACCGCCTCGTACGGCAGGTCCAGCTCGTCGGCGACCACCTGAGCGTGCGCCGTCGCAGTGCCCGTGCCGATCTCGTGGGACCCGCATCGTAGTAATGCGGTGCCGTCGGCGTCGAGCCGCAGCGTGAGGTTGGCGGTGAACACCCAGGACGGGTGGTACGCCAGAGCCATGCCGTAACCCACCAGGGTCGAGCCTGTCTGCGCGGACGTCCTTTGCTCCCAACCGAACTCGCGCGCACCGAGAGCCATCACGTCGCGGACCCGCCGGTGTGAGTACGCCCGGCCATGCATCGGGGACGTCTCCGGCTCGTTGCGCAGCCGGAGGTCCACGGGGTCGAGCCCGAGGTCGGAGGCCAGCTGGTCCATGGCCGACTCCACCGCGAACGACCCGACCGCCTCCCCGGGTGCGCGCATGGCGGTGTTGGGCACCAGGTCGAGCTCGACCATCGACGTGCGCAGGGCGATGGCCGGAGCGTCGTAGAGGTCACCCGTCGCCCCGACCACCTGCTCGGCGTGGCCGCCCATCGGCGAGCTCCGTATCACGGCCTCGTGGACGAGAGCGGTGAGCCGGCCGTCGGCTCCGGCCCCCAGCGCGACGCGCTGCGCGGTCGGGGTCCGACCGCCCACGGTCCGGTGGACGCCCTCGCGGGTCAGGGCCAGCCGAACCGGACGGCCCGTGGCGCGCGCGGCCATGACCGCCAGCAACGTGACCGACCACACCCTGCCCTTGCCGCCGAACCCGCCGCCGACGAACGGCGCCATCACGCGGACCTGCTCCACCGGCAGTCGGAACCGGAGCGCCAGGTGCTTGCGGACCCAGTCGATGTGCTGCGTGGAGTCCCAGACGGTCAGCTGGTCGCCGTCCCAGACGGCCGTCGTCGCGTGCGGCTCCATCGCGTTCTGGTTCTGCGCAGGAGTCGTGAAGTGCAGGTCCACACGGTGGGCAGCCGAAGCCAGGGCGGCGTCGGCGTCGCCCTTGCGGCCGGCCATCGTCGGCATCCCGAGGGACTGCTTGACCGGAGTTGCCTGCTCGAGCTCCGCGCTGAAACTCAGCCGGGCCGGCCGCTCCTCGTAGTCCACCCGGACCAGCGAGGCGGCGTACTGCGCCGCCTCGAGCCTGTCGGCGACGACCACGGCCACGGGCTGCCCATCGTAGTAGACCTCCTCGGTGTTCAGGTACGGCACGCGGCTGCCGACGACCATGGTGCTCAGGTCCATGAGGTTGGTCCGGCTCGGCGCAGGAACCATCTTGGGCGCGTTGAGGTGCGTCAGAACGGCGACGACGCCCGGGTGCGCCTCCGCGCGGGGTGTGTCGATCGACCGGATGCGGCCGCGGGCGACCGTGGCGTGAACGAGGACAGCGTGGGCGATGTCGGGGACCTGGTACTCGGCTGAGAAGGTCGCCGCTCCCGTCGCTTTGGCCAGGCCGTCGGACCGGTCCAGAGGACGCCCTACCCACGGCCCGGCTTCCGCCCGAGAAGCAGTGCGTTCGGGTATGCGTGCAGGTGCGGTCGTGGAGGCCGGCGCTGTGGTCACGCGGTCACCGCCTCGTCACGCAGCCGGCGCAGCACGGCGACGACGGTCCGACGGGTCAGGTCCACCTTGAACGCGTTACCCGGCAACGGGTTCGCATCGGCCAGCTCCAGGTCGATGGCGGCCGCGAACGCCTCGTCCGTTGGCTCGGAACCGACCAGGAGCGTCTCGGCGGCCGCCGCCCGCCACGGCTTCGGGGCGATGCCGCCCAGGGCCAGCCGCAGGGTCGTCACGCGGCCGTCCGCCACGCCGAGCACCGCCGCGACGGACACCAGCGCAAACGCATACGAGGCCCGGTCCCGCACCTTGCGATAGCGCGAGCGTCCGGACGGGGGCGGAGGCAGGACGACGGCCGTGATGAGCTCGCCGCGTGAGACCACCGTCTCGAGATGCGGCGTCTCACCGGGCAGCCGGTAGAGGTCCGTGACGCCGACCTCGCGCACGCCGCTCGCCGAGGTCAACTCGACGCGGGCGTCGAGCGCGGCGAGAGCGACCGCCATGTCGCTGGGATGCGCCGCGACGCAGTGCTCGCTGGTCCCGAGAACGGCCGCATACCGGGTGAACCCGTCGCGCGCGGCGCAACCCGAGCCGGGCTCTCGCTTGTTGCACGCCGTGGTGAGGTCGGTGAAGTAGGGGCAGCGGGTCCGCTGGAGGAGGTTGCCTCCGACGGTCGCCATCGTGCGAAGCTGTCCCGAGGCCCCCGCCAGGAGGGCTTGAGAGAGCACGGGATAGCGCGACCGGGCCAGAGGATGGTGGGCCAGTTCCGCGTTGCTGACGACCGCCCCCGCGCGCAACCCGCCGTCCCGGGTCTCCTCGATCTCGGTGAGTGGCAGGCCGGTGACGTCGATGAGGCGGTCCGGCGTCTCGACGCCGCGGCGGACCAGATCGACGAGGTTCGTGCCCCCGGCGAGGAACCGCGCCTCGGGACGCTCAGCGACGAGTGCCACCGCGTGCCCGACGTCGGTCGCCCGCTCGTAGTCGAAGGGCCTCATGCGGACTTCCCATCCATGGACTCGATGGCGTCGACGATCCCGTTGTAGGCGCCGCACCGGCAGAGGTTACCGCTCATCCGCTCTCGAATCTCGTTGCGGGTCAACGCTGCTGGCGATGCGACATCCTCCGATACCGCGCTCGGCGCCCCACGCTCGTACTCCGCTAGCATCCCGATTGCCGAGCAGATCTGGCCGGGCGTGCAGTAGCCGCACTGGAGCCCGTCGAACCGCACGAACGCGTCCTGCAGCGGGTGCGGGCCGACCCCCTCGATGGTGGTCACCTCACGGCCCTCGTACTGCACGGCGAGCGCCAGGCAGGAGACGATGCGCCGGCCGTCCACGAGGACCGTGCAGGCGCCGCAGGCGCCCTGGTTGCAGCCCTTCTTGGTTCCCGTCAGGTGGAGGTGCTCGCGGAGGGCGTCGAGGAGGCTGACCCGCGGTTCGATCTCGAGCGTCGTCGGGACGCCGTTGACGACGAGGTGCACGGGTCGGGCGGCCGGAGGGGCGACGAGATCGGTCATGGGGCTCCCAGTTAACGCAACGGCGTTCTCTTCAGACTGGAGTACGCTAACGCAACGTCGTTGCGGTAGCAAGGGGAGGAGGGTTCGATGAGCACGGAGTTCGGCACGCCGTTTGTGAGGGCCCGCCGTCCGGAGCACAAGCAACAGCGACGGGAGGCGATCCTCGAGGCCGCTCGCGACCTCGCCGTGCGCCGTGGCGTCCGGGCGATCACCCTCGGCGACCTCGCCGACGCCGTGGGACTGGCCAAGTCCAACGTCGTGCGCTACTTCGGCACCCGTGAGGAGATCTTCGTCGAGCTGTGCAGCGAGGAGGGCTACCGCCTCCGCGACACGCTGCTGCCGCGGCTCGCCGACGTCACCCCGGAGACGTTGCCACACGTGCTCGCCGCCACGCTCGTCGAGCATGAGCTGTTCTGCGAGCTCCTCAGCCAGCTGACGACCCACCTGGAGCACAACGTGTCCTACTCGGCCGCGGAGCGGCTCAAGGTCACCTCCACGGTGATCGTCGACGAGCTCGGCCGCACGCTCGCCGAACGTCCGGTCGGGCTCGACGTCGACCAGGCCAAGCTCCTGCTCTCCGTGACCTCCCAGCTCGGCGCCGGGCTGTGGGCCGCGTCTCGACCGTCGGACGTCGTGCTTCAGGTGTATGCGTCGCATCCGGAGCTCGTGCCCGCCCGGTCGGTGGAGGTCCCCCTGGAGCGTCTCGTCGCGGCGCTCGCGGCCGGTCTCAGGGCGGAGGCGCCGGGGAGCCGCCGAGATGCGCCGCGGCATACCGTGGGGACATGACGAGTGTTCCCACTGTCCCACTGACCACCCCAACCGGATCGGTACCCATCCCGCAGCTCGGGTTCGGTGTATGGCAGGTGCCGGAGGAGGAGGTCACCCGCGCCGTCGGGTCGGCCCTGGAGGTCGGGTACCGCCACATCGACACGGCCGCGATGTACGGCAATGAGCGCGGTGTCGGCGACGCGGTCAAGCAGAGCGGTCTCGACGACAACGTGTGGATCACCACGAAGCTCAACAACGACGCGCACGGGTTCGACGCGGCGACGAAGGCGTTCGAGGCGTCGATGGGCAAGCTTCAGCGGGACGTGCTCGACCTCTACCTCATCCACTGGCCGCTGCCCAAGAAGGACCGCTACGCCGAGGCGTGGAAGGCGATGCAGGCGCTGCGCGACGAAGGCCGGGTCACGACGATCGGCGTGTGCAACTTCCAGGTGGCGCACCTTGAGCACCTCTACGAGGAGACGGGTGAGTACCCCGCGATCAACCAGATCGAGCTACACCCGTACCTCGTCCAGCAGGAGCTGCGCGACTTCCACGCCGCGCACGGCATCGTGACGGAGGCCTGGAGCCCCTTGGCGTCGGGGGAGCTCGGCGTGCTCGAGGACCCGACGATCGCCGAGACCGCCGCGGCCCACGACGTGACGCCGGCCCAGGCGATCCTGCGCTGGCACCTGCAGCTCGGCAACGTCGTCATCCCGAAGTCGGTGACGCCGAGCCGCATCGAGGAGAACTTCGACCTGTTCGGGTTCGAGCTCACCGACGAGGAGGTCACGCGGATCACCGGGCTCGACCGCGGACAGCGGACCGGTCCCGACCCGGACC
>JBKPKI010000208.1:0-6859 GCA_046731055.1 Actinomycetota bacterium | reverse complement strand
TTGATCGCCGCCGCGCCGTAGCCGACGAGCAGCGCCACGTGGTGGACCTCGCGGACGTCGCCGGCCTCGACGAGCAGGCCGACCTGGGTGCGGGTCTTCTCGCGGATGAGGTGGTGGTGGACCGCCGAGGTCAGCAACAGCGACGGGATCGGCGCCAGGTCGCGGCCGGAGTCGCGGTCGGACAGGACGACGAACCGAGCGCCGCGGCTGATCGCCTCGGACACCTCGAGGAAGATCTCCTGGAGCCGGGCCTGCATCGCCTCGGCGCCGCCGTTGACCTCGTAGAGACCGCGGACGACGTACGTCGCATACCCCGGCAGGTCGCCGTCGACGTTGATGTGGACGATCTTGGCCAGCTGGTCGTTGTCGATGACGGGGAACGGCAGCACGAGCTGCCGGGCGTGCGCGGGCGAAGCCTTGAGAGCGTTGCCCTCCGGCCCGATGGTCATGCCGAGCGATGTCACCAGCTCCTCGCGGATCGCGTCGAGCGGCGGGTTGGTCACCTGGGCGAAGAGCTGGGTGAAGTAGTCGAAGAGCAGTCGCGGACGGCTCGACAGCACCGCGATGGGACTGTCCGTGCCCATCGAGCCCAACGCCTCGGCGCCGCTCCTGGCCATCGGCGTGAGCAGGATGCGCAGCTCCTCCTGCGTGTAGCCGAAGGTCTGCTGGCGGCGAGCCACCGACGACGCGGTATGCAGGACGTGCTCGCGCTCGGGCAGGTCCTCCAGCCGAAGCAGGCCAGCGTGCAACCACTCGTCGTAGGGGCTCTGAGCGGCCAGCGAGGACTTGATCTCCTCGTCGCCGATGAGCCGGCCGTGCTCGGTGTCGACGAGGAACATCCGTCCGGGCTGCAGCCGCCCGCGCTTGAGGACCTTCGCGGGGTCCAGATCGAGGACTCCCGACTCGGAGGCGAGGACGACGAGCCCGTCGTCCGTCACCGCATACCGGCCCGGCCGCAGCCCGTTGCGGTCGAGGACCGCGCCGATGAGCGCGCCGTCGGTGAAGGCGATGAGGGCCGGCCCGTCCCACGGCTCCATGAACGTCGAGTGGAACTCGTAGAAGGACCGGCGAGCCGGGTCCATGTCGGTGTGATTCTCCCACGCCTCCGGGATCATCATGAGGACGGCGTGCGGGAGGGAGCGACCACCGAGGTGGAGCAGCTCGAGGACCTCGTCGAAGGACGCGGAGTCCGAACCCCCAGGGGTGCAGATCGGGAACAGCCGCTCGAGGTCGCCGGGGATGGTGTCGGAGGTCAGCTGGCTCTCGCGGGCGCTCATCCAGTTGCGGTTGCCCTTGACCGTGTTGATCTCCCCGTTGTGGGCGAGAAACCGGTACGGGTGCGAGCGCGGCCACGACGGGAACGTGTTGGTCGAGAACCGAGAGTGCACCAGCGCGAGCTCGGACTCGAACGACCGGTGGGACAGGTCGGGGAAGAACGGCTCCAGCTGTGCCGTCGTGAGCATGCCCTTGTAGACGAGGGTGCGGGCGGACAGGGACGCGAAGTAGGCGTCGGTCTCGAGTTCCGCGCGTTTGCGGAGGCAGTACGCGTACCGGTCGAGGGCAATGCCCGTCAGGCCGGCAGCGGGACCGTCGGACCTGCCAGTGACGAACAGCTGCGCGAAGTGCGGCATGCAGTCGCGGGCGACCTCGCCGATGATGTCGGCCGCCACCGGCACCTCCCGCCAACCGAGCACCTCGAGGAACTCCTCGGCGGCGATGCGCTGGATGGCCTCGACGGTGGCGGCCCGCTGGACGTCGTCCACGGGCAGGAAGGCGAGGCCCACGGCGTATGCGCCGGTGCCGGGAAGGCGGAAGCCGACGACGTCGCGCAGGAAGGCGTCCGGCACCTGGCTGAGCAGGCCGGCGCCGTCGCCGACGAGCGGGTCGGCGCCGGTGGCGCCGCGGTGGTCGAGGTTGCGCAACGCGGTAAGCGCCTGCTCGATGATGTCGTGGCCGGCGCTGCCCCGCATCGTGGCGACCAGCGCGACACCGCAGGCGTCGCGCTCGTTCTCGGCCCGATAAAGGCCGATGTCGTCCGGCTGCGCCGAGTAGAGCGAACGCCGGAGTTCCGGTCGGAGCCGGACTCTCGGCCGACCTTCGAGTGCGGTCATGTCACCGTCCTGACGTTCACGTCGGTCTCGCGACCGACCAGTGACTCGGGCAGAGGACGCCGGCCGTCGGCGGCGCGGCCGGTCGGCGTCAAAGGCGACTGGGCGGCGTCGGCCAGTGCGAGTGCAGGATATCGGCCCCGTCAAGCGTCCCATATTTCGGAACATCTCATCCCGGATGCCGAGATCACGGCCTCGTAACCGGCTCCGACGGCCCGGTTTCAGCATGTTTGTCGGGTTCCGGCTCAGCGTTGTCCGGTCGACGCCCGAACCACACGAAGAGGCCGACGCCGAGAAGGAAGACGAGGATCGAGACCCAGGAGTTGACCCGCAGTCCGAGGATGTGGTTGGCGTCGTCGGTTCGCATGAACTCGATGACGCCGCGCCCGACCGGGTAACCGGCGATGTACAGCGCGAAGATCTGGCCGCGGCGGAAGTCGTACCGCTTGTCCAGCCAGATGAGGACGCCGGCGAGCACGAGGCAGTAGACGAACTCGTACAGGAACGTCGGATGGAAGACGCCGAGCACCACCGGGTCGCCGTTGGCGTCGAGGACGGCGTGACCGGCGGTCTGGTCCCACTGGTAGACCTTCAGGCCCCAGGGCAGGTCGGTCGGGCCGCCGTGGACCTCGTTGTTGAAGTAGTTCCCCCACCGCCCCAGCGCCTGGGCCACGAGGATGCCCGGGGCCGCGGAGTCGACGAAGTCGAGGAAGCTCACACCCTGCCGCCGGCAGCCGATGTAGGCGCCGAGGGCGCCGAGGGAGATGGCTCCCCAGACGCCGAGCCCGCCCTCCCAGATCCTGAAGGCGTTCCACGGCTGCCCGCCCTCGCCGAAGTAGGCCTGCGGCGACGTGATGAGGTGGTAGATCCGACCCCCCACGATGCCGAACGGGACCGCCCACGCAGAGATGTCGAGGACCTGGCCCGGCTTGCCGCCGCGGGCGGCCAGCCGCCTCTGCGTCATCCAGATCGCCACGACGATCCCGGCCAGGATGCACATCGCGTAGGCGCGAAGCGGCACCGGACCGAGGTACCAGACCCCGGTGGTCGGGCTGGGGATCTCGAGCGGAACCGTGGCCGCGGTCACGGCGTCGCCACCCGGTCGCGGCTGCGGCGGACGCCCCGGGCGAGGTCGGCGACCACCTCGCGGAGCGTCGCGATGCCCTCATCCGGAGAGGACGCGTCGACGAGCGAGCGGACCAGAGCCGACCCGACGATGACCCCGTCGGCGAACTCGCCCACTGCGGCGGCCTGGTCGCCGTTGGAGACGCCGAGGCCCACGCATACCGGCAGGTCCGTCACCTCGCGGGTGCGGGCGACGAGGGACTCGGCGGCCGACCCGACGCTCTCGCGGGTACCCGTGACGCCCATGAGCGAGGCGGCGTAGACGAACCCGCGGGAGGCGGCCGTGGCGCGGGCCAGCCGCTCGCGAGTGGAGCTGGGGGCGACCAGGAACACGCGGTCGAGCCCGTATGCGTCGGATGCGGCGATCCAGTCGGCGGCCTCGTCGGGGATGAGATCGGGCGTGATCAGCCCCGCGGCCCCGCTGGCCGCGAGATCGCGGGCAAAGGTGTCCACGCCGCGGCGGAGGACCGGGTTCCAGTACGTCATGACCAGGGCCGGCGTCCCGCGGTCGGCCACCGCCCGGCAGGCAGAGAAGACGTCGTCGACACGGGTCCCGGCGGCCAGTGCGCCCTCGGCGGCCCGCTGGATCACGGGCCCGTCCATGAGCGGGTCGCTGTAGGGCAGGCCGACCTCGACGAGGTCGACCCCGGCGTCGACCATCGCCGTCATTGCGGTGATCGAGGTAGGAACGTCGGGATAGCCGACCGGCAGGTAACCGACGAGAGCGGCCCGACCTTTGGCGCGGCAGGCCTCGATGGTGTCGCGGACCGTCAAGCCTGGACTCCCATTCCCTTGGCGTGCTCATCCTCGGGCGGCGCCTCGAGGAGGCCGAACCAGGTCGCCGCGGTGTGGACGTCCTTGTCGCCGCGTCCGGAGAGGTTGACGAGGAGGACAGCGTCAGGGCCAAGCTCTCGGCCCACCTCCAGGGCACCGGCCAAGGCGTGGCTGGACTCGAGCGCCGGGATGATGCCCTCGGTCTGACACAGCAGGCGGAACGCCTCCATCGCCTCCTCGTCGGTGACGGACCGATATTCCGCACGGCCGCTCTCGAGCAGGTATGCGTGTTCCGGGCCGACACTCGGGTAGTCCAGGCCGGCGGAGACCGAGTGCGACTCCACCGTCTGGCCGTCGTCGTCCTGCATGACGTAGGTGAAGGCGCCGTGGAGGACGCCGGGGATGCCGGACGCGAACCGCGACGCGTGCCGCCCAGAGGCGAGGCCCTCTCCGCCGGCCTCCAGGCCGATGAGGCGAACGCCGGAGTCATCGAGGAACCGATGGAAGATGCCCATCGCGTTGGATCCGCCGCCGACACAGGCGAGAACGGCGTCGGGCAGCCGGCCGACGAGGTCGAGCACCTGGGCGCGGGCCTCGATCCCGATGATCCGGTGGAAGTCGCGGACCATCTCCGGGAAGGGGTGCGGACCGGTCACGGTGCCCAGGACGTAGTGGGTGTCGTCGACCGAGGCGACCCAGTCGCGCAGCGCCTCGTTGACGGCGTCCTTCAAGGTCTGGCTGCCGGTGGTGACCGGGACGACATCGGCACCGAGCAGCCGCATCCGGGCGACGTTGAGGGCCTGTCGCTCGGTGTCGACCTTGCCCATGTAGACGGTGCAGTCGAGGCCGAGCAGGGCGGCGGCGGTCGCGGTGGCGACGCCGTGCTGTCCGGCGCCGGTCTCGGCGATGACCCGGGACTTGCCCATGCGCCTGGTCAGCAGCGCCTGGCCGAGGACGTTGTTGATCTTGTGGGAGCCGGTGTGGTTCAGGTCCTCGCGTTTGAGGATCACTCGCGCTCCCCCGGCGTGCTCGGCGAACCGAGGGACCTCGGTAACGATGCTCGGCCGGCCGGTGTACGTGCGGTGCAGCCGCTCCAGCTCGCCGACGAACTCGGGGTCGACCATGGCCTTGAGCCGGACCTCGTCGAGCTGCTCGAGCGCCGGGATCAGCGCCTCCGGGACGAACCGGCCGCCGAACTGGCCGAACCGTCCGGTGGTCATGTCCGCACCGTCCGCTTCGGCGACCGCAGGCCCGGCGTCGCGCGGACGCCGACCGACGAGAACGCGGCGACGGCGCCGGCCGGATCGCCGCCGGTGACCAGCGCCTCGCCGACGAGCACCCCGTGGGCCCCGGCCGTCGCATACTCGCGCACGTCCTCGACGGTGCGGACACCGGACTCCGCGATCGTCACGACGTCGTCGGGAATGAGCGGGCGGAGCCGGGCGAAGACCGCACGGTCGACGGTGAGCGTGCGCAAGTCACGGGCGTTGACGCCGAGAACGGTCGCCCCGGAGTCGACCGCCCGCCGGGTCTCCTCCTCGTCATGCACCTCGACCAGGGCGGTCATGCCGAGAGCCTCGGCGTGGTCGCGCAGCGCGACCAGGTTCCGCTGGTCGAGCGACGCGACGATGAGGAGGACCAGGTCGGCTCCCCAGGCGCGGGCCTCGGTGATCTGATACCGAGTGACGAGAAAGTCCTTGCGCAGCACCGGGACGTCGACGCGGCGGCGGACCGCAGCAAGGTCGTCGAGGCTGCCGGAGAACCGTCGCGGCTCGGTGAGGACGCTGATCGCCGTCGCGCCGCCGAGGGCGTAGGCGGCGGCAAGTCCGGCCGGGTCGGCGATCTCGGCCAGAGATCCCCTGCTCGGGCTCGACCGCTTCACCTCGGCGATGACGGCGAGCCGAGTGGCGCGACGCAGAGCGGTCTCGGCGTCCAGCGCGGCTGGAGCGTCCGCGGCGCGGCGCTCGAGCTCCGCCTCGGGCACGGCGGCCATCCGCGGCTCCAGGTCGGCTCGGACGTCGGCGACGATCTCGTCCAGCACGCTGCGGCCGGTGGCGCGGGTCACCGTCCCAGGCTACTTTCCGCGCCGAGGTTGGGAGGACGGCGTCCGGGATCACCTCACGGTGCGAGGTACGCCCCGAGCGGCACGGCAGGAAGGTTGCGCCAAAGGGCAAAGGCCAGCAGGACAGCGCCCAGAACCAGCCAGCGGCGGTTGGTCAGGAGCAGCCATCGATGCGGCCGGCCGGCCCAGGCGGCGCGCACACCGAGGAGCCACCAGAACGTGAGGACCGGCAGCAGGCCGATGACGACGACGTTGAAGGAGGCGGCCGCAACCAGGTCACCGTGACTGAGGGCGGCGACCGCTCGCAGGCCTCCGCAGAACGGGCACCAGAGGCCGGTCGTCGCGTGCAACGGACACGAGAGCAGGCCGCCGGGAGCTACCGCATACCCGCCGGTGCGGTGCACCCAACCGACCGCGGCCCCGACGACGGCACCGCCCCCCAGCCATCCTGCGGCCCGAGCGCACCGGGCCCGGACCCCGATACGGGCCCCAGGCGCGGTGATCCATGCTGCCGTCGTCACTTCCTCTGCTGCGGCTGCGCCAGGACGACGGTGCTCATGATCTTGTCGGCCAGCGTCTGCCGCTTGGTGTCCCACAGGGGGAACAGCCAGCCGATGTAGCAGATGATGCTGTCGACGATGTGAGCGATGTCGCGGACGAACGCAAGAAGCATGCCGACCGGTTCGCCGGTCGACTCCTTGACCAGCTTCACTCCGGCGACGCCGCGGCCGATCGTGTAACCGGTCGTGCCGCCGCGGTACCAGCGGTTGTAGATCCACAGGGCCAGGAT
>JBKPKI010000207.1:0-16771 GCA_046731055.1 Actinomycetota bacterium | reverse complement strand
CTCTACACGTATGTCCCGAGCAAGGCCGAGCTCGTCGACCTCATGCTCGACCGCATCCTCAACGAGCTCGACGTCGCCTACGACCTCAGCCACGGGTGGCGGCCGGCGGCCCGCCGCTGGGCTCTGGACTCGTGGGAGTTCTACGTGCGTCACCCGTGGGTGCATCGGATCTGGACCGCCCGCCCGATCCTCGGGCCCGGCAGCTACGCGGCCATGGAGCAGCCGGCGGCGATCTTCGCGTCGGCCGGACTGTCCGGACCGGACGTCATGAAGGTCGTCGGCATGGTCTCGGCGTTCGTCGTGGGCCTCACCCGGCAGGTGACCGAGCTGAGTGAGATCACCGCGGCGGCCGGCCAGACCGAGGAGGAGTGGTGGGCCACGCATTCGCAGCTGCTGACCGAGCTGGTCCCCGACGTCGACGACCGGTACCCGAACCTCGCCCGCGCGGACGAGCAGGGCGCCTTCGAGTTCGACCACGAGCCGGGCCACTACCTCGAGCAGGAGACCCGCAACGCCTTCGAGTTCGGACTCGACCGGATGCTCGACGGGATCGAGGTGTACCTGGCGAGAGCGCCAGACGTGTAGCCCCGATCCCCAGCGGGTAGTCGGACCGCATCCAACCCGAGGAGGACCCGTGACCTCTGCTACCCGACCGCTGGCCCTCGTCACGGGCGCATCGAGCGGAATCGGCCGTGAGCTGGCGGTCCAGCTCGCGGCTCGCGACTACGACCTCGTTCTCGCGGCCGAGGACGCAGACCTGTCGACCGTGGGCGAGGGTGCGTCGCGGAGTGGCGCCTCGGTCGTCGCCGTCACCGCCGACCTCGCGACGGAGGCCGGCGTAGAGGAGCTGGTGGCGGAGGTCGAGGGGCTCGGCCGACCGGTCGACGTGCTGTGCCTCAACGCGGGTGTCGGCAACGCCGGCCCGTTCGTCGAGACGCCGCTGGAGGACGACCTGCGCCTCATCGACCTCAACATCGCCCATGTCGTGCACACGGCGAAGCGACTGCTGCCGGCGATGGTGGAGCGCGGGGAGGGCCGGGTGCTCATCACCTCCTCGATCGCCGCGCTCATGCCCGGACCGTGGTATGCGACGTACGCGGCGTCGAAGTCCTTCCTGCAGTCGTTCGCGGAGGCGATCCGCTACGAGCTCAAGGACACCGGCGTCACCGTGACCGCGCTGCTGCCGGGTCCGACCGACACCGACTTCTTCGACCGGGCCAACCTGGACGGCACCGTGGCTGACGAAGGTCCCAAGGACGACCCGTCGGACGTGGCTCGGGACGGTCTTGAGGCGATGTTCGGCGGCAAGGACCAGGTCGTCGCCGGCTCGTGGCGCAACACGGTGCAGGCCGTGCTGAGCAAGGGCGGTCCGGACAGCCTCAAGGCGGCGATGCATGCCCAGCAGACCAAGGAGAAGTAGGCGAGCCGCCGGAGCGCACCTCGGCGTCAGCCGGCGCCCACCCGGGTCAGCTCGAATACCGGGTGGGCGTGCGCCTCGCGAGCGAACGCCTCGACCGGGGCATCCTTCGGCACGTCGAAGTAGGAGCGGACCGCTCCGGCGACCTCCAGGTAGTCCTTGAGCACCGGCCCGGCCTCGTGCGGCGCGACCTCCCGCACCGCATACTCGGCGTCGGTCTTCTCGCCGTCGATCTTGCCCGTGAGCCGGACCGAGCCCGCGGCTCGCGCGTTGACGACCCAGCCGACCGGCCCGTAGGGCGCCACGAGGTAGAGATGACCGCTGCGGTGGATAGGAGTCACCGGAGTCCGGCGTCGCTGTCCGGTCCGGCGGCCCTTGGTCGTGAGCATGACCGTCCGCGGGACAAGGTTCCACGACACCAGACGGTCCATGACCGCGTTGCCGATGCGCCGGCCGGTCGTCATCTCCAGACGCTTGGAAGGCCACCGGGACTGGTCCGCGCTCATGGGTACAAACCGTAGGGCCTGCCTCCCCTGCCGCGGCTAGACTTGCCTCGTGACCAGCACCGGTTCTGCCCGTGCGTCGGTAAGCGTGCCGCGCGCGAGCTGGTGGCTGCCCTGACCGGGCGGACCTGACCACAACGACGAGCCGCCCCGACGACGGGCGGCTTTGCTGTGTCTGCACCGGCGCCCGCAGGGGCACCACCGAACGAGGAGCACTCATGACGACGACGACCGACCAGACGACGGCCGGGCCGGAGGCGCCGGACCGGCGCAAGCGCATGCTCACCGGCGACCGCCCGTCCGGGAAGCTGCACCTCGGTCACTTCGTCGGCAGCGTCGAGAACCGGATCCGGCTGCAGGACGAGTACGAGGCGTTCTTCATCATCGCCGACCTGCACCTCTTGACGACAGCAAACACCCGCGCCGACATCGAGATGGTCAGCGTGCACGCCCGCGACATGGTCCTCGACCAGCTGTCCGCCGGGATCGACCCGGACCGGGCGACCTTCTACCTGCAGTCCGCGATTCCCGAGGTCAGCGAACTCAACACGCTGTTCCAAAACCTCGTCACCGTTCCCCGCCTGGAACGCGTTCCGAGCCTCAAGGACATGGCCCGCGCCGCCGGCAAGGACGAGATGCCCTACGGACTCCTTGGCTACCCGGTGCTCCAAGCGGCCGACATCCTGTGCGTCAAGGGTGACGTCGTCCCGGTCGGCAAGGACAACCACGCCCACGTCGAGGTGACCCGGGAAATCGCGCGTCGGTTCAACTATCTCTACGGCGACGTCTTCCCGGTGCCGGAGCTCATCGAGAGCGAGATCACCACGCTGGTCGGTACCGACGGCCAAGCCAAGATGAGCAAGTCGTTGGGGAACACCATCCTGCTCTCGGACGACGCCGACACGGTGCGCCGCAAGGTGCGCGGCATGTACACCGACCCCAACCGGATCCGCGCCGACATCCCCGGCACCGTTGAAGGTAACCCGGTGTTCCTCTACCACGACGCGTTCAACGCGAACGCGGACGAGGTCGCCGACCTCAAGGAGCGGTACCGCGTCGGCCGGGTCGGTGACGTCGAGGTCAAGGACCGGCTCGCCGTCGCTCTCAACGCGTTCCTCGAGCCGATGCGCGAGCGTCGGTCGCGCTACGAGAGTCGCCCCGGTTACGTCGACGAGATCATCATCGACGGCACCGAGCGGACTCGCGCCGAGGTGAAGTCGGTGGTCGCCGAGGCCAAGAAGGCGATGGGACTCACCGGCACCTACAACCAGCTGCGCCGCAAGGCGGAGCAGGCGCGCAAGCGCCGCGGCGAATAGGAGCCGACCGCCTCAGCGGTGGTCCGGGTCCGTCGGAGACTGGCTGTCGTCGACGACCTTCGAGTCGACGAACGTGCCGTCGTTATCGCGCTGCTCCGGTTCACGCTCTTGGCCGGCGTCCAGGACGTCCTGCTCCACCTGAAGGGTAGGTGACTTCTCCGGAGCTTCCGCCTGCAGCTCGGCGTCGGTCTCGGCCGACTCGTCGATCTTCTCGACGTCACCCTCGCTGGCGCCGGTCATGCCCTGGTATGCGTCGTCGTGGGGCTGGATCGCGTTGGGCATCGTATGCATGAGGCGGTCCTCGGCCTCATGGGCCGCGTGGATCTTCTCCGCGATCTCGTGCAGATCCGGTCCCTGCTGCTCGGCCATGGCCGCCTCCGTCATCTCGTATGCGTGTGCCCGGTTCCTACTCTGCCGCTCGCGCGGGCTGTGGGCCAGCGCTCCTGCTGCCGGCCGCGCTAGCGTGATGCCCGGACCGCCCGTGGGCTCGCAGAGAGGATCGTGTCATGCCCGGTTGGTTGTGGGCCGTGATTGCCGTCGTCCTAGGGGTCCTCATCTACCTGTCGCTCCGGCGGCGGGGTGGCCGCGGACGGCACCGGGGGGATCCGGCGATCGAGTACTTTCCGGACGAAGACCAGTCCCGTGAGGGCCCTGTCGATGGTGAAGGCCCCGTCGATGGTGAGGGCCACGTCGAGCTCGAGGGCCATGTCGACCGTGAGGGCCACGTCGAGCTCGAGGGCCACGTCGAGCGCGAAAGCCGCGCCGGCGACGTCGACGAGGCGCGGTCGCAGGACACCCCCGACAGTCCTCCGGTTCCTGCCCCGAGCGTCGTCGATGCCCGACCGCAGGCCGCACGAACCGAAGGCGAATCAGGGCCGGGCGCCTCGCCGGCAGTCGAGCAACGGCTCGCCGAGGAGACACCCCCTAAGCAGTCATCCGAGGAGACGCCCGGCAAGCAGTCATCCGAGGAGCCACGAGGGGAGGAGTCACCCGCGGAGGAGCCACGAGCGGAGGTCTCACAAGCGGAGCAGGCGCCTGCGGAGGGGCCCAGCGCACGACCGGCGTCCGGACCGCGCGCCGCCCGTACCGATGCAGATGCCCAGGCCGGCCCAACTCACGACACCGGAGCGTCCGACTACGGCCCCGGCTCGGCCGTGCCAGGGCCCGCCGGTGCCGGCCCGCAGGGTTGGACCGTCAAGGGAAACGCCGACTCGATGCTCTTCTACACCGCCGACTCCCCGAGCTACCGCCGATCGGCAGTGGACGTGTGGTTCGAGAGCGAGGAGGCCGCAACGGCCGCCGGCTTCACCCGATGGAACGCTCATCACCGCTGACTCCGCTTCTCCGTCAAGGCGGCCCTCCAGCGGGACCGTCCAGCTCGACGTCCGGACCAACTCACTCAACCTGATCCGGCTCGCCCTCGCTCTCCTCGTCCTCGTCGCGCACGGCTTCTACCTGTCCGGAGCTGGAACCGGCCCGTCCTTCCAGGGCGAGAACCTAGGCGGCTGGGCCGTGTTCGGGTTCTTCACGATCAGCGGGTACCTCATCACCGCCAGCCGGTTCGCCAACCCGCTCGGCCGCTACCTCGTTCTCCGGGTCACCCGCATCTACCCGGCCTTCGTCGTCTGCCTCGTCGTCACGGCCGGGGTCTTCGCTCCGGTCGCCTGGGCCGCCGAAGGACGCGACTGGAGCGGCTTCCTGGCGACGCCGACGACGCCACTCGCATACGTGCTCGACAACCTCGCCCTGCGGGTCAATGACTACGACGTGGCCGGCACGCCCTCGGCTGTTCCCTATCCGGGCGCCTGGAACGGATCGCTGTGGACGCTCTACTTCGAGTTCCTCTGCTACCTCCTCATCGGCCTGGTCCTCTGCCTCGGCGTTGTGCGGCGTCATCCGTGGCTTCTCGGGCCGGCGTTCGGAGTGTCAGTGCTCGCTTGGGCGACGGTCGACGTCTGGGCACCCGGCGCATACTCCGATCTCGTCCTGCTGGCTCGGCTGCTGCCCGCGTTCCTCGGCGGTGCGCTGGTTCACGTGGCCATGCGAGGGCGACCGCTTCGCAGGCCGGTCGCCCTCGCCGCGATCGCCCTCGCGGGCTTCCTCGTTGTGACTGTCGACCATTGGGGAGCGCAGCTCGCATCGCCGCTCATCGCCTACGCGCTGCTCTGGCTCTCGACGGTCCTGCCGTCGCCGGCGGTCGCGCGGCGGCACGACATCTCCTACGGCGTCTACATCTACGCCTTCCCGGTGCAGCAGCTGCTCGTGTATGCCGGTGCGCACCGGTTCGGGCTGGTCGGGTACGACGTGCTGGCCGCACTCGTTACCGCCGCGGTTGCGGTGCTGAGCTGGCGACTGGTGGAGCGTCCGGCGCTGCACTGGGCGAGGCACCGATTCCCCTCCGCGGCAACGGTTTCATGGGCGTCTGACCGCGTGGTGGAGCAGCGGGCCGGCCGCGTCCCAGTGACGTCGCGCGACGACTCCGGGAAGGAGGCTCAGGGCGTGCGCTCGTGAGGTAAGCCGTGCGCGCGCCGCCCGGGCCGCCTTGGTCCAGCCCAGTGCCTCCATCTGCTCGGCGGCCATCAGGTAGTACGTGCGCTCGTCGGCGAACCGCGACCCGTCGACCAGAGTCGTCGACGACGCACTGCCCATGTGCCGCCGATAGAGAAAGCACTCCGCTGGGTCGACGACGAGGCTTCCGCCTCGAGCGACGAGGTCGAGCTCCAGCGCGAAGTCCTGGATGATCGGCATCTCCACGCGGAACCCGATCTCGTCGACTGCCTTGCGAGAGAATGCGATTGACGGCCAGTACAGCCAATTCCCGTGCAACAGCGACGTGGCGAGCGATTCGCCCGACAGGACTGTGCGCTGGGTGCCTCGAGGTCGGAGCAGCCGCTGCTTGACCGTGTCGGCCAGGCCGGCGGAGGGCGTACCGGTTTCGTCGACCACTCGCACGCCGGGCTGGACCATCACGGCCTCGGGTACGGCCGCGAACGCATCGAGGACGACGGCGACGTAGTTCGGCAGCAGGACGTCGTCGGAGCCTAGGAACACCACGTGCTCCTGGGTGGCCCGGGCGAGGCACTCGCGGTAGTTCGCCGTGATCCCGACGTTCGCGGCGTGCCGCACGACTGTGACGCGGGCGTCGTCCATCCCCAAGAGCCACTCGAAGACCTGGCGGTCGGGATAGGCGTCGTCGACGACGGTCAGCCGCCAGTCGTCGCGGTCCTGGCTCAGCACGCTGTCGACGGTCTCGCGCATGAGGTCGGGGTCGCCCCAGTACGGCACGAGGATGTCGAGCGCCACGGCCCACAGAGTATGCGGGTTGGCCCGGCAGCCGCGGCCGCCGCCTACCTCACGACCTAAGCTCCAGCGGAGGATCGCACCCGCGATCAGGGGTGCAAACCTCCGCTGGAAGCAAGGTCGCTGAGCTCTACCCTCGGAGGACGCAGGAGGCACGACGGCAAGGCCGAACTCGCTCCATCCAGCCGCGGTCGTTGAGGACGGCGCCGACCTCGACAGCGAGGACGCACGGCGTCACGGCCACGTCGGGCCAGTACGCACGTACGGTAAGCCAACCCGATCCGGCACCCCGACGGTCGCGACGTCCGACGCGAACCTGAGCCTGAAAGCCCTCATGACCGAGCCGGCCGTCCAGCTCGACGAGAACATGTTGGTCCGGATAGCCGACGTCGTGGCGTTCCCGTCCGTTCCCCTGTCGACGCCACTGCCGTACTCCGACCGGCAACCGGTGTGCCCGTTCCACGTCGTGCAGGTAGCGGCCCTCGATGGCGCTCTCGACCCCCTCGTCTGCCGCCGACAAGACCGCTTCAAGAGTGCGCGGCGAGGATGGCGGAGCCGGCCCTCCAGCCGTCGCAATACTGAGGACTCGTCGGTGAGCCGCTTCTGGAAGGCGCGACCCAGCAAGGCGAAAAGCTCATCGGGAGTGGCCGACAGCGCCAGGTCGAGGATGGTCTCCTCGGGTGTGGTGCGCCACGGCCAGTGCAGGTTGTCGACGTGACGGTCGGCGTCGGTGACTCGATGTACCACAACTCCCGACGGCGCAGCGATCCGACGGAATTCAGGGACGATCAGGTCGAACCGCGCTGGCGCTGAGCGCACCAGACCCCACGCATACCCGGCCGTCTCGTATGGCCAGGCGGCCTGAGGCACGGCGAGCTGTGCGGCGAGCGCGGCAGTCCACCAGTCGTCCCGGTCCCGGCATCGTCTGGTAGACGCCCGGAAGCGCACGGGTCCACCGCCCGGTCGCGAGCCTCCACTCGATCGCCTTCGAGGTCAGCCCGGCGGAGAGGCACGGCGCTCGAGTGACCAGGCCTCTCTGCTCGATCCGGGCGATCGCAAGATCGTCGAGCGATCGGACCAGAGGAGGTGCGCCGAGCTGCATACCTCACTCTCGAACGCCACCCGCACACCGCCCGGTCGTCATCCACAGCCCCCCCGGGTCAACGGGTCGCGCCGGTGACCAGCCAGGCATTGGCCCGGAACCGCCACCACAGGCCGATACCGCGCAGCGCCATGAACCCGCCCCCGAACCACACCCAGAGCCCCGCCAAGGGTTGGCCGAACCCGCCCGGCAGCACCTGGCCCCCAGCAGTGGCCCACAGAGCCACCGGCACCCAGACCACGCCGGCGAGGACCATCGCCACCGCCAGCCAGACCGTGTCGCCGGCGCCCATGAGGACCCCGTCGACGACGAAGACGAAACCGGCCAACCACTCCATGAGGGCGACCACGACGAAACCCCAGGCGGCCGCCGAGACGACGGCCGGGTCTTGAGTGAACGCCCGACCGATCACCGGCGACAACGGCGCCAACACCAAGCCAGTGACCACGCCGGCGCCGATTCCCCAGCGCGCCATGGTCGCCGCGGCCGACCGAGCCTGTTCGACGTCGGCCGCGCCGAGCGCCTTCCCGGTGATCGCCTGGGCGGCGATGGCGAGCGCGTCGAGGGCGAAGGCCAGCCCGTTCCAGACCGTCGCGACAATCTGGTGCGCCGCGAGCACCTCGTCGCCGTAGCGGGCGGCGACGACCGTCGTCGCGAGGATCACGCCGCGGAGCGCAAGCGTGCGGACCAGCAGCGGGATCCCGCCGACCGCCGCCGAGAGAATACCGGCGGTATGTGGCGACAACGGCGCCCCAAGCCGGATTGCCTTGCGCACCACGGAAATCACAAGCGCGGTGGCCATGCTCGTCTGAGCGATCACCGTGCCGATGGCCGATCCGGCGATGCCCAGTCCGACGCCGTAGACCAGCGCGAGGTTCAGTGCGATGTTGGTCCCGAAGCCAGCCACCGCGACGATGAGCGGAGTCGTGGTGTCCTGCAATCCCCGCAGCAACCCGGTGGCACCGAGGACGACGAGCATTGCCGGGAGGCCGAGCGCTGAGAGCCGAAGGTAGGTCGCGGCCTGTTCCTGAACACCGGGCGAGCCGCCGATGGCAGCGCAGAGGGCCGGGGCCGCGACGGCGACAATGATCGCCGCGAGCGCACCCAGTCCCAGGGACAGCCACAACCCGTCGACTCCGGCCGCCACGGCCCCTCGCTCGTCGCGGGCGCCGAGTCGTCGGGCGACAACGCTGGTCGTGCCGTACGCGAGGAAGACGAACACCCCCGCCGCGGTGATGAGGATGGACGAGGCGACACTGAGGGCCGCCAGGGCTTCGGTGCCCAGATGGCCGACGATCGCGGAGTCGGCCAGGAGGAACAGCGGTTCTGCGACGAGGGCTAGGAACGCGGGAACTGCGAGTCGGAGGATCTCCCGCCTCATCGCCGCCCCACCCGCGCGAGCCTAACCAGACCCGCGGGCTCGGCGGTGACCGCTCAGGAGCCGAGGGTTAGCAGTCCCCAGTACCGGCGATAGCCACCGTCGTTGGGCGTGTGGTCCGACACGTACCGGTTGTTGCTCACCCGCGACCGGATCCCGGTCTGGCTGCCGGGTGCCGGATCGGCGTCGTCGACGAGAAGGGTGGCGCCGAACTGCGTTCCGGCGGCCGGCGGGGTGGGCCCCGGGACGTCGGACATCCGGATGGCCGACCACGGCACCGCGGCCTCGACGGTGTAGCCGCCAGTGCCGGCAACGGCGGCGGCCTTGACCGACGGTGCCGCTCGTCCGGCGTCGACGTCGAACGCCGCCCCGGACCCCAGGGTCAGAGCGGACACGGCACCTCCGCTGCCGTTCGGGCCGATCGACAAGGAGGCGTCACCGGGACTGAGGTTGATCCCGTCGGCGTTCGCGCCGGGTGACCCGAACTGCACGGTGACCGCGTCGCCCTGGAACAGTCGAGCCGGGTTCTGGGCGTTGGTCGTCGTGACGTCCGGGTCGACGACCTGCACGAGCAGGTACAGGTTGTCGGGGTCCCAGCCGAGCCACCACAGACCCTTGACGGTGGCGGTGTTTCCGGCGACGAGATACTCGGCGACGATCGGCGCGGTCGCCGGCCAGTCCTCGCCGCGCCCGTCGATCGTCGGGGGTGTGGCCAGCCGCCGGGCGGTGATCTGCGGACCCTCGACGGGGCGGTAGGAAACGGTCGCCGTCGCCGCGGACGGCGCCGCCGCGGCCGGTGGCGATACCACCGCGGATGCGCTTGCCGGCGGAGCCGACACCGACGAGGCGGGTGGCGCTACTCCGGCCCTTGCGTCCGTCGAGGCGTCGGAAACCCGGCTGATTGCGAACAGGACGATCGCGACGAGCGCGGCTGCGGCCGCGGCGGCGATGCCCACCAGCCGTCCGCGACCGGGCCGGAGGGGAAGGGAGGAAGGAGCGCTCGGCGCTGGTATGCGGTGAGTCTCCAGCGGCGGGCCAACCGGCGGGCGTGTGCTGGCGCCTACCGACTGGAAGACCTGGCCGTCTGGAGCGTTGAGGTAGAGCACCGGCGTGGCCCACTCGCTCGCGTACCCGGCCAGCAAGCCCTTGCGAGCGCTGGTGACGGCCTGGTCGACCGGCATACCGTCCACGAGCGCCGCGTAGAACTCGCCGGTGAAGGCGGTCGCGGCGCCGTCGCTGATCGGGAACTGCATGGCGACGACGGCGGTGCAGTCCTGCTGGACCAACCGCCCCGCCATGCCGCTGAACGGGTCGGCGGCGCCGAGCCGGCCGGACTGGCAGGCGTTGAGGAAGACCAGCCGCAGGGGGTCGTGGTCGTGGAGATACGGCCCGAGGACGCCCGCCGGGACCGGGACGCTGCGGCCGTACTGGTCGCAGAAGTACAGGACGCCCTCCTGCTGGTTCTCGTCGTAGTCGCCGTGGCCGATGACGTGGAGGACGTGAGTGTCGTGCGACCTTAACCACGAGGCGAGCTCAGTCGTCGTCGGAGCGGGCAACCGGTCGAGATGGACCGCGCCCGAGTCCACGCGCGGACCGAGCAGGTCGTGCATCCGTCGCCACTCCGCCTCGACGTCGAGCTCGGGCAGGTCGGTCGGTGAGGAGAGAACGACCAGTATCCGCAGCGGTCCCTCCACGGCCAGCGGTCGGGGCGGCTGGACCACCTCGAGATAACGCACCACCGGGGTGCGTTCGGACTGCGCCGGAAAGGTGTTGGAGCGCCGGTCGTAGAGCAGCTCCCACGGCAGCCCGGCGATCTCCGGGGCGTCGGTCAGCTGCAGACGCAGGCGCAGACCCGCACCGGCCTCCCGGGTCGCGTCCTGGCTGCGGGTCCAGGCGAGAAGGACCTCCTCGCCGAACACGGCGTCGAACAGCCGGCCACCGAGCTCGACCGACGCTCTGGGCCGGGGGTCGGCGGCCGCCCGGCGCATCTGGGACCGGCCGGGGTCGAGCTTGAGGAGCAGGTTCTCCAGCTCGGTGGCATCGAACGGCATCGCGAACGTCGCGCTCGCTCCCGCGCCCATCGGACTGGCTGTGACCCGGGAGCGGTAGGTGCCGCCAGCCAATAACTCGACGAGGAGATCGAAGTTCTCGTACCGACGAGAGGTCACCTCGAGACCACGCCGCCTGGTCAGTTCGCCAAGGTGAGGGTGCCCCAGATGCTGCGGAAGGAGGCGTCGTTGCCCTTCCGCTGCGGGTTGTTGCTCACCATGGAGCTGAGCTCGCCGGCCTTGGAACCGTCCGGGACCGAGTCGCTGACGTTGAGGTTCATGCCGAAGTCGTTGCCGCCGGCGACACCTTGGACGCCAAGCGTCGACCACGGGATGGCTGCCTCGATGATGTACCCGTCGTTGGTTTTCGAGGTTGCGGCCTTCAACCCCTGAATGGTGTTGGAACCGCGGACGAACACCTTGCCGTCCGGCACGTTGATGGCGCTGATCACCGTGTCGTCGTTGAAGTTCGCCGGGCCGATCAGGACGTGCTTGTCGCCCTGCTCCAGGCCGGCGTCCCCGTTCTCGGGAGCCGCGGTGCCGAACTCGAAGCTCACCCCGTCGCCCTTGAACAGCTGCGACGGGTCGGATTTGTGCGTCTGCAGGGCGGTCGCGTCGGTCACACCGACGATGACGTAGAAGTTGGCGTCGTCCCAGGCCAGGCCCCAGTGGCCGAGCAGGCTGGTGTCGTTGCCGGCGACGAGGACGTTGCTGTCGAACGTCGGCGTGTTCTCGGGCCAGTCGGACGGGTTGCCGTTGATGGTGAGGCCGGTCGAGAGGTGGACGGCCGAGATCTTCGGGCCGGTCAGCGTGCCCGCGTTCCCGTTGTTCGTCGGCGTGACGGTCGACAGGGACCGGCCGTACCAGTAAAGGCCGGCGAGGACCAGGACGATCACCGAGAGGGCGATCGTGATGATCAGACCCCACGGCGGCTTCTTGGCCGGCGGACCGGATACGAACCGGGGCGGCTGCGGCGGCGGGGACTGCTGGTACTGGTAGTTGGGCTGCTGCGGATATGTCGGCGGTTGCTGGCCGATTGCCGGCCGTGGCGAGGCCTGCTGCGGTTGTTGACGGGGCGGCTGCTGCGGGGCCTGTGGTGCGGTCTGCGGTCGGAATGCGAGTGGCGACTGCTGCTGCGCGGCGGGCCGCTGATACGCCGGCGGTTGATGGCCCGAGGGCGGCTGGGTCTCTTGAGGAGCGGTCTGTTCGGGAGCGGCCTGTTCGGGAGCGGCCTGCTGGGGAACTGAAGAGGCCCCGGTGGTCGGCAATGGCTGCGTGAGGGGCGTCGGCGCCGCGGCGCGCGCCGCTGCCGCGCCGGCTCCGGCGACGACTCCGCCCGCTGTGGCGGCCCGGCGCAGCTCGTTCTGGGCGTCGTCCTGGCTCGAGGAGTCCCTCTGCGCCTCCGCCGGGACCTGCTCAGCTGGATGCTCGGGCGCGGGTTTCCGGGCGGTCTCCGTCGTCGGTGCGTCGACCGCCAGCACCTCCGCCGCCCGGGCCTCGTCCTGCGGCTCGACATCGGGCATCGGCGTGGGCACTGCCGTGACGGCAGGCTGAGCGACGATGTGGTCGAAAACCTTGCCGTCCGGCGCACGAAGGAAGAGGACCGGCGTGGCCCACTCCGCGGCATACTCCGCGATGAGCGCCTTGCGTGCGCTGGTGGCCGCCTGGTCAACCGGGAACCCGTCGGCGAGCGCGCCGTAGAACTCGCCGGTGAACGTCGTCGCCGCTCCGTCGGAGATGGGAAACTGCATGGCCACGACCGCGGTGCAGTCCTGCTGGACCAGGCCCTGGGCCATGCCGCTGAACGGGTCGGTCGAGTCGACCCGCGCGGACTGACAGGCGTTGAGCAGGACCAAGCGCAGCGGGTCGTGGTCGCGCAGGTACGGTCCGAGCACGGTGGGGCTGACCTTCGTGCTGCGTCCGTAGCGGTCCTGGAAGTAGATGACGCCGTCCTGGATCCGCTCGTCGTAGTCGCCGTGGCCGATGAAATGGAGGATGTGGACGTCGTGCTGCCGCAGCCACGCCGACAACGCCTGCACGGTCGGCGCCGGCAGCCGGTCGATCTTCACGGTGCCCGCGGTGACTCTGCTCTCCAACGCGTCCTGGACCCGCCGCCACTCGGCCTCGACGTCGAGCTCGGGCAGGTCGGTGGGCGAGGAGATGACGACGAGGATCCGCAGTGCACCGTCGACGGCCAGCGGCCGAGGCGGTTGCGGCACTTCGAGGTAGCGCACGACCGGCGTCCGTTCCGACTGCGCGATGAAGCTGTTCGCCCGCCGGTCGTAGAGCAGCTCCCACGGCAGCCCGGCGATCGACGGCGCATCGGTGAGCCGCAGCCGCAGCCGCAGTCCGTCGCCGTGGTCGCGGGCCTGGTCCTGCGAGCGCTGCCAGGTCAGCATGATGTCCTCGGAGAAGACGGACTCGAACAGCGGACCGCCGAGATCCATCGACGCCTGGCTCTGCGGGTCGGAGCCGGCCCGTCGGGTACCACTGCGGCCGGGGTCCAGTTTCAGCAGCAGGTTCTCGAGCTGCGTCGGGTCGAACGGAAGCGTGAACCGTCCGCTGGGACATTCGCCGAGCGGACTCGTCGTCACTCGCGCGCGGAACCCTCCGCCCTCCGCCGCTTCGAGCAGAAGGTCGAAGTTCTGATAGCTCCTGGAGGCCATGGCCGGCCCTTTCGCGCGGTCCGCTTACCTCATGGTGGAGCCGCGAGGTGCCGCGATGATACCGCCGTGACCACATCGGTATGCCCGCGTTCGCCCCACCTGGGCCGTCGCGGGAGCGCCGCGAAACCCTTCCGCCCGATCCTTTCGATGCCGGACAATGGAAGCCGCAGCGGGCCTTGTGATTCTGCCGGGTATCTGACCTTCCGCTCGACGACTCCGTGAGGATCGTGGGACCAATGCCAGGAGTGGACGCGTGGTGCGCGCTGGCCGACGAGGTCGTCGCGGCGGACGATCCTGCGCTGCGGTCTCGAACCGAGTCCGCCCTCATCGCATTGGGACTGACCGATCGCGACCGCACCGCGCTGGCGGAGACGATCCAGGGACGGGAGGACGCCGCCGGGTTGCTCCTCACCCAGGTCGTCGCCAACGCGCATACCAACCGCTCGGGTGACACCCCCGCCACCGGCTCCGCGTCTCCGGACCAGATGGATGCCGCCCTCGCGTTGTCCACGCAGCTGCTCTCCGGGCCGGCCGCGACGATGGCGGCGCGGCTCGGTCAGGCGGCGCGCGACGTCCTGGCTCACCTGCCCCCCGACGCCGCCGGCTCGCTCGTCTCGGGGTTGGTCACCGCGTCGCTGTCCCTGACCGATGCGGCGATGCGCACGGCGGCGCTCACCACCGTCGTCGACGCGACCCGCGACGTGACGATGGGGCGGCTGCCCGTCGCCTCGGTTCTCACTGAAGTGGTCGACGCGAACCCGTCGGACGCCGACCGCGACCTCGTCGCCATGCTGCTGGCGCGGACGACGTCCTCCCGGCTTCTCTCCGGGGTGCTGGACTCCCTGCGCGACAGCGCCGACCCTCTGGCCGTCGTGGCGATGCTCGACCGAGTCGCGGCGATGCGCGACAGCCACCTGGCCCCCTCGGCCACCGCCGGCCTCGCGCCCGAACCCGCCGCGACACCGCGCCCGAGACCGACCCAGTGGCGGGGTGCCGGCCACCGCGAGGTCGAATCGCCGCCCCCGTCGGAGCAGCCGCCCGGCGGAGTCCTTCGCGCCGCCTACCCCCGCATCGACATCGACGCCCATCGCGACGTCCGACCTGAGGTCGTCGTTCTCGACGAGCCGTTCGACGTGGTGGTCGGGCTCGACAAGTTCAAGGACACCGGGATCAGCCAGACCGGAGCGCTGCGGTTCATGGCCGGCGCCACGACCGACCTCGAGGTGATCCTGGTCTACGACCCCAACTCGCTTGCGGCACAAGGCGATACGCGGCTCGTCCTCCAGGTGAGCGACGCGGACCCGTACCCCACCGCGACGGTGTCCTTCGTGGCCCTCTACCAGCCGGACCTGCCAAGTGAGCGTCGCATCGGCGTGCACTACATCGTCGACGGCCAGGTGGTCGGCATCGCCTGGCGCACGCTCGTTGCCGTCCCCTATGCCAAGGACGTCCCGAACGCCCCCACGCCCCAGGCCGGCGCCGACGCGCTCATGGACCTGCAGCCGCTGCTCGGGGCGGACCTGCCGGACCTCATTCTCTCGATCTCGGCATCGGACGGCGCGGCAACGGGGGAGTTCGTCTGGACGGTGTATGCGAGCGCGTCCGACGTCACCGTGCCCGACGCGCCGCGGGTGTCCAAGCTGACCTCGGACCTGGAGGGCTTCGTCACCGACATGCGGCAGACCGTGTCGATGTCTCAGGGACCGTTCGCCGACTACCTGTCGCTGGCCGGTAAGGCCAAGCTGATCGGGCGGGCGATGCCGGACGGGGTCCGCGCCGTGATCCGGCGAGTCGTCGAGGACCCCGACCGGAAGACGGCGGCAACCATCCTCCTGCTCACTGAAGAGGTCACCCTGCCGTGGGAGCTCGCCGTCCTCGAACCGCCGCTGGACACGCCGTGGGGCGGGATCTCCCCGTTCCTCGGGGCGCACGCCGCGATCTCACGGTGGCCGCTGAGCAACGCTCGTCCGCGACCCACCCCGAGATCCGCCGTCGCGGTGAAGCGGGCCGCCGTCCTCACCGCCAACTACTCCGGCGTCATGGGATGGGGAGAGCTCAAGGACGCGCAGGAGGAAGCCGACTTCGTTCGGACGCTCTTCACCTCGGTGGTCCCGGTAAACCCGTCATTGCGTGACGTCGTCAACCTGTTCAGCGGAAACCCACCGGCCGACGTCCTGCACGTGGCGCTGCACGGCCAATTCGACTCGCAGGGCGACCAGGGTGGTTTGGTCCTGCTGGCGACGGATGCCGCCGGCAACCTCACAACCCGCTCGCAGTTCCTGACGCCGGCCCAGGTGCTCACCGGCAGCCTCGACGACGGGCCGTTCGTCTTCCTCAACGCCTGCCAGGTGGGCGCCGACAAACGGGTGCTGGCCGACAACGGAGGCTTCGCGTCGACCCTTCTGCAGATCGGGGCGACTGCGGTCGTCGCTCCGCTGTGGAACGTCAACGACGTCACCGCCGCCGATTTCGCCCGCGACTTCTACGCGGCGACCTGGACCGCCACGGGCGAAGGAGGACCGGCCCCGGTGTCCGCGGCGGAGGCGGTCCGGTCGCTGCGCGCCCGGTATACCCAACCCGCCGCGGAGGCCGAGACGCCCGGCGTCGACGCCACCCTTATCGCCTTCCAGGTGTTCGGCCATCCGCGGCTCCGTCTCGACCGCGGCTGAGGGCCCGCGGGGACTGGGCCACCGTGGCTTCGTGGACGTACCAGAACTTCGACCTCCTGCTCGAGGCGGCGGAGGACGGCGCGTTTCGAGCGCGGGTGGCCACCAGCCCGGTCGGCGAATCCTCCAGCCGAAGGTTCACCCTGCCCTTCGCCTCCAGCCAGCCGACGAACCTGCTGCTCAAGGTGGATCCCGGTCGCAGCGGAGCCCTGCGCACGGACGCTGACTCGCCGAGGCGGGCCTCGATGGACCTCGGCGGAGCGCTCTTCGAGACGGTCTTCAGCCAGGACATCATGCTGGCCTGGCAGCGGTCCCAGGACCTTGCCCGCGACCAGGATGAGGGCCTCCGGCTGCGGTTGCGGCTGACCGGTGCGC
>JBKPKI010000206.1:0-12481 GCA_046731055.1 Actinomycetota bacterium | reverse complement strand
CGAGGTCAGCCATGGGCCTTACCTCGTGGATCACAACATTCTCGCGTCCGCCGTGTCCTTCGAGTCGTTCAGCCAGGGCGGCGCCTTCGTGAACAACCTGTTCGGTGGCAGCCTTTTCTGGCAACCCGTGATGGACCGGGCGACGCCATACCACCTGCCGCACAGCACTCAGGTCGCCGGCTACGCGGTGATCTACGGTGCGGACGACCGGTTCGTCGGCAACGTGTTCCTGGGCGGCGACCTAGATCGCGCTTACGGGGTCGCCTCGCCCTTCCGCAGTACCGCGGGTCACGGGCTGGGCGTCTACGAGGGGCACCCGACGACGTTCGCCGACTACCTCGCTCTGATCGACGCGCAGCCGATGGGCGACCACCAGCGCTTCCCCGGCGTCAAGCAGCCCGTCTACGCCTGGGACAACGTCCACGCAGCTGGGGCGCACCCGTCAGACGGTGAGCGGGACCCCCTCGTGCTCGAGGGAGAGGCTGCCGTGAAGGTCCTGGACGAGGGCGGTGAGGTCTACCTGCAGGTCCAGTTTCCCGAGGGCTTCGACGGCGCCCGCGTGCCAGTCGTCACCGGCCGCGACTTCGAGCGGGTGCGCTTCGCCGATGCCGACTTCGAGGAGCGCGACGGCACCGCCGTCGTCGTGGACACCGACCTGGTCGGGGTTCGGAAGGAGCCTGGGCAGGCCTATCCCGCTGGCCCCCTCGCGGCCTTGCGCGCAGGCACCACACGGGTACGCGTGTGGTAACACGTCCGCTGGACCGCTCGTCTCTGAGGGTCGAGTCCACCAGGGCCGCATTGGCGCGGGAGCCGGCCACATTGCTATGACGACTACGGCATCGACCCAGCCCGCTGAACAGCTACCGGGCGGCGCCGAGTGGCAGCTCAGATCCGGTCCCTATGCGGCAGTCATCACGTCCGTGGGCGCCACCCTCCGTTCCCTGACGTATGACGGACGGGACCTCGTCGTCCCGTTCTCCGCGACCTCTATCCGACCCTCTTACCGTGGTGCCGTCATTGCCCCATGGCCAAACCGCATTGCCGGTGGCCGGTACGCCTACGCCGGCAAAACGCATCAACTGCCAATCAACGACATCGCCACCGGGGCGGCTCTCCACGGCTTGGTCCACTGGGTCCGGTGGGACCTCAACCAGGTCACGGACAGCCGGATCGTCCTCTCTCACAGCATCGTCCCCCAGAGCGGTTACCCCTTCATCGTCAAGCTGCGGATCGCGTACGAACTCAGCGGACAAGGACTATCGGCCAGGTTGGTGGCTGACAACCCGACCGCAGAACCCGTCCCCTACGGCTGCTGCCCACATCCCTATCTGAGCGCGGGTCCCGCTGGGTTGGACGACTGGGAGCTCCTCCTGTCGGCCCGCTCACGTATCGACGTCGACCAGCGGCTGACACCCATTGGTGCGCAGGACGTCCAAGCGGTGGATTGCGACTTCCGGACTGCAGCCGCCATCGGCTCGCGCCAGATCGACCATGCCTTTACCGGGCTGAGCCCCGACCACGATCACCGGTTCACCGTGAGCTTGCGCGACAGAACCAACAGGACCGGCGTCAGAATGTCTTGGGGCAGCTGGGGCCAATGGGTTCAGCTGCATACCGCTGACGGACCAGAAGCTGGAAACCGTGTCGGCCTCGCCGTGGAACCCATGTCATGCCCACCAAACGCCTTCAACGGACTCTCTGGCCCGCCACTTCTTCATCCCCGTCAGTTCTTCGAAGCCGACTGGAACATCAGCGACCTGCCGCCTCGAACGTAGGACAGCACCACAGCGACGAAGACCCTGGGGGAGGGCGAAATACTCCGGCACCCGACTGGCCGGCCGAAACCCGGTGATGTGCGCCGACGGGACGAGAAGCTGGAAGGGGTTCCAGCTCGTCGACCACCGGAAGTCCGGCTTCATCGGCGGCTTCTACGGCAACGGCACCGGCGGTTGCCACGCCGTCCCCTACGTCCTGGACGTCGAGCCAGACGACACTGGGCGGCCGGTCAAGCTGGTGGAGGCGATCCGGCCGCGGTCTGCTGCTGCCAGTCCGCCGTGACGCGGTCGAGGGCGTCGTGGTCCAGGCTTATGCCGCCGAAGTTGGACAGCGTGCTCATTGGCATGATGAGGAACGTCGGGAAGTGTTGCGAAACGACGTTTGTGCAGGTCACAGGGCATTTCCGCAGGTCATCTGTGGGTTCGCCAGAGGCGCCTGAGCAGGTTCAAACCCAGTATCGCCCACCAAGGTTTACTCCGCCTGACCTGGAGAAACGATCGAAGCCGTCGCTCGCGTGGGGCAACGTGGGGCAGCGGTAGCGGCCGTTGACGGCCGGGGGGCGCCCACTCGCCCCACGAATGGACCGGGGGCCGGTCCACTCTCGGGCGGTCTCGATGCCTTGGCCGAGCACCGTGTCCGGAGCCACGCCGACGAGCAGGCCGGCGGTGTCGGCGGACTCCAGGAGGGCGCGACAGCTCTCCCGGTCGATGCCATGATCTTCGGGATCCCGAGGCGGTCGATCGGGGCGGTGTACCAGAACGCCGAGCCACTGGTCAGCGAGGCCTTCTCCTCGAGAGTCAGCTCGGACAGCACCCGGTCGATGTCGAGTGTCGTGATCACAGACCCTTCTGGGTTGATGGTGACGATCGCCTGCTCGCGTTCGCCTTGATCACCGACGCGTAGAAGCGGGCCGAGTCCTTGATGGTGCGCCGTTGGGTCGGGTAGTCGACGTGGACGATCCCGAACCGCCGCTCGTAGCCCCAGGCCCATTCGAAGTTGTCGAGCAGCGACCAGAGCAGGTACCCGCGCACGTCGGCACCGGCGTCGATCGCCTCGCGTACGGCGGTCAGGTGGCGCCGCACGTACTCGGTGCGCTCTGTGTCGTGAACCCGGCCGTCGGGGGAGACGACGTCGGGGTAGGCCGCGCCGTTCTCGGTCACCATCAGCGGCAGGCCCGGGTAGTCCTTGGCCGTCCGCACCAGCAGCTCGGTCAACCCTGAAGGGTCGACCAGCCAGCCCATCTGGGTCCGGTGCCCGGGTTGCAGGACGAAGTCGACGTCGTCCGGCCCCGGCCACGGTGGCTGCGCCGCGACCTGGTGCCCGTCCTCCCGGTTCCGGACCGAGACCCCGTCCCACTTCCGGGCGACGCTGGTGGTGTAGTAGTTCACGCCGAGGACGTCGAGCGGCTGGTGGATCACCTGCAGGTCGCCGTCTCGAACGAACGACCAGTCGGTGACCGACGCGGTGTCGGCGAGTAGGTCCTGCGGGTAGGCGCCGTCCAGCTCGGGCCCGAGGAAGGCCCGGTTGCCCAGGGCGTCGAGCCGGCGGACGACGTCCAGGTCCGCCGGCGAGTGCGGGTCGGCGGGACGGATCACGTGCAGGTTGTGCGTCACCGACACGCGGGCGCCGGGGCGGGCCGCCCGCAGCGCCTGGACCGCCAGGCCGTGGCCGAGGTTGAGGTGGTGCACCGCCGACAGCGAGTCGGCCTGGTTCTCCCGTCCGGGCGCATGCACCCCGGAGCAGTAGCCCAGGTATGCGGAGCACCACGGCTCGTTCAGGGTGGTCCAGGTGTGGACCCGGTCGCCGAGGACCTCGGCGACCCTGCCCGCATACGCCGCGAATGCCGCCGAGGTCGCCCGCGACGTCCACCCGCCGGCGTCCTCCAGCTCCTGCGGCAGGTCCCAGTGGTACAGGGTCGCGATGGGCGCGACGCCGGCGGCGAGCAGCCGGTCCACCAGCCGCGAGTAGAAGTCGAGCCCGCGCTGGTTGAAGGCGCCCGAACCGCCGGGCTGGATCCGTGGCCACGCCAGCGAGAACCGGTACGCCTGAAGGCCCAGCTCCCTCATCAGGGCGACGTCCTCATCGACCCGGTGATAATGGTCCGCCGCAACGTCGCCGGTGTCCCCACGCAGCACCCGGCCGGGGGTGTGCGAAAAGGTGTCCCAGATCGACGGCGTCCGACCGTCCTCCGACACGGCGCCCTCGATCTGGTAGCTGGCCGTGGCCGCCCCGAACAGGAATCCGTCGGGGAAGAGGGGCAGGTCTGCGGTCTCGTCGTGCGTTGGCATGGCAGTCAATTCCCTGGTCATTCTGTGTGCGGATTGATGGCGGTCGTAGCTCACACTCTTGGTACTCAAGGCTCGGCGACTGGCTCCATCCTGGAGTCCTTGACCACTGCCCAGTGGCCGGTGCGGGCCGACTCGAGGACCGCCTCGGTCAGGAACGCCGCGCGAAGCCCGTCGGCGAAGGTGGGTAGCCCGTCTGGCAGGTCGCCGCGCACCGCGTGATGGACGTCCCTGACGAAGTTGGTGAAGCAGTCCTGGTAGCCCTGGGGGTGCCCGGTTGGCACCAGGTCGTAGTGGGGGCCGATCACCTGGTCCTCGGCGGCTCGTGGCAGCTCGACGCTATGGCCCCGACCGCCTATCCACAGGGAGTCCGGGCTCTCGTGGTCGAACTGGTACGAGGCGTCGGCGGTGTCGATGGAGAACCAGAGCCGGTTCTTGCGGCCTGGAGAGATCTGGCTGATCACCGTCGACCCGATCGCCCCGTGGTCGGTGACGAACTGGAGGACTGCGGCGTCCTCGGTCCCGGTTCCTGAGGTTCCTCGTCGGGGTAGCGCCAACGTCTGGGCGTTGACTCGGGCGATGCGATGGCCGGTCACGAATTCGACCAGGTCACACCAGTGGACCCCGATGTCGCCAAAGGCCCGCGACGGACCGCCGAGGGCCGGGTCGACCCGCCAGTTCGTGTCGTCGGCTCGGGAGAGCCAGTCCTGCAGGTAGCTGCCGTGGATGAGGCGCACATCAGAGGGTGCTCCGGCGAGGACCCGGGCGCGGGCTTCCCGTACCGGGCCGTAGAACCGGTAGGCGAAGGGGATCGCGTGGACCACTCCAGCCGCGGTAGCGGCTGCCGTCAGCTCCACTGCGTCCGGTGCGGTCGTGGCGAGCGGTTTCTCGCAGATGACATGGATGCCAGCCGCGATCGCCTCGTGAGCGAGGGCCGCGTGTGTGTGGTTGGGGGTGCAGATATGCACTAGGTCGATGTCCCCAGCGGAGAGCGCCTGGCTGAGGGAGGTGTATGCGGATGCCGCCCCGAACCGTTCGGCCGCGGCGGCCGCCTGGTCGGTGCTCCGGGAGATCACGGCCGCGACGGTGCCGCCGGCGGCGCGCACGGCCCGGGCGTGGACGTCGCCCATGAACCCGGTACCGATGATCGCGGACCGCACAGCTGACGGGGCGGAGGCGGGGCTCACGACGGTCAGCCCCGGGCGGCGGAGAATGCGGCGTCGAACGACAGCTCCGGCGGGTCGAACAGCTGACTGCGCAGATACGTCACGGCCTCGGCGGCACCCTGCAGCCGGTCCATGCCGGCGTCCTCCCACTCGACGGAGATCGGCCCGTCGTAGCCAATCGTCGTGAGCATGCGGAAGCACTCGGCCCAGTCCATGTCGCCGCGGCCGGTGGACACGAAGTCCCAGCGACGGCGCGGATCCGCCCATGGGAGGTGGGATCCGAGGATTCCTCGGCGCCCGTCGGAGGTGCGCATCTTGGTGTCCTTGCAGTCGACGTGGTAGATGCGGTCGCGGAAGTCCCAGATGAAGTTGACCGGGTCGATGCCCTGCCACACCATGTGCGACGGGTCCCAGTTGAGCCCAAACGCGGGTCGGTGCTCGACGGCCTCCAGGGCACGCTCGGTGGAGTAGTAGTAGTCGTAAGCGATCTCCGAGGGGTGGACCTCGTGAGCGAACCGGACACCGACCTCGTCGAAGACGTCGAGGATAGGGTTCCAGCGCGCCGCGAAGTCGTTGTAGCCGGCGTCGACCATGTCGGCGGACGCCGGCGGGGACATCGCGACGTACTTCCAGATCGACGACCCGGTGAAACCGACGACGGTGGGCACACCGAGGTTGGCCGCCGTTTCTCGCGGCGTTCTTGACCGCTTCCGCGGCGCGGCCCCGGACCCACTCTGCTTCGCCGTCTCCCCAGACCGATCCGGCGAGTATGCCTCGGTGCCGCTCGTCTATCGGGTCGTCGCACACAGCCTGACCTTGTAGGTGCGCGGAGATCGCATACACCCGCAGTCCGTACCGGTCGAGGGTCGCCCGCCGGCCGGCGATGTATGCGTCGTCGACGGCGCCGCGCTCGACGTCGAGGTGGTCTCCGGAACAGGCGATCTCAAGTCCGTCGTAGCCCCATGAGGAGGCGAGCCGCCATACCTCCTCGAACGGCAGGTCCGCCCACTGGCCGGTGAACAGGGTGAGGGGTCGCGTCATGGCGTTCTCCTATCCGTCCCCATTACTGCCCTTGCCTAGACATTGTTGAGAGCCTCGATGCCGCCGCCTGCCACCATCAAACACTGGTCATGGCTGGTGGCGCGCGCACGTACCGGCACGACCGCACGCGCAAAGGCAGTTACCAGCCGCCCGACTTCAGCATGAGGCGGCGGTCACTAGGTCCGGTGCCCGCGTCCTTGTGGGCGATGTGGGTCGCGAGTTCGAGGTCAAGTCAGATCTCGCCGGGCCGGACCAACCCGGTCTCGTAGGCGATGACGATCAGCTGGGCGCGGTCACGGGCGTCGAGCTTGGTCAGGGTGCGCGCGATGTGCGTTTTGACGGTGGCGGGGCTGACGTAGAGACGGGCGGCGATCTCGGCGTTGGACAGGCCCTTGGCGACCAGGGCCAAGACGTCACGCTCCCGCTCGGTCAGCACGTCCAGGCGGCGCGCGTCGAGACTCGGAGCTTCGGCCGGCCGCTGGACGAACGCCTCGATGAGGTGGCGGGTGATGCCGGGCGATAGCAAGGCGTCCCCACCCGCCACCAGCCGGACCCCGGCGAGCAGGTCGGCCGGTGGCGTGTCCTTCAGGAGGAACCCACTCGCCCCGGCCCGCAGCGCCGCATACACGTACTCGTCCAGGTCGAAGGTGGTCAGGATGAGGATGCGCACCTCACCGCACCGCGGGTCGCCCAGGATGCGACGGGTCGCCTCGAGTCCGTCCATCACCGGCATCCGGATGTCCATCAACACGATGTCGGGCAGCGTCGCGACGACAAGATCGACGGCTTGCGCACCGTCCGCTGCACTGCCGACGACCTCCAGATCGGGCGCCGACTCGAGCAGGACCACGAAGCCCGCACGCACCAGGGCCTGGTCGTCGACCACTGCGACCCGGATCACGTCACCACCGACGCGTCGATCGGCAGCGCGACCATGAGGCGGAACCCGCCCGTGGCCTGCGGCTTGGCGTAGACCGTGCCGCCGAACAGGGCGGCGCGCTCGTGGATCCCGGTCAGGCCGTGCCCTGATCCGTGGATGGCCGATGACGAGGCGCGTCCGTCATCTCGGATCTCGATCCGCAGCTCCGTCGGAGACCGCTCGATGCCGAGGAACGCGACCGGTCCTCCGTGGCGGAGCACGTTCGTGAGGCCCTCCTGCACAATCCGGTATGCGGTGATGTCCAGCGCCGGCGGCAGGTCGCCGATGCCGCCCGGACCACCGACCTCGACCCGCACTCCGGCGTCACGGAAGTGGGCCAGGAGCCGGTCGATGTCGCGCAACCCCTCCACCGGTGCCATCCCCAAGTCGTCGACGGCGTCGCCCTCGGAGCGGAGCAGCCCGAGCAACCGTCGCATCTCGACGAGTCCCTCGCGCGCGGTGACCTCGATACTGCCGAGGGCATCACGAGCGATCTCCGGCCGCTCCTCGATGACGTGGTGCGCGACCCCGGCCTGGACGGCGATCACGCTCATCGAGTGAGCCACCACATCGTGCAGGTCACGGGCGATCCGCAGCCGCTCCGCGGTGATCGCCCGGCGTGCCTCCTCGGCCTTTTGCGCTACCTGACGGTGGGCGTCGTCGAGCTCGTCGCGGCGCCGGGCACGCCGCGACCGGAGGTTCTCCCCGGCCAGCCAGGAGACCGTCACCGTGAGAACCGTGCTGATCCACGACGACGCGGTCGCCACGGCCGGCGGTTGCAGCAGAAGAGAGACGCTGAGACCGACGACGCCGCCGAGGTAGACAACCAGCGCCCGGCGACGATCCGCGTGCAGAGCCACCAGGAACACCAGCACGAAGGTCGTGTACCCGGGGTACGCGGTGAACCGGCCCAACGAGTACCCGACCAATGCCGTAGTCGAGAGCAGCATGGCGAGGACTGGATATCGACGGTGGACCACCACCGGGGCGGCGACGAGACCGGTCACGACGTAGGCCACCGGCGAGGTCGGTGACTGGCCCTCGGTCAGCGGTCGGGTCGCGAGGTCCACCGCCATGCCGGCCCACAGCAGGGCCGCCACACAGGTATCGAGCACCGGTTCGCGAACGGCCGCCCAGCGACGGCCGACCCGGGCACCGAAAGTCAGCCGCGGACGCTGCACAGGGCACAACGTAGCCGCCGGATTCGTGGTCGGCGTCCGCCTCAGGGCGTACTCCGCGAGGGTGACGCGGCGCGCAAGGGTTCGCCTCCCAGGCGGACGACAGCGACCGGACGTCCGCGCGACGGTGACGACATGAACACTCAACACGTTGACCACCAGGGCCCACGCCAGGGGCCGGACCCCGTCCCTCGCGGCTGGTTCCAGCGAGCCGCGATCTCCCATCCCATCCTGCTACTGCTCGCCGTGGCCACGCCGTTCGTGTGGATCACCCAGATGGGCTCGGCAATCGCCGGCCTCAACCTGATGCCGGCCAAGCTGGCCGAGCTCCTGCTCCTGGTCGGGCTGGCCACCGCCATCGCGCGGGCCGCCGACCAGCGCCGGGGCGTCCGACAACTATTCGCCGGGCTACTGCGCTGGCGGCTCGGCTGGCACTACCTCGTCCTCGTCGTCGCCATGCCGCTTCTGACCGTCATCGTCGCGTTGGCCAGCGGAACCCTGGACCACCCGACCGACGGCTGGTTCTCCGTGGCCGTGACCTATCTGATGTTCCTCGTCCTCGGCGCGGTCACCGCCAACCTGTGGGAGGAGACCGTCTGGGGCGGGTTCGTCCAGGGCCGGCTGATGGCCCGCCGCGGACTCCTGGTGGGCTCCCTCCTGACGGCGGTGCCGGTCTTCCTGATCCACCTTCCGCTGGCGTTCGAGGCCAACGGATGGTCGGGGACCACGTGGCAGAACGCTCTAGTCACCTGGGGTGTCCTCCTCGTCGCGGCACCGTTCCAGCGCTACCTGATCGGCACCTTGCTCATCGACACCGGTGGCAGCACTCTCGCCGCTGGCCTGATCCACGCCTCGATCAACGCGGCCGGCGCGATGGTCGTCATTCCCGGCGGGTGGCAGATGGTGCCCGCCCTGATCCTGCTTACGCTCGGAGTCGTCGCGGTCCGTCGCTGGCGCGGGCGCTCGGCCACGGACGGTTACGCCCCGGCCATCACTCCGGCCTCCGAGGCAGGGCAGCACACCGCCCTCGGCGTGTCCTGGTGACCGCCGTCGCCGGACCGGTGGCGGGCCCGTGGCTCCCCACCGGCTGGCGACGACGGTTCTGCTGCATCCGGGTCCGGGAATCCTCGGCCTCCTCGGTACGTGCTGCTGCTTCCCGTGACCCGAGCCCTCGGCCTGCCCAGGCATTACTGAGATCGTCCTGTCGCGGCGTTCTCCTGACGGCCCCGCCCAGCAGGGACCCTCCAAACAGGAGTGTTCGACTCACCGGTGGCTCCCGCGGCATTCGCGAGTCATTCTCGTGTCATGACGGATACCCAGTACTCCAGCGACCCAGAACCGGATGGCTCCTCGGAAAGTCACGAAGGATCCGACGCCGACGTGGCCGTGCCGGGTGCTCCGGCCGGTCCGACAGATCCCCCCGCCGACCCGGACGAACCCATGAACCCTGCCTGACCGGGACCGGTCCCGCCGTCAACGCCGAATTCACGTGATGCCTCGCACCGGTGCCCTTCTGGCCGTAGCGGTTGTTGCTGCATTGGCGGCATGCGGATCGCCCCAGTGGCCGACCGACCCGATCTCGGAGCCGTCCGAGGTGACAGGCCGGGTCTGGTTCTGCACACCTGCGGACCCGACGAGACAGGGAGATGATGGCAAGGACTCCGATTCGGCAGTAATCACAGAGATCGTCACAGCCGTCCCGAGCGCTGGCGGTGACCATGGTCGTTTCCCGCCGGGCACGGTTCTCGGCCGAGCCACGTCACAGCCGGGTGAGGTCTGGCGCCCTGGGAGCGTGCATCAGCTGTTCATCGCCTGGCGACAACGGGACGTCACCCGCTCGGACCTGATGGCCTCGGCCCTGCGGCTGCGGATCTCACGAAAACACGTCGGCACGCGTATCCTCCAGTCGCCGGACCGGTGGGTGTTCCGCTTCTTCGTCAGCCTTGACGTGGTCACCACGAACGACCAAGGTCAGCCCGAGATCGGCTGGCACCAATCATTCATGTCCAACGGCGATTCCGTGGCAGACCAGGACGAGCAGACCATCCTCGACACACCGTTCTCACAGCTGATCGGCTGGCCAAGGCCCTGCCCAAGAGGCTGAGCCGTCGTATGCGTGCAGCTCTTGCTCTAGGCCTGCGGCCCCTCAGCGCAGGACGCAGCGGAAGCCGATGTGCGTGGTCGCCGAATCGACCGACTGCTGTGAGCGCGCCGCCGGGCGGTGCCGCAGGCAGTACTCGGGAGCGCACAGGTGCGAGCCGCCCTTGAGCACCCGGCGGGGCTGGGTCTCTTCCGTTCAGTCAGCCGCCGAACATCTGAGCCTTTAGCGCACAGGCCAGCTCGATGGGGATCACCTGTGTCCCTCGTGGGCAAGTCCCCGTCCGCACACCCGTATTGGACCCGCACGCAGTGACCTGATTGTCGGCAGTGGTCCGACCGGCGCCACTTACGGGCGGCTGCTGCTGCCGGCGGACGCGGACGTCTCGGTACTGGTGGTCGAAGCGGGTCCGCTGGTGTCGGACCGCCGGGAGCCACTGTCAAGAGCCCTTCCATGGAATCAGACCGCGCATAAGACGCGGGACGGTTCACTAGCGTTGAAGGTGCTTGTGCAAGGTGGTCGTTCGGTGGCCGGCGTTTCGAAGCGTGATGTGACCGAGAGGCTCTTCTTATGTCTGACTCCAACTGGCCTGGAAATCGGTCGGACGGCGCACCGGGTCATGCTGGGAAGGCGGGGACCGCGGACGGACGGTCCGTTGTCGATCCCGTCACGGTGATCCGCTCGAAGCCGTATGTCGCGGGTTTGGTTCTCGCGGCACTCGCCGGTGTTCCGATCTCGACCGTGGCGTACGGCTTTCTCGCCCTTGTCGCGGCAATCCAGGGGTACGTCTTCTCAGAGCTGCCGACCCAGATCTTCGGGGCCGCTGCTCCCGCCTGGTGGCCGGTGCCGTGGCTGCTGTTGTCCGGCCTGCTGACGGCCCTGGCCATCCGCCACCTGCCCGGGAACGGTGGCCACTCGCCCGCCTTTGGGTTCCACGCTGGTGGCGGCGCACCGGTCGGACGTGACCTGCCGGGCATCGCCCTGGCCGCAATGGCCGCGCTCAGCCTGGGTGCCGTCCTCGGGCCAGAGGCGCCGTTGATCGCGATCGGTGCTGGATTGGGAGCGC
Source organism: Actinomycetota bacterium (assembly GCA_046731055.1). Lineage (GTDB taxonomy): Bacteria > Actinomycetota > Actinomycetes > Actinomycetales > Dermatophilaceae > Lapillicoccus. The sequence goes on along the minus strand of JBKPKI010000206.1, from coordinate 952 downwards.
TCGCCGTGCGCCTCGCCAAGAAGGATGCGGCGCCGATGGCAGTGACGATCCTTGCCTCGGCGGGGAGCTTCGCGGCGGTCAGCACGTTGCTGGGCTCACCGGTGCTCGGGGCGTTTCTCATAATGGAGGCTGCAGGGATCGGTGGTGCAACCCTTAGCCTTGTTGCGCTGCCGGGTTTGCTGGCGTCGGGCATCGGGGCGCTCGTCTTCGTGGGGCTGGACGGCTGGACCGGCCTGGGCACCTTTTCGCTGGCGCTTCCGTCGGTCCCCCCGGGTGTGCCCCCGACGGTGGCCACGATGGCATGGGCGCTGGTCATCGGGCTGGCGGGTGCCCTCCTGGCTTGGATGATCCGCTGGCTGGCACTGTGGCTTCGGCCGATCGTTCACGGGAACCGCGTCGTCGTCACCTCGGCGCTCGGCCTGCTTATCGGTGGGGTCGCCATGAGCTACCAGTTGTTAACGGGCAGAAGTTCCGCCGAGGTGTTGTTCTCCGGACAGGATGCCCTTCCCGGGTTGGTCGAACACGCCGACGGCGCCTCGGTAGGCGTGATGCTCGTACTCATCGTCAGCAAGGGTCTCGCATACGGAATATCGCTGAGCGCCTTTCGAGGTGGCCCGGTCTTCCCGTCCATGTTTATCGGCGCGGCGTTGGGCATCGCCACCAGCGCGCTGCCCGGCATGGACCTGGCACCGGCCATCGGGATGGGCATTGGTGCCATGTGTTCCGCCATGCTGCGGCTACCGATGACGTCGACGCTTCTCGCCGTCCTGCTGATGGGCAGCGACGGGATCTTGGTGACTCCACAGGTCGTGGTGGCCGTCGCGGTCGCCTTCGTGATCAGCAACATCCTCCCCACGCCAGGCCCCCGGCTCACCGAGGCAACAGTGGCCACCTAATCGAGGCGCGCCCCCATCTCGGTCACAACCTGCAGCCGTCTGAAGCCCGTCGTCGG
>JBKPKI010000205.1:0-8017 GCA_046731055.1 Actinomycetota bacterium | reverse complement strand
CCGAGGATAAGGAGCCGCCAGGTCCACTCGCTCGCTGCTCGCACCAGCGGCGGCACGAACGAGTCCCGGCGGCGGGTCGGCACAGGTGACGTCATGGGCTGCGTCATACCCGCGAGGGTATGCGGGTACTCGTGAACCGCTGTCAGGGCGTCGGGTCGTGTCTCTGTCGGGGTGCTTCGGACAGTCTGGGGCCGGTGCCGCTCGGTGTTATCGTGTGGCTCGCACATGGGGCTGTGGCGCAGTTGGTAGCGCGTCTCGTTCGCAATGAGAAGGTCCGGGGTTCGAATCCCCGCAGCTCCACCACCCGAGAACCCCGCCCCACCAGCGCAAACGCTGAAACCATGGCAGGGTTTCGCCATTGTCGTGTGCCCTTCCTGCGCTTGCGTGCCCCCCCGCTGCGGTCCCACTTCGACTCCCAAACCCGGATCTCACAACCCGTGGGTGGAGTGAGAGGGTCAACTATCCGCGCCAAGCCACCGGCGCGTGTCTCAGCGAGACGCCGACAGGCGCCCAAAGACGCACCTTCCTGATGCGGATCCTCGGAGGTCTGGCGGCTCCGATCAGTCGGAAAGGTAGTGGCTGGGCCGAGCCCATTGCAGGCGACCATCGTCGCGGTGGTCCCGGTGCCCGCGGATGAAATGCACGATTACCGCTGTGGCCCGGTCGAGCTCGGCCGCGAAGGAAACGACGCCGACCGCAAGATCGGGTTCGCTTGGCGCAGCTCAGCAACCTCGCGCAGAAGCCGCCGCACCTCCGCCGACTCCTCAGTGGTGAGACCCGGCCGGACTCCTGGTCGATCTCGGCCCGCCGCACCTACTTCTGGACCGTTTCCGGCGTGCCCCCAGCAGCGGCGACACCCGGGTCATCACCGCTGCTACCGCGTCGGTGGCAGCCGCTGATCAAGCTGTGGGCGGTCGGCGTGGTCGTCGCGGCGATCGTCAGCGGCGCCCAGACCGGAAACCCGTCCGTCATTGTGTTAACAGCCTTGGCAGCCACCGACCTGTTCATCAGCGGCGTCCGTGGCCGCCGGCAGCGCCGGACCTCCTACCGCCAGCTCCAACCGGCCGATCCGACGCCGTGGCACCGACGGAGCAGGCCGCCGGCGATCCGACCGAGGTGGTCTCTGGGACGGTGCTTCGGGCCGACAACTCGCGAAACCCCTTCGTCGAGCTCGTGTTCACCCGGGACGTGCTGATCGGCCAGGCGACAAGGACGCTTCATGCGAATCGGTGTTGGGCTGGTCGTTCTTAGGGGCTGCGAATCAGCCGCCGCCGCGCGTGGAAGCCCGCTCTCTTGCCCCGGGCGGCTCTGTTCCTTACTGAACATCGAACGGGACCCCACCACAGCCTCGGCGCCAAGGTGCAAATATGCACTCTTCCGGGTCGCGCCGGACTCCGCCAGTGTCTGGGGCCACGTAGAGAACGCTTCAGGACGCTCCGCCTGGTGAGGCTGGGGGTTGGTCACGACGCTGTTGGCACGAACCGTCGGATGAAGTCCATGGCGGTCTGAGCTATCTCGTTCCAGCCGTGGTCGATGGTCAGCGAGTGCCCTCGGTCGGGGATCTCCACGAACTCGGTGACACCGGGGTTCTTGAGGTGCTTCTGGTACGCCGCGTGGGCGATCGCGTGCGGGACGGTGTGGTCCTTCTCGCCGGAGATGATGAGGATGGGTCCTCGGTTCTCCGCATTGAAGGCCACCTTGGTCTCACTGAATGGGTTCAGGTTCGCGACCGCGGCCTGGAAGATGGGTACCCCCGCGGCGGGAACGTGGAACTGGTCGTAAAGCGCTCTGGCTTCGGTCTCGTCAAGCGCGTTGGCCCACCCGTAGGTGAACTCCTCGAAGGTGAGCGTGACCGAGCGGCGCGCGTTCGCCGGGTTGCCGAGAACTGGTGACCCGGACTTGAGCGCCGAGACCGGCAGCGGCAGCACGCCCCGGCCGGGCGCCGGATCGATGGCCACCGTGGCCGACGATGCGCCCTCGCCGGCGATCTTCTGCGCTATCAGGCCGCCGAACGAGTGCCCGACGACGGCCGGTTTGGTGGCGAGTTTCCCGATGGCCTCCAGGTAGTGGTCGGTGACCGCCTGGACCATCTTGTGCGCGAAGACGTCGGGGTGGTCGCGTGCCTCGCTGACGGTCTGCGGGTCATCGGGCCAGCCGGGCGCGATGGTGCTGTACCCGTTGTCCTCGAACAGTTTCCGCCAGCGGTCCCAGCTGCTGGACAGCAGCCACAGCCCGTGCACGAATGCCACCGGGGGGCGGCCCGACTCGTTGGCGCGGTCGATCTCGGTCTGTTCAATCTCGGTGAGTGGCATGACCCCTCCTAGGTGTCGAAGTCAACCTGCGGACCGCTCCCGCGATGGCCAGTCGTACGCCGGGCGAGCGGCGCAAAGGAGGCGAGGTCAGGACGAGGGTTGGAGGACTTGGCCCGCGGCCTTCCGATGCTCCGCACCCGGAATCCGAGGACAACGGCGAGTAGCCCGTAGTAGATGGAGTACGGCCCGAAGACCATCGCCAGCGACACAGCTCCGACGTCGGGTTTGACGACGAGCACGACGCCGAACGCGATGGTGACGAGTCCGGTGACGATCCACAGCACACGCTCTCCGGCCGTCATGTTCGCCCTGAAGGCGAACACCGCTTCAGACACGCCGCTGACGATCGCCCACGCGGCGATCCACAGGGTCAGCGCCAGCGCGGTGATCGACGGCCACAGCAGGGCGACCACTCCGGCTGCGGCTGACAGGACCGCCGCGACGATGAAGCTGAGCGTCGCCCCGGCCCTTCCGCTGAAGAACGCCAGCATGAGGTCGGTCGCGGCCATCGTGAAGGCGAACACGGCGAAGAGCACGACCAACGCCAGGATGGTGACGTTGGGCCAGGCGACCGAGATGGCACCTACCTCCAGTGCGCACAGGCCCCTGAGGAACAGCGAGCCGGAGACAGACATATCGGCTCCTTCCATGCGCGAACCACCGGACCTGGCAAGCCACGAGTGGTTGCGGCTCTGGAGCGGTTGGAATCGAATGAATGATGCGTGGTTCAGTCGGCGCGACGCTGGTTGGGCTGCTGGCCGCCTCCCGTCGAGGTGGGAGCCCTGCTTGGGTGGCGGACGAGGTGTTCGTGCACCTCGTGGACCTTCTCCTGCAGGGCGACCTGCTGGGCGCGGTGGTCCCGGTGCAGCTGGGCGATGAGCTCCTTGGTCGGTTTGCCCCCCGAGTAGTCCGGGTGGTGGCGCCAGCACAGGTAGAACTGGCCGCCGGCGGCTGGGCGGTTGCCGACCCTCCAGCACCCACGCTGGTGGCAGTTGTATTTCCGCACCATCTGGTAGACGCCGGTGGCCACCGCGCCGATGAGGCCGATCTCGGCCAGGTCGGATCCGAAGCCGGACCAGAACGCGTAGTAGGAGCTGGTCAGGTCGGTCAGGCCGGTGTGGACGGCCAACCAGCTGTCGACGTTGTCCGCGTTGGCGATCCACGCGATGGCACCGGCGATCAGTGCCAGGGCTATAGCGATCAGGGCACCGAGGCGAAGTCTCACCTGCCACCTCCCACACCGCCAGGCAGAAGTGCCCAGCGGAGCGGACTATGTCGCTGACGCGGTCTGAGCGCGAGCCAGCTCGTCGGCCTGGGCGCGGGCGGTGACGGCGTCGACGACCGCATACTCGGCCTGGTCGAGGGTGTAGGTCGCGAAGTCGATGGCGTCCGCGGCGTCGAGCTCCAGGTCGTCCGCGCGGTTCTGGGCCATCCGCAGGTCCAACTCGGCGCGCTTGGCGGCGTTGGCGGCCCGCAGGTCGTCGAACCTGGCGTTGATCTTGGCGCGAGTCTCGGCCCACCAGGACTCGACCTCCTTGTCGGCCGCTTTGACGTCTTGCTCCGCCTGCCGGCGCGAGGCGTCCAGGGCGGCCTGAAGCTTCTCGCCCCGTGCTTGCAGTGCGGCCATGTTCTTGTCCCGGGCGGCGGCCGCGGTGTCCTCGGCCTGCTTGGCCCGCGCCGCTAGATCGCTGAGCTGTTCGGAGAGTGCCTTCATGGTTTTCTTCCTCTCAGTCGGAGTCGACCGACCCAGTCCACGCCTCCCGGGGGGCCCGTGCCATCGGTCCGGCGCACGAAGTCTGCCGTTCCGTTCGTGCGTGGCGACCCAAGCTGCACCGGTTGGCGGACGCCACGGCTCGTGGACTTCCTGGTGGGGCGGCGCAAGGATGCTGGGATGGCGGTCCAGGATGAGGCCGTCGCCTCCGAGCTGGCCACCGTAGCTGCGGCCGTTCATGGGCGTCTGCCGGAGCTGACCCACGAAATCTGGGTGCTCATCGTGCAGGGCATCCCCGAGCTGCGGGGCGACCCTCGTGTCGAGGATCTGCTCGACGCGAGTGTTGAGGAGAACGTCGAGACGCTGCTGCACGTGCTCCAGCACCAGCTGCCGGCCAACGAGGCGCGGGCCCCGACTGCCGCGGTGGCCTATGCCCGACGGCTCGCACAGCGAGGCGTTCCCCCGGTGAGCCTGATCCGGGCCTATCGGGTCGGCCACGGCCGCTTCCTGACCTTCTGCCTCCACCAGCTCGCACACCAGACAACCGACCCCGAGGTGACCGTAGCCGTCACCGAGAAGATGGTCACGACCAGCTTCCAGTACATCGACGAGGTCTCGGAGGAAGTCCTGACCGTCTACCAGCAGGAGCGAGATCGGTGGCTACTCACTCGAGCGGCCGCGCGGGCCGGCCGCGTCCGGGACCTGCTCAACGGCGAGTCAGCCAAACCCATCCGGGCCACCGAGGACGCCCTCGCCTACCGCCTCGAACAGCGACACCTCGGCGCCGTCGCCTGGGTGGTGGGCAGCATCCGGGGCAGCGAAGGACTCCAGCTCCTCGATCACCTCGGCGCGGAAGCCGCCCGCGCGGTCGGCGACCACGCGCGTCACCTGTTCATCCCGCGAGATGAGTCAACGGCGTGGCTGTGGCTCCCACTGGGCAGCGCCCCCACAAACCGGCTGGCACGCGTGACGGGGGCGTTTTCCCTGGTGGACGACCGGATCCGCGTCGCCGTCGGCGAACCGGGCTTCGGCGTGGACGGCTTCCGTGACACCCACAGCCAGGCCCGACTCGCACAGGAACTCGCCCTAGCCGCCGACCCTGGAACACAGGTGACGACGTTCGAGGAGGTCGGCGCCATCGCGCTGATCGCATCGGACCTCACCAGCGCGCGCAGCTGGGTGTGGAGACTGCTCGGCGATTTGGCCCTCGACGACGAACCGCACGAACGCCTCCGTGTCACCTTGCAAGCGTTCCTGAGCTACGGGACCTACACCGCGACCGCCGCCCAGCTGGGACTGCACAAGAACTCGGTGCAGTACCGCGTCAGGAAGGCCGTCGAGTTGCTTGGCGAGCCCCTGGAGACCCACCACACCGACATTGAGCTCGCCCTCCGGGCCTGCCAGCACCTGGGGCGCGCGATGCTGCGCCCCGTCCTCTGATCTCATCGATCCACCACCGCGTTCTTCCGGCCTGGATCCGCCGAGAGCCACAACAATCTTGCGGCCGCAACGCGCGGTGACAACGAGGCACGCGACAGCGGTGGCCGGAGGCTCTCCCCGCCGACCTCGTCCGCCGACGCTGGCGCCGCACATTCTTGAGTAGCGACGAGCAACGGCCACGAGCGCGAGCGCAGCTATACGGAGCCGGCCCGCATACAGCTTACTCGCGAACTCGTGGAACGGTCCGCCGGCACGAACCGACGACGGCGACGCACAGGTCGGTCGTGCCCGATGCGATCCGGGATCGACGGCGACCATGGTGCAGATGACCGGCATTCTCAAGACTCCCTACTCGGGCTGCAGGGTCACGTCCGCACCGGGAACCGCGCGACTGACAGCCGCCCCGCAAGACGGTCCCGGATGACGCCGCGGGTTTAGCCGAGGCCGGAGCGTGCCACCAGCTCGAGGGTTGCAGCGGCCGCAACCGCCTGCACGAGCAGGAGGGCGGCGAGGACCAGAAGCTGCACCGCCGCGGCCTGGATCGGTGTGGCACCGCCCAGCAGCATGCCGACGAAGGCACCCGGAAGCGTCACCAGGCCGACCGTGCGAGTCTGGTCGAGGCCCGGCACCAGCGCCAACCCTGCGTCGTCCCGGCCCACCAGCAGTCGCGCGTCGCGGTCCAGGAACCCCAGTGACAGAGCCGCCTCCAACTCTCCGTGCCGGATCCGCAACGCGTCCAGCGTGCGCCGGCCGGCCAGGCTGGTGGCGGTCATCGCCCCTCCCACCAAGATCCCGGTGATCGGAACCACGGCGATCGGCGTAGTCAGCACCAGCCCGCTCAGCAACAGGACCGCCACTACGGGAAGCGCGCTGCCGCATACCGGGATCACGGCCAGCGCCCATCGCCTACCAGGGGCGAGACGTCGTCCAGCCGTGAACGACGCCACGGTCGCCATCACCGCGACGAACAGCCCGGTCAGCCACCACGACTGCAACACCACCGCAATAACCAGCCCAACAGCGGCCAGCTGCACCGTGGCACGGACCGCAGCCACGAGGTCATCTCGGCCGTGGCCCAGCCCGCTGAGCCGGTTCACCGCGGCGGCGAGGCCGGCCAACACTGCGACCAGCAGTACCAGAGTGAGGTACCCGCGCGTGTCTTCGACCTGGATCAGTGATGCCGTCAGCACCGGCCCAGTCAACCTTGCAAACCACACCCCCGGGCCTACGGCGGCTCGAAGCGGCGGCCCACGGTCAACGAGGCCCGGACCCTGCATCATCGTCGCCCGCTGTTCGCCCTCGACTCATCTCGAGGTCACCGCCGGTGCATAAAGCCGGTCAGGATCCTTGTCGTGCAAGGCTTAGCACAGATGTGGCCCGTCGAGACAGCGCGTCAACCAGTGGACAAGCCTTGCCTACCAGTGATCTGGCAAGCCGCCTCTAAGCCGGCGTGGGCGCGCAGCCCGAGAAGTCTCCAATCGGGGGCGGCCACCAATTCGGCACCGCATCGCGTGCCCCCCCGGTGCCCCCCAGCGACAACACGGGGGCCACCCTGGCGGTCAGCTCGCAACTCATGCAACGCATGCACCGGTCACCGAGGGGGCCGGACACGCGTTCGCAATGAGAAGGTCCCGGGTTCGAATCCCCGCAGCTCCACCCCAGCGAAGGGCCTGTGACCTGTCGAAATACGGGAGTGAGCTCGACAAGGCCGGAGTCTGTCTCACTAGCGCGCCCCCCGACTGGCGCTGCGTGCACCCCATGCAATACCTGCAAGAAGGCCCATGGCTATGAGAAGGTCGCCCACCGTCGGACCCGTCGGCGGTCGGCGTCGGTCCGACGCTAACCTTGGAACCGCCACAATCAGGCGCGGCGTCGTGGCCCCCCTTCGGGACCCCGGCGGGGTGACCTGACGCCGGTGGAGCTCGGTCAGGCCGGAGACACCCCGACGCGGCCGTCACCCTGATGCGGTCGGGTGAAGGCCGGATTCGCGTTGCATGCCGTCCTCAGTAACAGCGACCTGAATTGGTCGATTTGACACTGTGCATCGAAAGGCGACATGCTCGTGGAACGCAACCGACGCGGTCCGCCCTATCTGGGTAATGCGCGGTGCGATGCCTTCACTGAAGAGGCATCTCGGAGAGTCCAGCAGGTGGCCCTCGTGCGTTGCGGCTCATCGAGCCATCACTCACACATCAACCAAGGGACACATCATGTCTACGACCAATCTCGAGACCACTCCGTCCTACCGCGCTGAGCGCGTCACGACGGAGGAGACCCGGCCGGCCCGCAAGACGACCGAGCTCATGGCCTACGTCGCCGCGGTGCTCGCCGTCGTCGTCACCGCCTTCGTCGTTGGAGCGGACGACAACGGCATCGACGCGTTCGGGGCTGCTCAGGCCCTCCAGTACGTCACCTTCCTGACCATCGGCTACATGGTCGCCCGCGGTCTTGCCAAGTCCGGCAGCCGCAACCGGTACGACGACAACGCCTGAGGAACCGGCGCCCGCCGCCTAGTACTCGAGCAGTGCCCTTGCCCGCGACGGGCAGGGGCACT
>JBKPKI010000204.1:0-26574 GCA_046731055.1 Actinomycetota bacterium | reverse complement strand
GCCCGGCAAGACTCGGTACCCGGCTCGGCGGTAACGCCGCAGGTTAGCGGTGCTCTTGACGCCGGTGTTGACCCAGAACCGTCGGGTACCCCCGGGAGCGGCCGCCTCCGCATACTCGAGCAGCGCCCGTCCGATCCCACGACCCTGAAGGTCCGGTGCGACCATGAGCCGCCCGATCTCCCACTGACCCGGGTCCTCCAGGCCGACGCGAGCCCGGACCGACCCGACCAGCCGGCCGCCGCTGCGGACCACCCAGGTGTGCCACTCCTCGAAGGACCGGCGCTTCTCGTCGGCCGTCTCACAGGTCATCTCCAGCACGCTCCAGGAGCGGTTCGCGAGGCCCTCCGTGATCCAGCAGGCTCGTTGGAGGACGGCCACCTCCTCCGCGTCGGACGGTTGTGCGGCGCGGATGTCGAGGCCCTCGGCCGCCAGCGCCGCGGAGACCGGCCGCAGGTCGGGACGCCGCGTTGCGGTGCGCTGCAGCCGCTGCTGGTCTCGCCACGCCGCGACGGCACCGTGGTCGCCGGACAGGAGCACCGGCGGCACCTCACGGCCCCGCCAGACCGGCGGCTTGGTGTAGACGGGGTACTCGAGCAGGCCGTCCTCGTGGGACTCCTCGACCAGCGACGCGGCGTTGCCGAGGACACCCGGCAGGAGCCGGGCCACCGCCTCGACGATAGCGAGCACGGCGACCTCCCCACCGTTCAGGACGTAGTCGCCGAGCGAGACCACCGACACCGGCATGCGGGCGGCGGCGTCCTCGACCACCCGTTCGTCGATGCCCTCGTACCGGCCGCAGGCGAAGACCAGCCACGGCTCAGCGGCCAGCTCGCGAGCGACGCGCTGCGTGAACGGCTCCCCCGCGGGGCTCGGGACGACGAGGCGCGGCACTCCGTCACCAGATCCGACGACCGCGTCCAGGGCCTCACCCCACGGCTCCGGCCGCATGACCATGCCGGCCCCCCCGCCGTAGGGCGTGTCATCAACCGTGCGATGCCGGTCGTGGGTGAAGTCGCGTAGGTCGTGCACGCGCAGGTCGAGAAGGCCGTCGCGGCGGGCCTTGCCGATGAGTGAGAGCTCCAGCGGCGCAAGGTACTCGGGGAAGATCGTGACGACGTCGACCCGCATCCGGGCGGTCACCCGTTGAGCTCCAAGAGACCCGGGGGCGGGTCGACGACCACTCGGCCCCGCTCGAGGTCGACCTCCGGGACGATGGCGTCGACGAACGGCAGGTATGCGTCGCCACCACTGTCGAGGGAGACGACGAGGAGGTCCTGGGCCGGGCCGAGATCCAACCCGGTCACGGCGCCTATGCGCGTGCCGTCCAGGGTGAGGACGGGCAGGCCGACGAGCTCGTCCTCGTACCAGCCGTCGTCCCCAGCGTCGCGAGCCGGCGCGGCGACGAGACGCGTGCCACGCAAAGACTCGGCGCCCGTGCGGTCCGGGATCTCCTCGAAGGCCAACAGCCAGATCCCCTGGTGGACGCGGGTCGAGCGGATGGTGAGCGCCTTGGGGACGCCGCTGCCGGCCGCCGCCTGGGTCGAGAGGACGGCCCCAACCGGAAGCCGCGCGTCGGGGTCGTCGGTATGCAGCCGCACGGTGACCTCGCCGCGCAGCCCGTGCGGCTTGCCGATCCGCGCGACGACGACCTCGTCACCGGTGTCAGGGCGGCTCACAGGGTGATCCTTCCAGCGGCGCACATCCGACTGAACTCACATGTTTGTGGCTTTCGAGCGCCGGACGCCCGAAAACCGGCAAACTTCTGAGCTCGGTCGTTGCGAGGAGCCTCGGTCAGCGGTCGCGGTCGGTGTCGACGATGTCGATCCGCACCGGGCCGCCGCCGGCCAGGGCGCCGACCACGGTCCGCAACGCGCTGGCGGTGCGGCCGGAGCGCCCGATGACCCGCCCGAGGTCGTCCGGGTGCACCCGGACCTCGAGCAGCTCTCCGCGGCGCAGCTCCTTGCGCCGAACGACGACGTCGTCGGCGTGGTCGACGATGCCCTTGACGAGGTGCTCGAGAGCCTCCTCGAGCACGATCACTCCCCGGTGCTGCCGGGAGTGGGGTCCGGATCCTCGGCGGGATTGCCGGACGCGGACGCATCGCCCGCCTCGGTGTCGGCCGGCACCGGCCGGTCGTCACCCGCGGGCGGCTCGGCGTCGTTGCCGACCGAGGCGTCGGGCTCGCGCGCCGGCTCGGCACTCTTGGCCGCTGGCTCGGCACTCTTGGCCGCCGGCTCGGCACTCTTGGCCGCCGGCTCGGCACTCTTGGCAGCCGGCTCGGCACTCTTGGCCGCCGGCGCGGACTTCTCGGCCCGCTTGCGCGTCGGCGTGTCCTTGACCTCGAGGCTGGCTCCGCCGGCGGCAGCCACCGCAGCCTCGTAGAGCGCCTTCTTGCTCTTCGCCGGCGCGGCGGTCTTGAGGGTGCCCTCGGCGCCCGGCAGACCCTTGAACCGCTGCCAGTCGCCGGTCACCTTGAGCAGCGCGGCCACGGCCTCGGTGGGCTGGGCACCATTGGTGAGCCAGTGCTGCGCCCGGTCGGAGTCGATCTGGATGACCGACGGCTCGGCGGTGGGGTGGTACTTGCCGATCTCCTCGATCGCCCGGCCGTCGCGCTTGGTGCGCGAGTCCATGACGACGACGCGGTAGAACGGAGCGCGGATCTTGCCCATGCGCTTGAGACGGATCTTGACGGCCACGTCGGTGGTCTCTTTCTGTCACGTGAACGCGGCGAGACCGCACAGGATCGCGCGGGGAGCCGACGCTCGGGGGTAGGCGTCCCGGGCGCGACCTGTCGCAGAACAAGCCCACCCGGACGGGTACAGCCGACCATTCTGCCAGACGCCGGAGGGCCCGCAGACCACGCGTCAGGCGAGCGCGGCGCGGAGCCGCAGGGCGAGGTCGCCGACGTCCCGGTCGCTCAGCGGACGGGTCGTGTCCACGGTGTGGACCGGACCGATCCGCTGCGGACGGGCCGTCGCCACCAGCTCCCTCCAGAGGGCGTCGAGTCCGACCTGGGGCCCGTGCACGGCGTGTCGGTCGCCCCGCTGGGCCCGCTCCTCGAACCGCTGTCTCGCCACCTCGACCGGCACGTCGCACCACACTTCCGGCACCCGGGCCGGGTCCAGGCCGGCCCGCCGCAACCCGTTCCGCACCTGCCGGCCGTCGTCGGGGTAGAACCAGCTCTCGACGACGGCGCCGACCGTGCTCTGCGCACAGAGGTCCCAAACCGCCTCCGTGGCGCCGGCACCGAGCCGGGACCGACCCGCGCCGTGAGCCGCGAGGTAGTCCGGCGGCAGGTGCGGAGCGAGCGCTTCCTTGATCGTGTCCTTGGACAACATGGGGACGCCAAGCTCGGCGGCCAGCCGTCGTGCCAGCATCGTTTTGCCCGAACCCGGTAGGCCGTTAACCAGCACGACGAGACGGGGCGCGGCGGCTGGCGGCCAGGGTTCGGCGGGCCACTCGGCGCGCGTCACCGCATACCGGTCGTGGTCCCGCCACTCGTCCGAGCCGTGAGTGGTCGGCATGAGCAGGTACGCCGGGGAGAACCCCTCCCGCCGGAACCCGATGCTGCGCAGGACCGCCGCGGACCGGACGTTCGCCGGCTGCACGTTGGCCTCGAGCCGGTGCAGTCCCAGGCCCCGCGACTCCGGGGTGAACGCCAGGTCGACGACGAGCCGCAGCCCCTCCGCGAAGAGGCCGCGACCCGCATACGGGTCGAACGCGTCGTACCCCAAGGTCGCCGTGAGCGCGCGTCCGCGAACGACATTGGTGACGTTGACCTTTCCCACCAGGTCGTGATCGCCGTCCCGCTGCCGCGCGTGGATGAGCAGCGTGCGGTGGTTGGCCGACACCGCGCGCAGCAGGGACGGTAGTCCGTAGGGGTCGACGGGGTTCCACTCGCGCAGCCGCCGGGACGACTGCAGGTTGGCGCGGATGTATGCGTCGACGTCCGCCTCGGTCGCGTTGGCCACCCACACGCGCTCCCCGTCAGCGCGCAGCGGTCGCGGTTCGGTCACACCGTCTGCCCCCGCAGCACGACGGCGGACGGCGCAGCAAGAACTCCGATCTCGATCCTCGGGTCCGCCTCGTAGACAACGAGATCCGCCGAGGCTCCTTCCTCGATGCCCGGCCGGCCGAGCCATTCGCGAGCCGCCCAGGTGCCGGCGGCGAGAGCCTCGACCCTGGACAGCCCCGCCTCCACGAGCGCGGCCGCCTCCTCGGCAACCAGGCCGTGCGGGAGGCTGCTGCCGGCGTCGGTGCCGAGATAGATGGGGATCCCGGCGTCGTGAGCGGCGGCCACCGTCTCGAAGCGCCGCCGGTGGAGGTCCACCATGTGCGCGTAGTAGGCCGGGAACTTCTCCCTTCCCGGCTCGGCGAGCTCCGGCAGCCTCGCGATGTTGATCAGCGTCGGGACGATGGAAATGCCCTGGTCGGCGAAGGTGGCGATGGTCTCCGGTTCGAGGCCGCAGGCGTGCTCGATGCAGTCGGTCCCGGCCACGGCGAAGTCGTAGAGCGACTCCTCGCCGAAGCAGTGCGCCGTCGTGCGGGCCCCCTCCTCGTGGGCCGCCGCGACGGCGGCGACCACCGTCTCCCGCGGGAACGAGGGAGACAGGTCCCCGGTCTCGCGGTCGATCCAGTCCCCGACGAGCTTCACCCAGCCGTCGCCCCGATGAGCCTCTTGCCGGACGTAGGCGACGACGTCCTCCGGCTCGACCTCGTGGGCGAATCCCCGCAGGTAACGGCGAGTTCGCGCGATGTGGCGGCCGGCCCGGATGATCCGGGGCAGGTCGTCGCGGTCGTCGACCCAGTGGGTGTCGACCGGGCTCCCGGCGTCGCGGATCAGCAGCGTGCCGGCGTCGCGGTCCGTGACCGCCTGCTTCTCCGAATCCGCCTCGTCCACCGCCCCGTCCGGACCGAGCCCGACGTGGCAGTGCGCGTCGACCAGCCCGGGCAGCACCCATCCACGGACCGTCGACACCTCGGCCGTCGGCCGCGTGAACGTCACCCGGCCGTCGACCACCCAGACCTCGGGACGGACGTCGTCCGGGGCGACGAGCACCGGTCCGGTGAGGTGCAGGACGTCGGCCATGGACGCAACTTACGGGACCAGCCCACGGGCATACGATGCCCGCGGCGATGGATCCCGCCGGCGCCCGCGCGCGAACCGCCTCCTCGAGGCCGATGGTTCCTACCCCTGATCGGTCGTGCGGGTGGGAGGCGTCTGATGATCGCCAGCAACGGACATCCGGAGCTGCCCCTCGACCCGGACCTGCCGCCGTCGACGCCGCCGCACCTCACCTGGAACGGAGTGGGCCTCGTGTTCGCCGGTGGTGCGGTCGGCACCGCCGCGCGGTATGCCGTCGGTGAGATCGTCCCATGGGCGCTCTTTCCCGCGGCGACATTCTGCGTCAACGTGGTCGGGGCACTCGCGCTGGGGATGCTGCTCGAGGCTCTCGGCCGGCGTGGGCCGGATGTCGGTGTGCGGCAACGACTTCGACTGCTCGTCGGGGTCGGGCTCCTCGGGGGGTTCACGACGTACAGCACGCTTGCGGCCGAGGTCGACCTTCTGTTGCGGGACGGGCATGCGTCGGTGGCCTTCGGGTATGCGGTGGCGTCGGTCGTGGTGGGGTTCGTCGCCTCGACCGTCGGGATCTGGGCGGCGGCGGCGCACCACCGCGGGTCGGTACGGTGATCCTCGTCTGGGTGGCGCTGGCCGGCGGGCTAGGCGCGGTGGCGCGTTTCGTCGTCGACGGGCTGGTCCGGACGAAGGTGTCCGCGTCGTTCCCCCTCGGCACGGTGCTCATCAATGTGTCGGGGTCGTTCCTGCTCGGGCTGGTGACCGGCTTGGTGCTCGCCCGCGCTGCGCCCGACGCGCTCCGGCTCGTCGTGGGTACAGGGTTCCTGGGCGGCTACACGACCTTCAGCACGGCGTCGTTCGAAACGGTTCGCCTGGTCGAGCAGCACCGGGTGGCCTTGGCCCTGCTGAACGGCGTAGGAACCCTGATCACGACGGTATGCGTCGCCGCCGCTGGCTTCTGGCTCGGCGCGGCGGCCACCGCGTAGTCGCCTGGAATACCCGGTCGGGTAACCGGTCAGGTCGTCACGGCAACCGTGTCGGTAATCCGACCGGTTATCCGACCGCCTGGCGACAGTCCCGCGCCGAGGACGCGGCTCAGCGACCGCCCAGGAACTTCTCGAACCCCGCCGGCAGCTGCGTCTCGTCCAGCTGGGAGGCGCCGTCGCCACCCGACGCGGGCAGCCCGAACGCGGACCCGGCCGCCGCCGACCGGGCCGCCGCGGAGCGCTCTGCAGCCGCTCGGTCCTCCGCCGCCCGCTTGGCCGGGTTGCCGCTCTTGGACTTGCGGCGCTGGGGAGGCGGCGCCCCGCGACCGCCCTTCCGCCCCGCGCCGGGGATGCCCGGCATACCCGGCATCCCGCCGCCACCGCCGCGGGCGAGTGACTTCATCATCTTCTGAGCCTCGCGGAACCGTTCGAGCAGCTGGTTCACCTCCGAGACCGGCACTCCTGACCCCCGGGCGATCCGGGCCCGCCGTGATCCGTCGATCTGCTTCGGGTGGGTCCGCTCGAACGGAGTCATCGACCGAACCATCGCCTCGACGCGGTCGAACTCACGCTCGTCCAAGGAGTCCAGCTGGTCCCGCATCCCCTGCATGCCCGGCATCATCTTGAGCATCGCCTTGAGCGAGCCCATCTTCTTGATCGCCGACATCTGCTGGAGGAAGTCGTCGAAGGTGAAGTCCTCCTCGGCGAGGAACTTGCGGGCCATCTCGTCGGCCTGGCGCTGGTCGAACGCCTTTTCGGCCTGCTCGATGAGGGTGAGGACGTCGCCCATGTCGAGGATGCGTCCGGCCATCCGGTCCGGATGGAACACCTCGAAGTCGCGCACCCCCTCCCCGACCGAGGAGTACATGACCGGGCGCCCCGTCACCGACGCGACCGACAGCGCGGCGCCGCCGCGGGCGTCGCCGTCGAGCTTGGACAGGACGACGCCGGTGAAGCCAACGCCCTCCTGGAACGCGTGCGCCGTCTCGACCGCCGCCTGGCCGATCATCGCGTCGAGGACGAAGAGGACCTCGTCCGGCTGGATCGCCTCCCGGATCTGCGCGGCCTCCCGCATCAGCGCCTCGTCGACGGCCAGCCGCCCAGCGGTGTCGACGATGACGACGTCGTACTGGCGCGCCCGCGCTTCGGCGATTCCGGACCGGGCCACGCCGACCGGATCCCCGAACGAGCGGGTTCCCTCACCGGACGTGAGCACCGCGTCGTGGCCGCCCACGTTGCCGCGCTCCGGCGCATACACCGGCACGCCGGCCCGCTCGCCGACCACCTGTAGCTGGGTGACCGCGTTGGGCCGCTGGAGGTCGGCGGCGACGAGCAGCGGCGTGTGCCCCTGCCCCTTGAGCCAGTAGCCGAGCTTTCCCGCCAGCGTCGTCTTTCCCGAGCCCTGGAGGCCGGCCAGCATGATGACCGTCGGAGGCGTCTTGGCGAACCGCAGCGTCCGGGTGGACCCGCCGAGGATGCCGATGAGCTCCTCGTTGACGATCTTGACGACCTGCTGGGCCGGGTTCAGCGCTTGGTTGACCTCCTCACTGAGCGCACGCTCCCGCACCGCGGCGACGAAGTGCTTGACGACCGGCAGCGCGACGTCCGCGTCGAGCAGGGCGAGCCGGATGTCGCGCAGCGCCCTGTTGACGTCGGACTCGGAGAGCCGACCCTTGCCCCGCAGCCCCTTGAAGGTCGCGGTCAGCCGGTCGGACAGGGAGGTGAACACCGACAAAGCCTAACGGCGTGCGCATACCCCCCACTCCCGCCGGCCGAGAGGGCCGCCTCAGGCTTCCGGGCGACCCGCTCCGGCCGCTGCGGTCACTCGGGGGCCTGCCCGTCACAGGTGTCGATGATCATCGAGACCGCCTGCGCCACCCGGGCCGGCGGCAACGGGCGGCCGCCGAACTCGGTGACGTAGAACGTGTCCAGCGCCTGGCCGGCGTAAGTGGCGATGTGCGCGCTGCGCACCGAGAGCGACGCCCGCGACAGCGTGATGCCGATGTCGTGGAGCAGACCGGGCCGGTCCGCCGCCCGGACCTCGATGACCGTCGCCGAGTCCGAGGCGTGCGAGATGACCATGGCCCGCGTCTGTCCGGGCGAGCCCGACGTCGCCCGCGAGGAGTCCGTGGCCGTCGCCCGGCGCCGCCGCGACAGCATCGCCAGCGGTTCGCGATCGCCGCCGGCCAGCCGCGTGAGCCCACGGACCAGGGCGCCCTCGTCCGGCGCTCCACCACCGGGCGTCTCGACGTGCCACCCGTTGGCGGCAATGCCGTCTACGGTCCGCACGATCGCCGAGCGGACGATGTGGCCCTGCGCCGCCAGCAGCCCCGCCGTGTCGGCGAAGAGCCCGAGCCGGTCCCGGTCGTAGACGTCCACCAGGTGTGCGCCGCCCAGTGGCGTGATGACGACCACGGGCTGTCCAACGGCGATCCGCGAGAGCGTCTCGGCGGACACCGGCTCCGCCTCGCGGAACGACTCCGGCGGCGGAGCACCCTCCGCCAGCGCGGTCCGGGCGGTCGTGACCAGCTTCTCCAGCAGGGACGCCCGCCAGTCCGTCCACGCCGCCGGCCCGGCTGCACTGGCGTCGGCCTCGGTGAGCGCACGGAGCAGATCCAGATTGGCCAGACTTCCGTCCACAGCCTTGGACACCATGGCAATGGTCTGCGGGTCGTTTCCGTCGCGCCGAGTGGCCAGGTCGATCAACGTCAGGTGCTCGCGGACCAGCCGCACGACCAGCTCGCGGTCCTCGTCGCCGACGCCCAGCCGGCGCAGCACGGTGTCGGCGATCGGAGCGCCGATCTCTGAGTGGTCGCGAGCGCCGGGCACCTTGCCGATGTCGTGAAGCAGCGCGGCCAGCAGCAGGAGATCGGGCCGGCCGACCTCACGCAGGAGCCCGCTGGCCCGGACAACGGTCTCGATGAGGTGCCGGTCGACGGTGTGCCGGTGCACGGCATTGCGCTGTGGCCGGCTGCGCACCGCGGCCCACTCGGGGATCCACCGCTCGACGACTCCGGCCAGGTCCAGCCCCTCCCAGACCGACACCAGCCCAGGGCCCGTGGCGAGCAGGTCGCCGAAGATCGCCAGCGCGGCCGGTGGCCATGGTGTCGGGATCGGTGGGCCGTTCCGAGCGAGGTTCTGAAGCGTCGTCGGGGCGATGGTGACGGAATGCCGAGCCGCGACCAGGGCGGCGCGCAGCACGAGCAACGGGTTTCCAGCCGGATCGACGCCCGGACCGAGCACCGCCTCGCCGTCGGACAGGAACAAGCCGAACCCCAGGGGCGTCATCCGCGGCCGCCGGGGTCCAACCCGCAGGGTCCGGGCCCGCTGCGCCTGCGCCGCGCGTCGCAGCGTCCCGTCCAGCGAGTACGCGATGAGCCGCGCGCACGTGGAGACGTCGGTGAGCAGCTCGTCCGCGTCGGGGTATCCGAGCAGCGCCGCCGCGGCGTCCTGGTCCTCGCGGGCCAGCCGGTCGCGCCCCCGGCCGGTGACGACGTGGACCGCGTCACGGACGTCGAGCAGCTTCTCGTATGCGGCGTCCACGGCCCCGTGCGGCCGGTCCGCCAGCCAGGCCGCGGCCAGGGCGCGGAGCACGGTCATGTCGCGCAACCCCCCGCGCGCCTCCTTGAGGTCAGGCTCGAGGAGATGCGCGAGGTCGCCCTGCCGGGAGTGGCGTTGCGCAATCTGCTCCTGCAGTTGCGGGAGCCGCGTGCGCGCGTTGGCGCGCCAGTCGTGCGCGACGGTCGACTTCGCGGCGTTGACGACGTCCTCGTCGCCGACGACATACGTGATGTCGAGAAGGCCGACGGCGGCGGACAGGTCCGCGCCAGCGACCGTCCGGCACTGGTTGACGGTGCGGACGCTGTGGTCGAGCTTCACCCCCTGGTCCCAGATCGGGTACCAGAGCCGGTCGGCGAGGGCGGTGAGATCGGCGGCGCCGAGGGCGCGCGACTGATGGACGAGGACGAGGTCGAAGTCGCTGAGCGGGCCCGCGTCGCGGCGGGCCAGGCTGCCCACCGCGGCCAGGGCGACGCCCGGGAGCCGGCGGGTCGCGGTGGCGTCGTCCCAGAGCTCGGCGAGCCATTCCCTACCGAACCCGCTGAGGGCCGCCCGCCTCGCCGGACCGGCACCCGGAGCCGAAAAGCTCCGGGTGCCGGCCAGGTCGAGCCGCCGCGTCGTGACGTCGGTCATCAGGCGGTGGTCAGCCTCAGAGTGCGTCGTGCCCGCGCTCGCCGGTGCGGACCCGGACGAGGTCGTCGACGGGGATCGACCAGATCTTCCCGTCGCCGATCCGGCCGGTGTGTGCGGCCTTGAGGATGACGTCGATGACGCTCCCGGCGTCGAGGTCGTCGACGAGGACCTCGACACGGACCTTCGGGACGAAGTCCACGGTGTACTCCGCGCCGCGGTAGACCTCGCTGTGCCCCCGCTGGCGCCCGTACCCGCTCGCCTCGCTGACGGTCATGCCCGAGATGCCGTAGACCTCGAGGGCCTCCTTCACCTCGTCCAGCTGGTGCGGCTTGATGATCGCGGTGATGAGCTTCATGCCGATGCTCCTTCCTTGGCCGCGGCGGCCGGCGGCGTATCACTGGGCTCCAGCGGGGCGGTGCGGGCGGCGAGCACGCTGCGCCCGCTACCGCCACCACCGAAGCTGCTGAGCTCGTATGCGGTCTCCGCGTGCTCCAGCAGGTCGATGCCGTTGACCTCGTCGTCCTCGCGGACCGTGAAGCCGATGGCCTTGTGGAGCACCCACCCGATGATGGACGTCACGACGAACGAGTAGACCAGCACGGCCAGGGCGCCGAGGGCCTGCGCCCCGAGCTGCTCGAACCCGCCGCCGAAGAGAAGGCCGTCGTTGTGGGTTAGACCGGCCGCCGCGGTGGGGCTGTTGGTCGCATCGGCGAGGAAGCCGATGAGCAGCGTGCCGATCAGACCGCCGACCAGGTGGACACCGACGACGTCGAGGCTGTCGTCGAAGCCCAGCCGGTACTTCAGGCCCACCGCGAGGGCACAGCCAGCGCCGGCGACCAGGCCGACGACCAGGGCGCCCCAGGCCGAGACCGTGGCACACGCCGGGGTGATCGCGACCAGGCCGGCGACGACACCGGAGGCGGCGCCGAGAGAGGTGGCGTGCCCGTCGCGGAACCGCTCTACCAGGAGCCAGCCGAGCATGGCCGTGCAGGTGGCGCCGAGGGTGTTGACCCAGACGCCGGCCGCCTGCGGACCGGCACCGAGGGCCGAGCCGGCGTTGAAACCGAACCAGCCGAACCAGAGGATGCCGGCGCCGATCATGACGAGGGTGAGGTTGTGGGGACGCATCGGCTCTCTGGGCCAGCCGATGCGGTTGCGGAGGAGGAGCGCCAGCGCCAGACCGGCGGCACCGGCATTGATGTGGATGGCGGTACCACCGGCGAAGTCGTAGGCGCCGACGCCGCCGAGGAAGAGGTCGTCGGCCTTGTTGGCGATCCATCCGCCGGTCTCGGCCGCGTACCCGGAGAAGGCGAAGACCCAGTGGGCGACGGGGAAGTAGACGAGGGTCGCCCACACCACGGTGAAGACCGTCCACGTCGTGAACTTCGCCCGGTCGGCAATCGCGCCGGAGACCAGGGCCACGGCGATGATCGCGAAGACCACCTGGAAGGCGACGAAGGCGCCGCCGGGGATGCCGCCCGCCGCCTCGGTCCCTGCGGCGGCGTCGGCCGGCACGTAGCCGTAGATCTCGCCGAACACGCCGCTCAGACCGAACTTGGCGAAGGGGTTGCCGACCAGGCCGCCGCCGACGTCGGGCCCGAAGGCCTCGCTGTACCCCCAGAGGATCCAGGCGGTCCCGACGGTCCCCATCGTGATGAACGACATCATCATCATGTTGAGGACGCTCTTGGTGCGGACCATGCCGCCGTAGAAGAAGGCCAGGCCGGGCGTCATGAACAGGACGAGTGCCGCAGCCGCGATGACCCACGCGGTGTTCCCGCTGTCGATGAACGGCCCGTCGGCCGTAACGAGTGAAAGTGCGCTCATAGCCCCAAACCCTGGGGGAAGCGCGTTTCACGCCGTCGCGGCGACTGTTACGGCCGTGTAAGCAATGCCCCCCGCCTGTTATCGCTGTGTTTCGGCGCCGGTGCACGGTCCGGTTGGTGGCGCGTGCGGTCCAGGGGTGAGGATGAGGTGTGACGACCCCTGTCGACGCCGCGCTGTCCGTGGCCGAGCCGGCCCGGCGCTGGCTCGCAAACTCCTTGCGGGACAAGGTCGCCGGCGAGGACGCCGAGGACAAGGCGCGAGCCATCTGGCTGGCTCAAGGCGATCGCTGGTTCCGCGACAGCGACCCGATCTGGCGGGTCCACGACGACGCCTCGATGTTCGTCGGTGGCATCCGGGCGCTGCTCCTGCAGTCGCTGCATCCGCTGGCCATGGCGGGGGTCGCCGGCCACTCGGGCTACCGGTCCGACCCGTGGGGGCGACTGCAGCGGACGTCGGAGTTCCTCGCGCGGACCACCTTCGGGACGGTGCCGGACGCCGAGGCGGCGGTCGCCTCGGTGCGCGCCATCCACGAGCGAGTTCGCGGCCGAACGCCGGACGGACGGCCGTACGCGGCGTCGGACCCCCACTTGCTCGGCTGGGTCCACGTGGCCGAGATGGACAGCTTCCTCGCAAGCTACCGGCGCTTCGGCGCGTCTCGGCTCACGCCCGCCGAGGAGGACGGGTACGTCGCGCAGTCAGGGTCCATCGCGGCGCGGCTCGGCGTTCTCGACCCGCCGAGGACGGTGGCCGAGCTGGAGACGAGGTTGGCTGCATACCGGCCCGAGCTCCAGGGAACACCGGCGGCACACGACGCGGCCCGATTCCTCCTGCTGCACCCGCCCCTGACGTGGGCCGAGAAGCCGGGGTATGCGTGTCTGGCGGCGGGTGCCGTGGCGCTGCTGCCGCTGTGGGCCAAGGAGATGCTGCGGCTGCCGGCGCTGCCGGTGACCGAGCGGATCCTCGCCCTACCCCTCGGATCGGCAGCCGTCCGGGCGGTGCACTGGGCGTTGACCGACCCGCGCCATCCCCGCGACGACCTGCGCCAGGATTACGAGCGGCTGCCCCACGGCTGACCCGTGCCGACCACCAACAACTCCGCACGTGATGAGAAGTGGGCGCCCGATGTCCGATATGTCGGCCGAAAGGTCATCACGTGCGGAGAAGCTGGCGGCGCTCCGCGCCCGTTGTTCAGCGCTCCACGCCAGTTGCTCAGCCGACGATCGCGTCGACGAACGCCTCGGCATCGAAGGGGGCCAGGTCGTCCGGCCCCTCGCCCAGGCCGACCAGCTTGACCGGGACGCCCAGCTGCCGCTGCACCGCGACGACGATGCCGCCCTTGGCCGTGCCGTCGAGCTTGGTCAGGACGATCCCGGTCACGTCGACCACGTCGGAGAAGACCTCCGCCTGGCGGAGCCCGTTCTGACCCGTCGTCGCGTCGAGGACGAGGAGGACCTCGTCGATGGGGCTCTGCTTCTCGATGACCCGCTTGACCTTGCCCAACTCGTCCATGAGGCCGACCTTCGTGTGAAGGCGGCCGGCAGTGTCGATGATGACGACGTCCGCCTCGATCTCGCCGGCGGCCTTGACCGCGTCAAACGCCACGGCAGCGGGGTCGGCGCCCTCCTTCTCCGAGCGGATGGTGGGTACCCCGACCCGCGCACCCCACGTCTCGAGCTGGTCGGCGGCGGCCGCCCGGAAGGTGTCGGCGGCACCGAGGACGACGTCGCGGTCCTCGGTGACGAGGACCCGGGCCAGCTTGCCCACGGTGGTCGTCTTGCCGGTGCCGTTGACGCCGACCACGAGGATCACGGCCGGCCGGCCGTCGACCCGCGACGACGCGATCCGGCGATCCAGGGCCGGCCCCACGAGCTCGAGCAGGTCCTCCTTGAGCCAGGCCTTGACCTGCGCCTCGTCGGTCGCACCAGACCCGTCGACCCTGACCTTGGTGCGCAGCCGGTCCACCAGCTCACCCGTCGCCTCGACGCCGAGGTCGGCCCGGATGAGGATGTCCTCGACTTCCTCCCAGGCCTCCTCGTCAAGACCGCCGCGGGACAGTAGGCCGAGCAGGGCGTTGCCGATCGCGGTGTTGCTGCGGGCCAGCCGGGCCCGCAACCGGGCCAGACGACCCCGCGCGGAGGCCGGCCGCTCGAGGGTCGGCAGCTCTTCGACGAGGACGTCGTCGACATCCGGCTCGGGTGGAGCGGTCGGCGGGGGCGCTTGGAGAGTGCCGGTCCTGCCGGGTTCGGTGTCGGTGTCGAGGTCCGTGGGCGGCGCGGTCGTCGTCGACGGCTTGGGCGGCGCGGGCGGCGGCGTCAGCTCCTTCTGGCGCGACGATCGGCCCCGCACCAGGCCCACGACTGCGGCCACGAGCACGATCGCGACGAGCACGCAGACGGCGACGATCTCCCAGACCTGGTCGAACACGGCGCCCATCCTCGCACGGTCGACACCACCGTCCGGCCGGCCGTCCGCGGCGCTCCAGGCCGCCGGCCAGGGCCCGCGGTCAGCGCTTGGTCGTGACCCGGCCGACGACCTCCTCGCCGCGCGCGGTCAGCACATCGCGGCCGTCCCGGCGCGCCTGCGCCGCGACGAAGCCCATGACGACCATGCCTCCGACCAGGCAGACGAGCATGCCCAGAACCAACGCGAACATGTGACCATTGTGACCTATGGGACTGGCGTGAACGGCCGCACCACGCTAAGGCTGTGACCGAACCGTCACCGACGGGGCTGGGATGCCGACACCCACAGCGCCCGAGTCTGGCCCGGTCTCGGCGACGTGGCCGCGCGTCGGACCTGGCCGCTTGGCCACATGGATTGCGCCCGCCGGCAGCCGCCCAGCAGCCCTCAGGCCGGCTGCGCGGTGGCGACGTCCGTCATCCGCTGAGAGACGACCGTCGTCACGCCGTCGCCCCGCATCGTCACGCCGTAGAGAGCGTCGGCAATCTCCATCGTCCGCTTCTGGTGGGTGATGACGATCAGCTGGCTCGAGTCGCGCAGCTCCTCGAGGAGGACGAGCAGGCGACCGAGGTTGGCGTCGTCGAGGGCCGCCTCGACCTCGTCGAGGACGTAGAACGGCGAGGGGCGAGCGGTGAAGATGGCGATGAGCAGGGCCACCGCCACGAGCGACCGCTCCCCTCCCGAGAGCAGCGAGAGCCGCTTGATCTTCTTGCCCGGCGGTCGCGCCTCGACGTCGAGGCCGGTCGTCAGCATGCTGCCCGGGTCCGTGAGGACCAGCCGTCCCTCACCACCGGGGAACAGCCGCGCGAAGACCCGCTCGAACTGCACTGCGACATCGTGGTAGGCCTCGGTGAACACCCGCTCGATCCGCTCGTCGACCTCGCGGAGGATGTCGAGCAGGTCTCGCTTGGACCGCTTGAGGTCCTCCAGCTGCGTGGTGAGAAAGGTGTGCCGCTCCTCGAGCGCAGAGAACTCCTCGAGCGCGAGGGGGTTGATCCGGCCGAGCGCCGCGAGCCGCCGCTCGCCGCTGCGGAGCCGCTTCTCCTGCACTTCTCGCACGTATGCCTGCGGCGCGGCGGGCTCGTCGCTCCCCTCCGGCGGTGGTTGCGGCACCAGCCGGTGCGGCCCGAACTCTTCGACCAGCGTCGACGGGTCCACCCCGAGCTCCTCGACGGCGCGGGCCTCCAGCTGCTCGATGCGCAGCCGCTGCTGCGCCCGGGCGACCTCGTCGCGGTGAACGGAGTCGGTCAGCTCGCGCAGCTCTTCCTGGAGGACGCCGCCGTCGCGACGCAGCACGGCGAGCTCGGCGTCCCGCGTGGTGCGGCGCTCCTCGGCGTGGCGCCGCAGCGCGTCGGCCTGGTCGGCCGCGCCGGCGAGGACACCCGCCGCGTAGGCCGCCCCGATCCTGACCGCGTCAGCCACTTGAGCCTCGCGCATCCGGCGCAGCCGTCGGGCCTCGTGCCGAGCGCGGGCGTCGATCTCCGCGACGGCGGCCGCCTCCAACGACGTCGCCCGGTCGTGCAGAGCGCGGGCCCGCTCTTCGCGAGTCCGCAAGGCCAGCCGGAGCTCGGTCTCGTGCGCCCGGGCGGCGGTCGCCGCGGCATCAAGGCGGTCCCGCTCCTCGGTCGACGCGATGTCCGCGACGACCTCGGCGTCCCCGACCTCGCCGTCAGCTCCGGCCGAGCTCGCCGGCTGGCCGACCGCGGCGTCGTAGCGCTCGGCCAGTGCACTGCGCTCGTCTCGCTCCGCCTCGAGTGCGGCCTCGGCGACGGCGATCGCGTGTTCCGTCCGCTCTGCCTCGGCCCGCGCACCCCGGACGGCCGCGCCGAGCGCCCCCAGTCTCTCCGCGACCGCCGACATCTTGGCATCGGACTCGTGCAACTGGTCGAGGGCCGCCTCGACGGTGTCGGTGGCCTCGGCGACCCGACTGCTCAGCGCGCCGATGGCGAAGCGGGCGCGCTCCGCGCGGCTTGACGCCTCGGCGAGCCGGTCGCGGGCTTCGTCGACCGCGGCGCGGATCTCGAAAAGGCTCGGCGCGGCGGCGCTCCCCCCGCGGACCCAACCCGGGCCGAAGACATCACCGTTGCGGGTCGCCGCGATGACGCCCTGGTGGACCAGCGTGGCACAGGCCGCGGCGTCGTCGACCAACGCGACGCGCTCGAGCATCCGCTCGACGGCGGGCCGCAGGCGGTCGGGACACGTGACGACGTCGAGGGCCCACCGCGCTCCGCCGGGTAGCACCGGCCACGCCGCCCGATCGATCGATCCCGCCGTCTCCGGCACCAGCAACCCGGCCTGACCCGCGTCGTCGGACCGCAGCCGGTCAATGGCAGCGGCCGCCCCGGCCAACGTGTCCACGGCCAGCGCGTCGCCTGCCCACCCGAGGGCCGCGGCGACGGCTCCCTCGTGCCCGGCCGCGACCTCCAGTAACGACGCCACCGAACCCGAGATCGTATGCGCCTCGTCACCGGCCGCCAGTAGGGCCGCCGCGCCGTCCTTGCGGCGCAGGCTCAGCTCAAGGGCGTCCACGCGCGCCGCGGAAGACTGACGGTCCCGTTCTGCCGACCGCTCGGCCTCCTGCAGCTCCTCCAGCTGCGCGTGCAGCCGGTCGAGGTGGGCGGCGGCGGTTTCGTACCCCGCGTCGAGATCCTCCTCACCGGCCTCCTCGGCGGCGATCGACGACTCCAGCGCCGCGAACTCGCGCTCGGCCTGCACCGCCCGGGCCCGCGCCGCCTCGACCGTCTGTCGCATCCGGCCGATTTCGCCCTCCGCGGCCTCGATGCGAGACGCCTTGGCCGCCACCTGCCCGGCCAGCCGGGCCAGTCCTTCCCGTCGGTCCGCGACGGCGCGGGCGACCCGCGCCAGTCGCTGCTGCTCGGCCGAGTACGCCTGCTCCACCCCGATGCGCTCGGCGACCGCGACCTCGAGCGCGGTTGTGGCGTCGCCGACCTCGACCAGCAGCGCCTCGTGCTGACCGAGGAGCTCGGCGGCCTGGCGACGCAGCTCCTCCGGGTCGCGGCTGGTCGCCGCCGAACCGGCCTCACGGGCGTCGTCGGCAAGGTCCTGGCGGAGGAGGCGGACCCGCTCGGAGGCCAGCGACCCGGTCGACGTGAGCCGCTCGGTGAGGCGCGACAACGCATACCAGCGCTCCTGTGCACGGGTGAGTTCGGGCCGCGCCTCCTCGCCGGCCGCCTCCAGCTCTCCGATCCGCTCGCGGACCCGGGCGAGGCCGTCCTCGACCTCCGTCCGGCGGGCGAGCAGGGCGGTCTCGTCGGCGACCTCCTGCTCGAGGGTCGCGGTGAGCTGGACGAGGTCGTCGGCCAACAGCCGCAGCCGGGCGTCGCGGACCTCGGCCTGGATGACGGCGGCCTTGCGGGCCGTCTCCGCCTGCCGCCCGAGCGGCCCGAGCTGACGGCGGATCTCCCCGGTCAGGTCGGTGATGCGGGTGAGGTTGGCCTCCATCGCCTCGAGCTTCCGCAGCGCGCGCTCCTTGCGCTTGCGGTGCTTGAGGACCCCGGCCGCCTCCTCGATGAAGCCGCGCCGCTCCTCGGGCGTCGCGCGCAGCACCGCGTCCAGCTGGCCCTGGCCGACGATGACGTGCATCTCGCGGCCGATGCCGCTGTCGGACAGCAGCTCCTGGATGTCGAGCAGTCGGCAGCCGGTGCCGTTGATCGCGTACTCGGAGCCGCCGCTGCGGAACATCGTCCGCGAGATGGTCACCTCGGTGTAGTCGATCGGCAGCGCGCCGTCCGTGTTGTCGATGGTCAGGCTGACCTCGGCGCGACCGAGCGGAGGTCGGCCGGCGGTGCCGGCGAAGATGACGTCCTCCATCGAGCCGCCGCGCAGGGACTTGGCACCCTGCTCGCCCATGGCCCAGGCGAGGGCATCGACGACGTTGGACTTGCCCGACCCGTTGGGCCCGACGATGCACGTGATGCCCGGTTCGAGGCGCAGGTGGGTCGACGACGCAAAGGACTTGAAACCCTTCATCGTCAGGCTCTTGACGTACATCGCGGCCACCCTACAAGCGCGGTCACCGACCATCCCGCACCTCGACCGCTCGGTGGTTCGAGGGACCGGTGATGCTCTTGTGACTCAGCAGCCCGTTATGACTGGGCCGCCTCCGCGATCTGCTCGTGGTGGTGGATGACTTCGGCGATGACGAACTCGAGGAACTTCTCGGCGAAGACCGGGTCCAGTCCGGAGTCCTGGGCCAGGGCTCGCAGCCGGGCCACCTGCTGCTCTTCCCGCTTGGGATCGGCGGGCGGCATGTGCCGCTCAGCTTTGAGCACCCCGACCGCCTGGGTGGCCTTGAACCGCTCCGCGAGCAAGTGGATCAGGGCCGCGTCGATGTTGTCGATGCTCGCCCGCAGCCGGAGGAGCTCTGGAGGCAGCTCCAGAGGTGACTCCGCCGAGACCTCGGTCGACACGCGGTTCAGGGTATGCCTCACTTCGCGTCGAACGACCCGACGCCGGGCAGGGCGCGACCCCACTGCGTCACGACCCCGCTCACCGAACCGGGCCGTCTCGCGGTGGACGGGTTCTCGTCGAGCAGGGCGAGGAACCGGGCCACCGCGTTCCCGTCGCCCTGTGCTACGACCTCGACGCGGCCGTCGGGGAGGTTCTTCGCGTATCCGACCAGGCCGAGGTCACGGGCTCGCGCCCGGGCCCAGAACCGGAACCCCACGCCTTGGACGTCACCGCGGACGTATGCGGTCGCGCGCTCGGTACCTCCAGTCTCCCCAGAACGCTCGGCCACCGCTTCACCCTACGAGCCGCCTCCGGCCGCCGCGTGGCTCCACGGGATCGGGCGGCAGCCTCCCTATGCTCGCGAGCGGGGTCGGACGGGAGGAGGCGGCACGGTGTCCACGCTGGCGCGCCCGGCGCCGACGACGGCGCCTTCTCGGTACGCGCGCGCCGGCCCAGCCGTCACCAGCCGCCTCGAGGGGCTCGACGGGCTTCGCGCCCTCGCCATCGTCGCGGTCGTCGTGTACCACCTGGACCCCGCCTGGCTGCCCGGGGGGTTCCTCGGGGTCGACGTCTTCTTCGTCGTGTCCGGGTTTCTCATCACGACGCTCCTCCAGCGCGAGGCGCTCGGCCGCGGCCGAATCGCGTTCGGTCGGTTCTGGGTCCGCCGCGCGCGGCGCCTCCTGCCGGCCCTCGTCGGCTGCGTCGTCGTCAGCACCGTGGCGGCTCGGATCGCCCATCACGACCTCGTGGTCCACATCGACCGTCAGCTGCTGGGCGCCCTGACGTTCTCCACGAACTGGGTAGAGATCGCAGCCGGTTCCAGCTACTTCGACCAGACCTCTCCGCAGCTATTCATGAACTTCTGGTCTCTGGCGGTGGAGGAGCAGTTCTACCTCACGTGGCCGCTGGTCGTGGCCCTCCTGATGACGACCGTGGCCGTGCGCCGGCGCCCGGCCGTGTCGCTCGGTCTAATGCTAGGTGTCGCCGTGCTGTCGACGGCGCTGATGGCGCTGTGGTTCGTCCCCGGCGACGACGCCACCCGCGTCTACTACGGCACCGACACCCACGTCATGGGGCTGATGCTCGGAGCAGCCCTGGCCTTCGGGTACGCCTCGTGGGTCACCGCGCCGCCCACCTCAGTCCGCCAGAGCCGGTTCGCGTCGGCCTGGCTCGCTGTCCGCCGGCCGGTCCTAGGGCTGGCCCTCCTCGTGCTGGCCGTGCTGTTCTGGGTCCTCGAGGAGGACTCCCCACTGACCTTCCGGGGTGGGCTGGCCGTCGCGTGTGTGGCGACCGTCGTGCTGGTGGCCGCGTTGCTACCGGTAGCGGTCCCGGACGGCCGCGGCCCGCATACCCAGTGGTCGTCTCCCCCGGACTCCCGTTGGCGAACGCTGCTGTGCGCGGACCCGGTGACGTGGATCGGGCGCCGTTCCTACGGCATCTACCTGTGGCACTGGCCGGTGATCGTCATCATCGGCCAGGACATGCGGACGGCACCGGGCACGTTCCAGCACATCGTCAGTGCCATCTGGTGCGTCCTCGTCACCGTCGCCCTGGCCGACCTTTCGTACCGGTTCGTCGAGGCGCCGATCCGAGTCTGGGGTTTCCGGGAGTGTGGTCGGATGGCCTGGCGGTCGATGAGGTCCGGCGGCTCAGGAGCGCCTCGGTTCACGGCGGCCGCGTCGGCGGTGCTGGTCGCCGCCTGTGTCGTGGTCGTCATGACCGCGCCCACCCGCAGCGACACGGAGCGGGCCATCGCCGAGACCACGACCGATTCAAGTCCGGTCGCCGCGGCGACGCCCGCGCCGGCACCGGCGCCCTCCCCGAGCGGCGCTGCGGCCCCGGCTGCCGGTAGCCCGGCGCAGGACTGGTCCATGCCGAACGGCGACCAAGTCGACGTCTTCGGCGACTCCCTCGTCGCGACCACGAAGCAGGCCATCGACTACTACTTCCCGGGGGTGCGCCAGGACGCGAAGTCGAACCGCCTATGGAGCGACGGGCTCGCGGCGGTCACCTCCCGCGGCGCCGACACCCGGCGCGCGGTGGTCCTGGCCTTCGGCACCAACGCCGGCGTCACCGAGGACACCGTGGTTCGCACCCTCGACGTGCTGGGGCCGGACCGGATGGTCGTGCTGGTCAACCTCTACAACCCCAAGTCGACGTGGATCGACGAGGCCAACGCGACGCTGGCCCGCGTCGCGTCGACGCGCTCCAACGTCGTCGTGGCCGACTGGAACGCCGCGATCCGGGCCAACCTGGGGCTGCTGCAGTCGGACAAGGTCCACCCTGGGCTCTCCGGCACGCACCTGTTTGCCAAGACGGTCCGCGCCGCGATGGCCGAGCTGAGCACCCGGCACACGGGCCAGGCGGTCGTGCTCAAAGAGCTCAAAGCCCCCTGACGACCCGCCTCGGAATCGAAGGCCGTCCGGTGTATCGGTGCCACCCGGGTACCGCTCCTCCGGTCATGGACGTCGAGATCACCACGGGCCCAAGGGGTCCGGCGCCGGCCGAGCCCGCGCGTGAGTACGCGCAGTGGCTCACGTGCACCGCGTGCGCCGTCGCCTGGGTCGGCATGTGGTCCGGGGACCCGTGCTGGTGCTGTGGGAGCCGGGACCATGTCCGGCTGCGCTGGGTGGCGGCCGCCTGAGAAGCGGGAGCTATCGGGCCGGCCCTACTCCGCCAGCCACGCCGCATACGCGTCGAAGGTGTAGGGCCGACCGAGGAAGTCCTCGACGAGGTCCGCAGCGTCCTGTTGCCCGCCCTGGGCGAGGATCCGGTCGCGGTACCGGCCAGCGACAGCGGGGTCGAACATGTTGGCGCGGTCGAAGGCGCTGAAGAGGTCCTTGGCAATGACCAGCGACCACATGTACGTGTAATAGCCGGAGCCGTAGCCCTCGAGGTGACCGAACGACGCCGGCATGTGGGTGCCCTCGATGTACGGAAACAGGCTGTACCGCGTCTGCAGCTCCCGGGTCCGCTCGGTGAGGTCGTCGGGGATGTCGACATGAAACCAGTACGACATGGACGCGTAGAACATCTGGGTTCGCGCGTTGTAGCCCTTGCCGAAGTCGTCGGCCCGGCGCATCTTGTCGACCAGCTCGGCGGGGATCTGCTCCCCCGCCGCGTTGCGCGCGAAGGTCCGCAGCACGTCGGCGTCCCAAGCCCACTCCTCGAGCATCTGGCTGGGCGCCTCGACGAAGTCCCACTCGGTCGCCACGCCGGAGAACCGCACCCACTCACCGCGGCCGGCCAACACGTGGTGCACGAGGTGACCGAACTCGTGGAACAGCGTGGTGACGTCCGAGTGCTCCATGAGGCCGCGCGGGAAGTTGCAGACCAAAACCCCTTCGGCGAGCTGTCGGTCCTTGATGCCGCGGACCAGGTCGAACTGCGCCGCGTGCTTGAACTTGCCCTCCCGCGGGTGGAGGTCGAGGTAGATGCGGCCGAGCCGCTCCCCGGTGTCGGTGAGATGGACGTCGTATGCGGCGACCGCCTCGTCCCACAGGACGGCGTCGTCCGCGGGTCGGTAGGTCAGCCCGAAGAGGCGCCCGGTGACGTCGAGGAGACCACGGCGAACGGCAGGGAAGTCGAAGAACGCACGCACCTGCTGCGCGTCGACGTCCAGCTGCTCGCGGCGCACCGCCTCGGCGTAGAAGGCAAGGTCGGAGGCGTCAATCGTCTCGGCGTCGGGGTAGTCCTGCCGCATCCGATCGAGGACGACATGGCGGTCGCGCTGTCCCGATTCGAGCGCGGCGTCGGCGATCCGGTCGATGAACTGCGGAATCGCCGCGCCGTGCTTGATCATCTTGACCTCGGCGTCGTACTCCGCCCAGTCCGGGTAGCCGAGGAGGCCCGCGTGCTCGCGCCGGATCTCCAAGAGCTCCGTCAGCAGCGCGTCGTTGGCCGGCCACGCGCGGTTGAGGAACTCCATGCGCAGCGCCCGCCGGGTCTCGCGGTCGCGGCCGTAGGTCGAGAACGGGACGACGTCCGGGTAGTCGGTGGTCAGCGTGACCAGCCCGTCCTCGTCGACGGCATGGGCGTCGATCCAGTCCTGGGGCATCCCGTCGAGCTTGTCGGGCGCGACCTTGACGCTGCGGACGTCGTCCCGGATGTTCTTGCTGAACTCCTGCCCGACGAGGACGGCTCGCTCGGACAGCTCCTTGACCCTGGCCCGGGTGACGTCGTCCTTGTCGACGCCGCCGCGCCGGAAGTCAAGCAACGTCTTGTCGAGCAAGCGCTTGGCCGTGGGCTCGAGGTTGGACCCGTTGACCCCGGCGAACACCTCGTACAGCTCGCGGTCGAGGCTGAGGTCGGTGTCCAGCTTCTGGACCTCTTGCATCGCGGCCTCGCCGCGGGAGCGCACCGCCTCGAGCGGGTGGACCTCGCTGAACAGCGAGGCGACGGACGCGACGTTGGCAATGGCGATGCTGACGTCGTTCCACCGGGCTAGGAGTTCGGCGGCATCAGTTGGCCGGTCGGCCTTGATCGCGGCGACAAGGTCGCGGGCCTGGTCGAGGTCACCTCGGGCCCGCGCATCCAGCCATTCCTCGGCGGCGGAGGGCTCGGGCAGGGTCAGCGGGCGAAGCGACTCCGTCACGCCGACGATGCTAACTGCAGCGGTATGCGCCGCAGCCGGGCGCTCCTAGGCTGGCGCGATGCGCAACGTCGTGGTGGTCGAGAACATGTCGCTGGATGGAGTCATGCAAGCTCCGGGGCGGCGCGACGAGGACGAACGGGGCGGCTTCCGGTACGGCGGATGGGCCTCCGACATCCTCAGCCGCGACCCCCAGGCGGTGCAGGCCAGCATGGGCGACACCGGAGGGTCTGCGGAGATGCTGTTCGGGCGGCGCACCTACCTCGACCTGGTGGGCCACTGGCTGTCGACGCCCGACCCCAACCCGTTCACCGAGATCCTGCGGAACACGACCAAGTACGTCGCGTCCCACGCGCTGACCGACCCGCTGCCGCACCCGCACTCGGTGCGGCTCGACGGTGACGCCGTCGAGGCGGTGCGGGCGCTCAAGGCCGACGGCGACGGCGACCTCATCGTCCTCGGCAGTGGCGACCTGGTCCGGCAGCTCGCCGCGGCCGGGCTGGTGGACGAGTACCGGCTCACCGTCCTGCCCGTCGTCCTCGGCGCCGGTACCCACTTGTTCGGCGACACGCACACCGAGCTGGAGCCGGTCTCCGGACAGGCCTTCCCCAGCGGCATCTTCGTGGGCCGGTTCCGGGTGGTTGGACGGTGACCTCACGGGTCGTCGACCTGCACGAGCGGCTCTCGCTGTTCTCCGAGCATTGGAGCCCGAAGGTCGTCGCCCGGCTCAACGACTACGCCGTGAAGGTCGTGAAGCTCAAGGGCGAGTTCGTGTGGCACAGCCATCCGGAGACCGACGAGCTCTTCCTGGTCGTCGAGGGGACGCTGGTGATCCAGCTGCGCGACGGCGACGTCGTGGTTGGGCCGGGGCAGCTCTACGTCGTGCCGAAGGGTGTCGAGCACCGGCCGGTGGCCGAGGGCGACGTCAGCGTGGTTCTGATCGAGCCGGAGGGCACGGTCAACACCGGCGACGCCGGTGGCCCGCTCACGGCCCCGCCCGAGGACCTGACCGGATGACCGTGGCCAGCCGTGGTCGGGGCTGACACCGGGGGCACGAGAACGAGGACCGGTTCATGAAGGCTTCGCGGCGGATGGGCGTCCCGCACCGGCGGCAGGGCCGCCCCTCCTGCCCGTACGCGTCGAGCGAGCGGTCGAAGTAGCCCGACGAGCCGTTCACGTTGACGTAGAGCGCGTCGAAGCTGGTCCCGCCCTGGCCGAGCGCCTCGACCATGACGTCACGGGCATGGCCGAGCAGCCGGTGCAGAGCCGGTTTGGTGAGTCGGTTCGCGGGACGCTCGCCGTGGATGGCCGCCCGCCACAGGGCCTCGTCGGCGTAGATGTTGCCGATCCCGCTGACCAGCGACTGGTCGAGGAGGCACCGCTTCACCGCGCTGGAGCGGGACTTCATGCGAACGACGACAGCGCGCTCGTTCCAGGCCGCGTCGAGGGGGTCTGGGGCGATGTGGGCGATCGGTTCGGGGATCCCGTATGCGTCCAGCTCGGCGAGCGCTACGCCGCCGAAGGTCCGCTGGTCGACGAACCGCAGCTCGGTCTCATGATCGGCGAAGGTGAACCGGGCGTGGAGATGCTTCTCTTCCGGCGCATCGGGCGGCTGCACGAGCAGCTGGCCACTCATCCCGAGGTGCATCAGGAGCCCTTGCTCATGACCGTCTGGAGCGTGGAGGACGAGCCAGAGGTACTTGCCACGTCGCCTGGCCCCGACGACGCGAGAGCCTTCGACACGGGCGCGAAGGTCGGCAGGGCCCGGGACGTGGCGCCGGACGACCCGGGCGCCGCGGAACTCGGCCGTGTCGATGTCGCGACCGACGACGTACGCCTCCAAACCACGGCGGACCGTCTCGACCTCGGGGAGCTCAGGCATCCCGGACCTCGGTGAGCTCAGGCATACCGGACCTCGGTGAGCCGGCGCATACCGACCGGCGCGAACAGTCCGAGCGTCACTGGACCTCTGGCTCGAGGGCCGGGCTGGGCCGGCGGCGCTGGTCGAGGGCGGCCCAGGCCTGCTCGGCGGCGCGCTGCTCGGCTTCCTTCTTGCTGCGGCCGATGCCGTGGCCGAGGACCTCGTCGCCGACGACGGCGCTGGCCACGAACTGCTTCTCGTGGTCGGGGCCGGAGTGGTCGACCTGGTACTCCGGGGTGCCGAGGGCGGCGGCGGCGGCCAGCTCCTGCAGGCTGGTCTTCCAGTCCAAGCCCGCCCCGAGGGACGCCGACTGCGTCATCAGCGGGTCGAACAGGTGGTGGACGAAGACGCTCGCGCTGACTATGCCGCACGAAAGGTGGATCGTCCCGATCAACGCCTCCATCGTGTCGGCGAGGATCGACGCCTTGTCGCGGCCGCCGGTCGCTTCCTCGCCGCGGCCGAGGAAGACGTAGTCGCCGAGGCCGACGGTGCGGGCCACGTCGGCGAGGGCTCGCATGTTGACGACCGCAGCCCGCAGCTTGGCCAGCTGGCCCTCGGGCAGGTCGGGGTGGGTCCGGTAGAGCGTGTCGGTGACGACGAGACCGAGGACGGAGTCGCCGAGGAACTCGAGGCGCTCGTTGTTGGGCAGGCCGCCGTGCTCGTAGGCGTAAGAGCGGTGGGTGAGGGCGCGCACCAGCAGCGCCTCGTCGACCTGCTCCCCGACCACCTCGGTGAGGTAGTCCCGGAGCGCGCCGACGGGTCGCGGGAACGCGTTGCTGTTCGCGGCCGCCGAAGTCACGAGGTCACTCGGGGTGACCCCGCTCAGCCCTGGTGCTCGGAACGCTCGGCGGTGGCGTAGTGACGGCCCTGGTAGGTGCCGCACGACGGGCACGCGACGTGCGGCTGCGTCTTGCTGCCGCACTGCGGGCAGGTCGTGAGGGCGACCGGAGCCGCCTTCCAGTTCGCGCGACGCGAACGGGTGTTGGAACGCGAGGTCTTCCGCTTCGGGACGGCCACGTCAGGTCCTCTTCTCTGGGTTCTCGGTCAGCAG